>NZ_JBFBGL010000022.1:0-123068 GCF_040684635.1 Amycolatopsis sp. NPDC089917 | reverse complement strand
TGAAGGCCTCCTTGAGGGACCCAGGGTCCCTCAAGGAGGCCTTCACGGACTTGACACCCGGGCAGGGACACCTTTGCCTTACCCCTCAATAGAACACGAATCGCCACTCACGACCACCCGGTTCCCCGTCAGATCACGGACTGCTCCGAGACCGGCAGGCACACGGTGAACCGCGTGTCCCCCGGTTCCGAGTCGACCCGCAGATCGCCCTGATGCCGTTCGACGACGATGCGCCAGGAGATGTCCAGGCCGAGCCCGGTCCCCTGCCCCACCGGTTTCGTGGTGAAGAACGGCTCGAAGATCCGCTGCCGCACCTCCACCGGGATCCCCGGTCCGGTGTCGCCGATCTCGACGTGCACGTGGTCGTCCACCCGGGAGGTCCGCAAGGTCAGCGTCCCCTCGGTGCCCATGGCGCCGAGCGCGTTGTCGATGACGTTCGTCCACACCTGGTTCAGCTCGCCCGCGTACGCCGGGATCCTCGGCACCGCGTGGTCGTACTCCTTCACCACGCGGATGCCCGGTGCGATCTTGCCCGCCAGCATGACGAGGGTGGAGTCGAGTCCTTCGTGGACGTCGATCCACTGGTGCGGCGCGCGGTCCATCTGGGAGTACTGCTTGGCCTTGCCGACCAGCACCGAGATGCGGGTCGTCGAATCCTCGATCTCGCCCATCAGCATCTCGGTCTCGAGCGCGTACGCGAGCCAGCGGACGGCGCCGTCGAGGAAGGTCTCCCCGACCGAGTCGAGCAGCCGGTCCAGGTCGGGCACGGTCAGCCCGGCGCGGACGTAGATGTCGGCGAGGTCCCAGCCCTGGTCGATGCCGTGGTCCTCGAACCAGTCGCCGATCTCGTCCTCGCGATCGGCCTGCTGCATCGCGGTCAGCTTCGGCGCCGAAGCGACCTGCTTGACCAGCTGTTCCTGGATCTCCAGCAACTGCTCCAGCAGCGTCGGGTCGACGTTCTTCTTCGCCAGCATCGCGAGTTTGTGCCGCATCCCGGCGACCCGCTCCCGCAGCGACGCCGTCGCGCGGACGGCCGCGGCGGCCGGGTTGTTGAGCTCGTGGGTCAGCCCGGCGGAGAGTTCGCCGAGCGCGAGCAGCCGCCGCCGCGAACCGATCACCGTGTCGCTGTTGCGCCAGCCGAGGTACATGCCCTCCAGCAGATGCGTCGCCATCGGGAACCAGCGGCGGAACTCGGTGGCGAACTCGGCCGCGGGCAGGGTCAGGAAGGTGAGATCGCTGACCGCGTGCACCGAAGCGCCGTAGGTGTGTTCGGTCTCCTGGTGCACGAAGAACTGCGTCGCACCGCAGTACGCGCCGCGCTGGTCGGACCGGATCGTCTCGACCTCGGTGCCGCCGACGAGCCGCGTCATCCGCAGCGCGCCGGACAGCAGGAGGTAGAAGCAGGTGGCCGGTTCACCCTCGCGCATGACCGTGGTGCCGCCGGCGTACTGCTCCAGGACCGCGTGCTCGTCGATCCAGTCCAGCTGTTCTTCGCCGAGGTGCTCGAAGAGGAAGAGCCCGCGCAGTTCCTCCCTGGGCAGGACGCTCATTGTTCCTCCAAGTACCGGTGAACCAGGGTGACCGCCATGGCGCCTTCGCCGACGGCCGACGCGACGCGCTTCACCGACGCGGCCCGGACGTCGCCCGCCACGAACACGCCGGGGATGGACGACTCCAGGTAGTGCGGGTCGCGGTCCAGCGTCCAGCCCGGCGGTGGGCTGCCTTCGGTGACCAGATCGGGCCCGGTCCGCACGAACCCGTGGTCGTCGCGCTGGATCTCCGTGCCGAGCCAGTCGGTGCGCGGCGCCGCGCCGATGAAGATGAACAGGTGCCCGGTCGGCACGGTCTCGGTCGCGCCGCCGTTCTCGCACAGGGTGAGCCGTTCGAGGTGATCGTCGCCGTGCGCCTCGACCACCGTGGTCCGGGTGCGGACGTGGATGTTCCCGATCGCGGCGATCTGCTCGATGAGGTAGTGCGACATCGACGCTTCGAGCGACTGGCCGCGGACGAGGATGGTGACGTCGGCGGCGTGCTTGGAGAAGAACACCGCCGCCTGGCCCGCCGAGTTCGCGCCGCCGACGATGTAGACGTGCTCGCCCTTGCACTCGGGCGCCTCGGTGGCGGCCGAGCCGTAGTACACGCCGCGGCCGGCGAGCTCGGCGACTCCGGGAGCCTCCAGCGCGCGGTAGTTGACGCCGCTGGCCAGCACCACGGAATGCGCGGAGATCTCGGTGCCGTCGCCGAACAGGACCACTCGCGCGGAGCCGCGCGCCTCCAGGCCCACGACGTCGCGGGCGGTGAGCACCTCGGCGCCGAACTTGAGCGCCTGCCGCCGTGCACGGTCGGTGAGCTGCGCGCCGGAAACCCCGTCCGGGAAACCGAGGTAGTTCTCGATGCGGGAGCTGGTGCCTGCCTGCCCGCCGGTGGCCTTGCGCTCGACGATCACCGTCCGCAGCCCCTCCGACGCGCCGTACACGGCCGCCCCGAGCCCGGCGGGCCCGCCGCCGATGACGATCAGGTCGTAGAACTCCTGCGCGGGGCGCGTGGACAGGCCGACGGCGTCGGCGAGTTCGGGCCCGGACGGCTGGCGCAGCACCGTGCCGTCCGGCGTGACCAGCACCGGGATGTCCTGGGCCGCCGCGTCCGCCGCGTCGAGGATCCGGCGTCCCTCGTCGTCGTCGACGGAGTACCAGCGGTACGGCACGGCGTTGCGCGCCAGGAAGTCGCGCAGGTGGAACGACGGCGACGAGTACCGGTGGCCGATGAGCTTGATCTCGTCAACCGGCCGCTCCCCCACCGCGCGCCAGGTCTCCACCAGCGCGTCGATGACCGGGTACAGCTTCTCCTCCGGCGGGTCCCACGGCTTGAGGAGGTAGTGGTCGACATCGACGACGTTGATCGCCTGGATCGCGGCGTCGGTGTCGGCGTACGCGGTCAGCAGCGCGCGGCGCGCGTTCGGGAACAGGTCCATCGCCTTCTCGAGGAAGACGATGCCGTCCATCTGCGGCATCCGGTAGTCGGCGAGGATCGCGGCCACGGCGTCGCCGCGCAGCTTGATCTCGCGCAGGGCTTCGAGGGCGTCGGCCCCGGAATCGGCCCGGATGATCCGGTAGTCCTTCCCGTACCGTTTGCGCAGGTCGCGGGCGACCGAACGGGACACGGCGGGATCGTCGTCGACGGTCAACAGGATCGGCTGGCTCACCGGTTCAGCCTAATCCCTATTACGTTCGGGTCGTGCTGACCGAAGCCGAAGAAGTGATCCATGCCCGTACCGTCCTCGCGTGTGAAGCGGCCGCGGGCCTGCCGGGCACTTTCTCCGCGTGGCGCGAAGACGGGCTGCTCGCGGTGCTGGCCACCGCACCGGAACTGCGGTTCCTGCGCACGATCTCCGGCGTCACCGAGGAGAAGCTGCCGTCGGCCATCCGGCTCGCCGGCGCTTCGTGCTGGGACGGAGACCCGCCGACACTCGTGCTCCCGGCGGGCTTGAACCCGGCCGGTCTCGTGCCCGTCGCTGTCCGCCCGATCGCGATCCTCCCGCTCACCGACCTGCCTCCGACGGATGCGGACGTCGACGACTCACCCGACATCGACGTGTTCCTCCGCATCCTGCTCGACGGGTACGAAAGCGGCGGCGCCGTGACGGAGTTCATCGCCGCAGAGCACCGCGATCATCGGATCCGGCGGTCGCTGCTCGTCGAGAACGGCGTGCCGATCTCCGCCGCGGCCATGAGTTCGCACGGCCCCGGCGTGCTCCTCGGCGGTTCGGCCACGCCGCGCGAACATCGCGGCCAAGGCGCGCAGGCGCGGCTGTTGGCGCATGGGCTCGCCGCGGCAGCCCGCGAAGGGCACCGGTTCGCCGTCGCGACGGCCGTGGAGGGCTCGCCGAGCCTGTCGAACCTGCGCCGCACCGGGGCACAGGTCCACTTGCGACAGGCTTTCAGGCTTGCTGGGTGAGTTTGCGCAGACGGAAGGCCAGCACGAGCAGCATCACGCCGTAAAGCAGGGCGTAGATCCCGACCAGCAGCGCGATCCCGTAGGCGCCGGCGATCGGGTTGATCACGATCACGACGCCCGCGATCAGGGACAGCGCGCCCGCCGCGATGAGGAAGGCCTCGCCCTCGATCTGCTTGCGGAGCCGGATCGCGGCGACGATCTCGACGATGCCGGTGAAGATCGCCCAGAAACCGACCAAGAAGGCCAGCACCAGCACCGTGATCCCCGGCCAGAGCAGGACCAGGACACCGGCGGCGATACCGAGGACGCCGAGGACTCCGTAGGCGGCGCGATGGGCGGCGTCACCCGGCCGGAAGGCCTGCATCAGGCCGCCGATGCCGTCGATGATCGCGTAAATGCCGTAGATGATCGCGAGGGCCAGGACGGTGGCGCCGGGCCAGATGAGCGCGAGCACGCCGAACAGGATGGCGAAAACCCCGCGGACGGCGGCCAAGGGCCAGGCGAGCCGGGGTTCGACGACGGTGAGACCGACGAGAGGCATGCCCCGAGTATCGGAGCGCCCGGAGGCGAGCGCGCGGCATGCCACCCGTAGGGGTGAAAGGCCGGTGCGCGCCGCGACCGCCATCACGGCGCGCACCGGGGTCCATCAGGGATAGGCGACCAGATTCGCCACGTTCGAACCCGAATTCGCCGGTCCGCCGCGGTCGTTGACGACCCGGCTGATGGTCCCGTTCCCGCCGAGAGAGACGGCGACCATGCTGCGGAAGCGGACGTTCGGGTTGTTCGGTGCCTCGATCGCGCGATCCGCGACCACGCTCGGATTCACGTTGAAGAAGCAGTAACTCCCGAGCCCGTACGCCTCGTGGTTCGTCACCGAGTTCGCCACTTTGTAGGCCGCGTAACCCCGCGTCGAGCCGTTCATCCAGGCGGCCTGATTCGGTGGGTCGTAAGGCATTTCGTTCTGGTAGAAGTACGTCCTGCCGCGGTTTCCGTTCCAGAGCGTCTGGTACTTCTGGTAGTGCTCGACGAACAGGCCGTACATCGTGACGTCGTCGCCGTTGACGATCAGGCCGGTGTCGGCGGTGTTGGTGTTCCACCCGACGCCGCTGCCGTGGTCGGCACGCCAGATCCACAGGTGATCGCCGATGACGTCGTCACTGTTGACCACCAGGCTGTTCGTGGCCTTGCCGACGCCCGCCCCGCCGACGCGGAAGAACACGTCGTGCAGCGAAGTCGGGTTGGCCGCGTGATCCTGCGCGGAGTTCGCGGGACCGACCTCCATCAACGTGGTGGAGTTCGTGGTGCCCGCGTCGATCAGCACGCCGGCGACCTTGACGCCGTCGACGTCGGCCACCGTCATCGCGGTGATGCCGTTGTCCGGGATCAGCGTGGCCAGGCCGAGTCCGAGCACGACGGTGTCCGGCCGGGTGACGCGGAGCGTCTCGTCGAGGTGGTAGACGCCCGGGGTGATCAGGAGGTCCTTGCCCTCGGCGAGCGCCGCGTTGATCTGCGACGCCGTCGTGCCGGGCTTCGCGATGAAGAAGCGGCTGATCGGCAGCGACGAACCCGGCTGGTTGGCGCCCCACGTGATGCCCGAAGCGTTGGTGCGCGTGGAGGGCACGAAGACCTGGTACGCGCCCGCGTTGTCGACGTAGAGGAACGGCTTCTCCCGCACGACCGGCGTCGTGTTCACCGTGGTGTAAGGCGGATTCGGGAAACTGGTCGACGGCGCGCCGTTGACTCCGGCGAACACCATGTTCCAGTTGGAGCCGCTCCAGCTGCCGAACTGCGAGTTGCGGGAGATCCACTGCTGCTGCGAGCCGGACCGGACCTGACCGTCGACCTTGACGTCGGACATCCAGCCGCCGCTGGACCAGCCGCCGTCGTCGAGCTGCAGGTTGCCGCGGACGTGCATGCGACGGTAGGGCGCGGCCTGCGAAACGGCCCAGCGATCGGTGCCGCCGTTGGGGTTCACGGACAGGTTTTCCGCGCCACGCCAGAAGTTCTGCGTCGCGTTGCCCTGGAACCAGTCGGCCTCCGCGTGCACCGCGCCGTTGATCGTCACGTTGTCCGGGGAGAGGCCGAGCCCGAGCACCTGCGTGTAGAACCCGACGTTGACGTCGACGTTGTACGAGCCCGGTTTGAACAGCAGCGCCTTCCGGTTCGCGCCGAACTGGTTGGTCTCCTGCTGTGAGAACACGCTGTTGACCTGGGACTGGATCGCCGACTGCGACATCCCGGGGTCGAAGACGAGCACGTTCGGCCCGAGGTCCGGGTTCGCCGTGCCGGTGACCGGCGTGAGCCGGAAGGACTGGGCGCCGGAGCCGTTGCAGGAATACTGCTGGAGCTGGGTGCTGTCCTGGGTCGAGAGGCCCGGGATGTCGAGGCAGCGACCGCTGTTGCGGCTCACGAAGTGATACGCCCCGCCCGCTTCCTCGACCAGCTGCCACTGCTGGTTGTTCCCGCCGCCGTAAGCCCACAGGTGGATGAGCCCGCCGTCGGCCGTCGACACCTCGGCGACGTCCCACACCTGCGCCGGGTTGTTGCGCGTGTTCACCCGGTAGTAGCCACCCGATGTGGGCTGGAACTGCCACTGCTGGGAAAAGGTCTGGTTGCAGGCGTACTGCTGGACGACCGTCCCGTTGGCCGACCCGGCGGCACGCGCGTCCACGCACTTCCCGCTCGTGGTCGTCACCGTGTACCAGGTATCGGGGACGATGGCCGCCTGCGCCGCCGGAGCCACCACGATCAGCACTCCGAGCAGGGAAAACAGGGCTATCAGGGCTGCTCTGGCCCTCATCGGGACCTCCTCCGCGTCATTCGGGCAGGGCGAGCTGAGGCGGAGCCCAGTGGAGACGCGGCGTAGCGGGCGGAGACCTCGGCGTCACGATGGTCGAAAACGTAACGGCGGTCACACGCGGAGTCAATACACGTCTAAAAATAAGCCTCAAAGATGCAGGTCAGTGGGGATTCCAGCGATCGGGACCGCGTAGAGTGACCCCCGCGTGAACGGCCTTCTCGGGCGGTGTAATGTATGGACACACGAGATGCGGAGTACAACTTCGCTCCGGGGCTATGGCGCAGCTGGTAGCGCACCTCACTGGCAGTGAGGGGGTCAGGGGTTCGAGTCCCCTTAGCTCCACAGTGACGAAATACCGCCCACTTGGCAGGTTTGCCGAGGCAGGGCGGTTTTTTCGTTTTGCCTCACTTTGAGAATCGCCCCGGCGAACTTCAGTTACCGTTCAGTAAGTGGAGCAAATCTGGAGCATGCCATCCCACCCACGCCAACTGGGGTCACATCTTCTGCTCCAGCCGCGTAACCCGACTGGATAGTTCTACCCAGGGTTCCGCAAAGTGCGAAACCCGGTCACACCGACGAGCTGCAGCTTCTCTCGGATTAAAAGGCGGCTCAGCCATGCCGCCTAGTGACGTTCACTGTCAAATACTGCCAGTTTGTGCAGGTCAACACCCGCCTTCGCCGGGAGACGAGTGCCATTCCGTGCTGACCCGTGTCGGGCTCTACGTCGGCAACGGAGCCCAACCGGAGACGACGTGCACCCCTACGACGGCCTGGCGATTCCGGTCTCGGAAGAGAGTGGTCGGGTTCGAACCCGCTTCGGAAGGGCAGCCTTCGGGCCGAGCGTTTGCCGACCTGGCCGCGCCGACATCGCTCAATATGGACGTCGCGCTCACTCGTCCGTGATGGCCGCTTCAGCCACTTCGAGCCACTCACGCCACTGCGCAGCCTGCTCGTCCGCCTTCTTCGCGCCGCCGTCGCCCGCCGCATGGGCCTTCGCGGCCTACGACTCGAACTGCTGAACCTACTCACGAAACTGCGCCTCTGGGTCGGTCCGCCGCCACTTGCTCTCCTCAGCCGACTTGACGAGCCGGGCAGTTCCACATCCGCAGAGCGGACATGATCAACTCACGCTGAAGAGGTTTCAGATGAGGACGATCCCGCGTACGCAGGACGAACGGAGCGGGTAGCGCACCGTTCGTACGTCTTGCGATCCCCACATACGCGGGGCAGACCCGCCCAAGATCCCGCTGAGCATGCAGCAGTACGGGCCATCCCCGCATACGCGGGGCCGACGTCGGCATGGACGTAGGACATGACCCAGGTGGTGGGGCCATCCCCGCATACGTGGGGCGGACGACGCCAGTGAGCAAGGAAAGAGTTCGGATCGCTACCCCAGCAGTCGTGATCGCACGGTTTCGTGAACCTGTGTTCGCCGTCGGTGACGTATAGAGACATGAAAAGGGGCCCCTGGTGGTGACAGGGGCCCCGTGGCGTCTCAGGTCTGGCTGGACCACCAGGCAACGCTTCGAGACGTTCCCAGTGTGTCAGCCGTTGATCTTGATCAGCAACCCGAGGGTGTTCGGTGGTTGTTCACTGAACGATGTCCTGATCAGTGGTAATCAATTCCTGATCTGCGAAAACAGTGCTGGCGGTGCCAGGCCGGGGAGGTCCGGTTCATGGCGCCGGTGATGTAGTGATGCTGGACGCGGTAGGGAACAGAGTGGCTTGCGCCATGTCGATCCCGAGAGGCTTGCAGATGGGACTGCCCTGTTCAGCCTTAATCGTGATCTTCAGACGCAGAACACCCGTAAGGTCGGTATCGAGCCGCAGCGCACCGGCTCCGAACGACAGCTGGTTGCTGGAAATCGTCCGGCCATCGGCCTCGATGACGATCGACGCCGTGGACGAGGAGTTCGGGCTGTTGTCGTCGATCCCGACGAACGCGACCAACCGCGTGAAGTTCTTCCCGAGGTTGTACTCAACCGCCGCTTCTGGCGCGGTGCACGGTTCCAGATTCTGGCGCATCGTGTCCGGATAGGTGGCCCCGCCGAGGTTGGCGGTCTGGCCCCTGAAGGCCCAGCCTCCCTCCACGATCGACAGTGTGTCCAGCGCTACCGCCGTGCCGACACGTTCCTCCTTCTGTCTGGCAGAGGGCTCGTCACTCTGACGTAGAACCGTCATGTAGGCGGTTATCGTCAGCGCTATCACCAACCCGAGGCATAGGGCAATCACCGTCGTACGGCGCGTGAAACGACGCCGGCGATAGTCCGACTCGGAGAAGAACTCGGGTCCCTGACGTACCCACGTTTCCTCAGGCTCCCAGGCCTGTTGATGGGGAGTGGGCTGTTCATCTGTCAACGTCGCGCGAACAGCGCTCCATCGTTCATGCCACGCCTGGACGTCACCGCCACACACCTCCACGTAGGCCTTGGTGACCTCCCAGCTTGGGAGTCGCTTGCCAGCGGCAGCGGTGGACAACGCGGTCGGGGAGTAATGGGCGAGAGGAGCCATCGCGCGATAGCTCAGCTTCTTCGCCGCCCTGAGGTCGCGCAGCCCGCGGGCGAACCGCGCGACCTCACCAGCGGCAGGATCGACTGGGATCTGCGGCCGTCCTGGTCCCGCCACCGCCGACTACCCGGCGACCCGGCGACCGAAAGGCGCGGCCGTGCTAGGCAGGCCGCCGGTGATCCACGGGCGGTGGTACGCACCGGCGAGAACCGTCCGGCGGATCACCTCCGCCGCCGCGAAACCGACGGAGATCGCGACCGCCTCCGCGACGAGGATGTCGATACCCAACAACTTCAGCACGATCACGTTGACCGCGATGATGCCGTACACGACCGGCACCCAGGTCACGAGAAACAACTCACGAAGCCGTTGCGACAACGGCAAGCACCGCATCATCCCGGCAGGCAGCATCGCCCCTTGAGCGGGGAAGTAGTTCACGAGAAGGTCCTCCGTCTCAACGTCGTCCTGGTGGTCCATACCGAGACCGAGACCGGGAAACCTGGTGTGCAGCCGCACCACACAGCTCCACACCACACCGAGCACGCTCTCAACCTCAGCAAGTATGGATTCCAGTCGAGAAAGGACGCCAGCCGAACAGCGAAGCTCTAATCAATTGCCCTGGCAACGAAGCCCACCATCGGCGATGATGGCCATCCGACAAGCACAATCCGCAGGTACTCGGTGCAGGCACCTGCCGCTGGTCCTAACGTGCCCGCAGCACCGGCGGCATGGTCCGAGCGCGCGGAGGTCATGAGCGCCCGTCAGTCGGCTGGTTTGCGTGTTCAGCGTTGGGTCCGGTTGCATCGTTGTAGATGCGTGCAGCGAGCCTAGTGTCGTCCTGCAGTATCGCCAAAATCGGCCGCCGAGACTCGTAGAACCGGTAGCGCTTCGATCGAGGAGCCCTTTTCGGTCGTTTCGCCCGTTTGATCTCGTCGTCGGTTAGTGGGACGGCGGCCATCTCGCGGAGCACGTCGCGCACGCCGTCGATAACGTCTGCGGCTGTTCGCGTCGACTTCTTCCAACTCACCGTCGGCATCTCATGACCAGCCGAAGCATCGGGATCACCGATGAAGGCCCGGTAGAGGCCGGCGAGGTCGTCCCCGCCTCGGGGAGTCAGATCGCCATCCGCGAACACCTGGCCACCGGCACGCAGCAACTTACGGAAGGCGCCCATAGGGTACGCCTCAGGCGCCTCGATCAGCCGTTTGCCTACGCAGGCGAGATTCTACGAGTCGCTGACCCAGCTCGGAAGGTCGTCGATGGTGGTGGTGGTGGTGGTGCTTAGCAGCGCAGCACCGGCAATATAGGGCAGAACCCGCTCGAGGACGACCTCGCCACCGAAGGTTTCCATCCGGAACGGGTAACCCTGCAGTTCTCGATCCCACGTCATGGCAACAAGTACAGTCTCGGGATCGACCACGATCTCACCCGCCTTCAACACCGCCCTTCGTCTGCCTTCAGGTAATGACGACATGACAGCAGGGGACGGCGCTACCCCTGGCCCCAGATCGTGTCGAGCATCGCGATGGTGTCGCGTGTCTGCGGTACGTCGTGGACCCGGACGACGTCGACGCCCGCCGACCACGCCGGAGCGAGAACGGCCAGCGAAGCCGGCAGCCGGTCTTCGACGGCACGTCCGGTGACCGCGCCGAGGAACGACTTGCGGCTCACCCCTAGCAGGACCGGGATCCCCAGACCACACAGTTCCGGCAAGGCACGAAGCAGCCGCAGGTTGTCCTCGGTCCCTTTGCCGAAGCCGATTCCGGGGTCGATCCAGACTTCGGTGGAGCCGTCGGCGTGCGCGGCCGCGGCGACGCCGAGCAGGTAGGCGCTCACCTCGGCGACCACGTCGCCGTACGCCGGCTGGGCGCCCGCTCGCACCGGCACCGCGGTGGAGTGCATGCCGACGTAGCCCGTGCCGAGCCGGGCGGCGAGCCGGTGCAGGGTGCCGGAGACGTCGTTGATGATCGAGGCGCCCTGCTGCACGGCCGCTTCCGCGACCCCGGGGTGGCGGGTGTCGACCGAGACACGTCCACGTGCCGCCAGCGCGGAGACGATCGGAGCGATCCGGTCCCATTCCTCGTCCGGGGACACTTCGGCGGCCCCCGGCCGGGTCGATTCACCACCGATGTCGACGGCCCAGGCGCCGTCCGCGAACATCTCCTCCCCGGCCGAGATCGCCCGTTCGGTGGCGTCGTACCTGCTGCCCTGCCAGAACGAATCCGGGGTGACGTTCAGGACGCCCATGATCTTGAGTTGCCCGACGTCCGGTCTCGTGACGGGACTGGGGCGGTCGAGGCCGGGCAGCGGTGACCGGTCGATCTTCATCATTTCACACCAAGCCCTTCGGGCATTTTGTCGTTCCACACCAAGGTTTCAGGCCCCGCGGTCGCCGTCGCGGCCCGGGCGGTTCGCGAGTTCGGCGAGCAGCTCGGGCGGGCAGGCGGGCAGGGCAGCCGCGACCTTTTCCAGGCGGTCGACGAACGCGTTGAGCTGGTCGAGCTGACCGCGCAGTGCCCGGACGCGAGCGCCCTGCGCGCCTGCCTGGCGTCGCTGGCCGTCCAGGCTTTCGTAGGCGGCTTTGGTCAGCACGACCAGCTCGGTTCCATCGACCCGGATCCGGCGCGGCTTGGGAGGCATCAGCCGGGTCCCGGGAGTTCGGCGACGACCTCCGTGGTGGCCTTGGCGTAGTTGAACGTGATGAAGTGCAGCCCGGGCGCGCCTTCCGCCTGCAGGCGGCGGGCGAGCAGGATCGCTTGTTCGATGCCGAGCGCGCGGACGGCTTTCGGGTCGTCGGCCACGGCGGCGAACCGTGCCGCCAGGTGCGGCGGGAACGGTGCGCCCGACAGCTGCTCCGACCGCGCGATCGTCCGCGTCGTGGTGACCGGCATCAGCGCGGGGATGATCGGTGTTTCGCAGCCCGCCTCGACGACCCGGTCCCGCAACCGCAGGTAGTCTTCGGCGTCGAAGACCATCTGCGTGATCGCGTAGTCGGCGCCCGCCCGGCATTTCGCGACGAAGCGCGCCGTGTCTTCCTCGACGCTCATCGAACGCGGATGACGATGCGGGAAGGCGGCCACGCCGACACAGAAGTCGCCGTGATCACGCAGCAGCCCGACGAGTTCGCTCGCGTAGGCGAGTCCCTCCGGATGTCGTTTCCACTCGCCGTCTACGTCGCCGGGCGGGTCGCCGCGCAACGCGAGCACGTTGACGACACGGGCGTCGGCGAGCTGCCCGACGAACGACCGCAGCTCCCGGACGGAATGGTCGACGGCGGTGAGGTGCACCACCGGCAGCATGGTGGTCTCCCTGGCGATCCGGGCGGCCACGGCGATCGTGTTGTCCCGGGTGGATCCGCCTGCCCCATAGGTGACGGAGACGAATCCCGGTCGCAGCGACTCCAGCTTGCGGACGTTCTGCCAGATCCGGTCCGCGTCGTCGGTCGGGCGTGGTGGCATGAACTCCAGCGAGATCATCGGTGTGCCGGAGGCGAGACGGTCACGGACCGTACGCGGGCGAGCGGTCCGCTGCGCGGGTACCGCGGCGGGTGGGAGGGCCACCCGCCGCGGGACGATAGAGCCAGCCGTCACGAACGGGCCCGCACTTGGCCGGTGGCCTCGACCAGGTTGGCCAAGGTCGCCCGCACCTCGGGGTAGCCACGGGTCTTGAGCCCGCAGTCGGGGTTGACCCACAGCCGGTCCGCGGGGAACGCCGAAGCGGCGGTCCGCAGATGGCCGGCGATCTCCTCCACCGACGGGACCCGCGGCGAGTGGATGTCCCACACCCCGGGACCCGCCTCGTTGGGATATCCGGCACGCGCGAGGTCGGCGACGATGGCCATGTTCGACCGGGCCGCTTCCAGGCTGATGACGTCGGCGTCCATGTCGATGATCGCCTGCAGCACGTCGCCGAACTCGGCGTAGCACATGTGCGTGTGGATCTGCGTCTCGTCCCGCACGCCCGAGGTCGCCAGGCGGAAGGACGCCACGGCCCACTCCAGGTACGCGGCACGGTCGGCCGTGCGCAGCGGCAGGGTTTCGCGCAGCGCGGGCTCGTCGACCTGGATGACCTTGATCCCGGCGTTCTCCAGGTCGACGACTTCGTCCCGCAGGGCGAGCGCGACCTGGCGGGCGGTGTCGCCTTCGGGCTGGTCGTCCCGCACGAACGACCACGCGAGCATGGTCACCGGGCCGGTCAGCATGCCCTTGACGGGCCGCTCGGTCAGGCTCTGGGCGTAGGTGGCCCAGGCGACGGTCATCGGCTCGGGGCGCGCGACGTCGCCGACGATCAGCGGCGGCCGGACGTAGCGGGTGCCGTAGGACTGCACCCACCCGTGCTGGGTGGCCAGGAATCCGGTGAGCTGCTCGCCGAAGTACTGGACCATGTCGTTGCGTTCCGGCTCGCCGTGCACCAGCACGTCCAGGCCGATCTGTTCCTGTTCGGCGATGACCGCGCGGATCTCGGCCTTCATCGCCTCCTGGTAGGCGTCACGGTCGAGCTTGCCCGCCCGCAGCGCCGCGCGCGCCTTGCGCAGTTCACCCGTCTGCGGGAACGAACCGATCGTGGTCGTCGGCAGCTCCGGCAGCCGCAGCCGATCCTGCTGTGCCTGGCGGCGCTTGCCGTACGGGGCCGCGCGGTGCAGGTCCGCGTCGGTGATCGCGGCGACCCGGTCGCGGACGGCGGGCACCCGCACGATCGGTGACGCCGCGCGCGAGGCCAGTCGGCTGGCGTTGACGTGCAGGAGGTTGTTGATCGCGCCGCGGTCCTCGGTCAGGCCCCGGCGCAGGGTGACGATCTCCTCGAGCTTCTGCCGCGCGAACGCGAGCCAGCCGGCGATCTCGGGGTCCAGGTCGGTTTCCAGGGTGACGTCCAGCGGGACGTGCAGCAGCGAGCAGGACGCGGCGACGTCAACGGTGCCCGCCAGCCCGAGCAGGGTGCCGAGCGTGGTCAGGGCGGCGGTCAGGTCCGCGGCCCAGATGTTGCGGCCGTTGACGATCCCGGCGACCAAGCGCTTGCGGGGAATACCTCCCGCGGCGGCGAGCCCGTCGACGTTGGCCGCGGCCGCGCCGGTGAAGTCGATCGCGAGGCCCTCGACCGGCGCGGCGGCCAGCACCGGCAGTGCCTCGCCGAGCCGGTCGAAGTAGGAGGCCACGAGGATCTTCGGGCGCGCTTCCTCGCGGGCGAGGGCGGCGTAGGTCTCCTCGACCTTGGCCAGCACGTCGGACGGCTGGTCGGTCACCAGCGCGGGCTCGTCCAGCTGGACCCATTCCGCGCCCGCTTCACGCAGCTGCCGCAGCAGATCGATGTACAGCGGGACGATCCGGTCCAGCAGGTCCAGGGGCCGGAAGCCGTCGGTCCCGGTCGGGTCCTTGGCCAGCAACAGGAAGCTGACCGGGCCGAGGATGACCGGCCGGGTGGTGGCGCCCTGGTCGAGAGCTTCGGCGAACTCGGCGAGCGGCTTGCTCGCGTCGAGGCTGAACCGCGTGTCCGGGCCGAGTTCGGGGACGAGGTAGTGGTAGTTCGTGTCGAACCACTTGGTCATCTCCATCGGCGGCGCGTCCGCGGTGCCGCGCGCCATGGCGAAGTAGCGGTCCAGCCGTCCTGCGGGCGTGGTCACGTCCGGGACCGCGGTGAGGTGCCGCTGCGGGATCGCGCCGAGCATCCAGGAGGTGTCCAGGACGTGGTCGTAGAACGAGAAGTAGTTGCTGGGGATCTCGTCGATGCCCGCGTCGCGCAGTTCCGTCAGGTTCCCCTGGCGCAGCTCGCGGGCGGTCGCGAGCAGGGCGTCGGCGTCGACGCGGCCCGCCCAGTAGGACTCGATCGCCTTCTTCAACTGCCGGTCGGCACCCTGGCGGGGGTAGCCGTACACGGTGGCGCGGCTGGTTGTGGTTGTCGAGGTCACGGGGCTCTCCTTCGCGAGTCCACGTGGACCCCGCGAGAGCGCGCGACAAATCACGACCGGCACCCGGTCGTGATTCGGCGAGACCCAACCCGCGAGGTCGCAGCCACCACCCCACGGTCGTGGGGTGCACAGCGGGCAGGTCTTCGGACTCGTGGGCGTTCCGACGCACGCCGGGTTCCTACTGTCCGTCGCTTCCCAAGCCATCCCGGCTCAGTGCTGTCTCCGGAGAGACTGACGGAGGTCGTTCCCACTCACCGCTGCGGGGCAGTCCCGGATTCGCACCGGGTTCCCTCTTGCCTCGACCACCACCGTGAAACTCGCGGCGGCCGAACCAGCTGCGTCGCCACTGTAGCGTTTCGCGCTCGGGTTTTCCTCAAGTCTTTTCGGGCCGGCCACGCCATCGAGCGTGGCCGGCCCGGCGATCAAGGACGCTCGATGGCGCGCTGCGCCTTACCGGAGTAGACGCTCGACGGACGGATGAGGCTGTTGGCCGCGAGTTGTTCGGTGATGTGGGCGGTCCAGCCGGTGATCCGCGCGGCGACGAAGATCGGGGTGAACACCGGGGTGTCGAATCCCATCAGGTGATACGCGGGGCCAGCCGGGTAGTCGAGGTTGGGGTGCAGGCCCTTCTCCGCGTACATCGCCCGGGCCAGCGCCTCGTACAGGTCGAGCAGTTCGTGCCCGTCGCGGAGTTCGGCGACCTCCTGCAGCGCCTGGCGCATGGTCGGGACACGGGAGTCGCCGCTCTTGTAGACCCGGTGCCCGAAGCCCATGATCTTCCGCTTCTCGGCCAGTGCGGTCTTCAGCCACGCTTCGGCCTTGTCGGCCGAGCCGATCTCCTCGAACGTGGCCATCACGGCTTCGTTGGCGCCACCGTGCAGCGGGCCCTTCAGCGCGCCGATTCCCGCGGTGACGGCGCTGTAGAGGTCCGACAGCGTGGACGTGACCACGCGCGAGGTGAAGGTGGAGGCGTTGAAGCTGTGCTCGGCGTAGAGCACCAAGGACGTCTCGAACGCGCGGACGATCACCGGTTCCGGCACTTTACCGAGTGTCATGTAGAGAAAGTTCTCGGCGTATCCGAGGTCGTCGCGCGGCGGGAGCGGGCGCAGGCCGTGCCTGCGGCGCTGGGTGATGGCCACGACCGCGGGCAGCACCGCGAAAAGCCGCAACGCCTTGGCGTGGTTGGCTTCGGGCGAGTTGTCGTCCTCGCTCGGGTCGTTCGCGCCGAGGATGCTCACCGCGGTGCGGAGCGTGTCCATCGGGTGCGCGGTGTCGGGCAGCGCGAGCAACGTCGTCACCAGGTCGGCCGGGAGATCACGCTGCGCCCGCTCGGTCTCGTTCTGCGCGGCCAGCTGGGCGGCGTCGGGTAGTTCGCCGTGCCAGAGCAGGTACGCGACCTCTTCGAACGAGCAGCGCGCGGCGAGGTCCTGGACCGGGTATCCCCGGTAGGTCAGGGAGTTGGTGTCGGGGTTGACCATCGACACCTCGGTGGTGTCGACGACGACCCCGGCAAGTCCTTTGTAGACAGTGGGTGCGGACATGGTTGTCCCCTTGAAGGAATTCGGGCGTCCCAGGAAATCTAGACGCGGAAATTGAAGATGTTCTCGTCGAAAGCGTTGTAGGAGTTGTAGTCGAGCAGGTCGTACAGGTCGCGCCGGTGCTGCATCCGCGGAAGCAGGCTCTCCTGACTTCCCTGTTCTTCGATGGTGCGCAGGCCGTTCTCGGCGGCTTCCATCGCGAGCCGGAGCAGGGTGACGGGGTAGATGACGATGTTCACCCCTAGCGAGTCCAAGGTCTTCACATCCAGCAATTCGCTTTTGCCGAATTCGGTCATGTTCGCCAGGATCGGAACGTCGACCGAAGCCCGCATACGTTCGAAATCGGCCGGTCCGCGCATCGCTTCGGGGAAGATGAGATCGGCCCCGGCGTCGGCGTAAGCCTTCGCCCGGTCGATCGCGTCGTCGAGACCGTTCACCCCGGCGGCGTCGGTACGGGCGGCGATGACGAAGTCCGGATCACGCCGGGCCGCGACCGCGGCGGTGATCCGCCGGACGGCGACGTCGCGCTCCACGACGTCCTTGCCGTCGAGGTGGCCGCAGCGTTTGGGGTTGACCTGGTCTTCCAGGTGCATTCCCGCGACACCGGCGTCTTCCAGCAACTGGGTGGTGCGGGCGGCGTTCATCGGCTCGCCGAATCCGGTGTCGGCGTCGACCAGCGCGGGCAGCGCGGTGACACGGGCGATCTGCTGGGAGCGGCCCGCGACCTCGGTGATCGTGGTCAGCCCGATGTCGGGCAGGGCGAGTTCGGCCGACAGGACCGCGCCGGAGATGTAGACACCCTCGAAGCCACGCCGCTCGATGAGTTTGGCGCTCAGAGGGTTGAAGGCACCCGGAAAGCGTTGCAAGGCGCCGGAGTTCAGTCCGGCTCGGAACGCGGCGCGTTTCTCGGCGGGACTGGTGGTGGCGTGCAGCATCAGAAGATCCCCTTGCTCGCCGGCGTGCTGTCGAGTCCGGCGGGAAGCGCGATTCCGGCGACCTCGGCCGCGTCAAGCTCCCCGAGCCGGGTGACGGTGTCGAGGAACCAGTCCTGATCCTCGGGAGTGATCACGCCGTCGGCGAGCGTGCGGAACTTCGCGATGTACTGCTCGCGGGCGAACGGCCGTGCCCCGGCCGGGTGGGCGTCGGCGACGGCGATCTCGTCCGACAGCACCGTCCCGTCGGCGAGGGTGATCTCGACACGGCCGCCGAACGCCGGTTCGGGCGCGTGATAGCGCTCGGTCCAGTGGGGATCCTCGACGGTGCTGATCTTCTGCCAGAGTTCGACGGTGTCCGGGCGCGCGGCCCGGTCCGGCGCGTAGGACTTCTCGTGGTGCCATTCCCCGTCCTGCAACGCGACCGCGAAGATGTACGGGATCGAATGGTCCAGCGTCTCCCTGCTGGCCTTCGGGTCGTACTTCTGCGGGTCACCGGCGCCGGAGCCGATCACGTAGTGCGTGTGGTGGCTGGTGTGGATGACGATCTTCTCCACCTTGCCGAACTCGCCGACCTTCGGGCCGAGCCGCCGCGCGAGATCGATCAGCGCCTGGCTCTGGTACTCGGCCGAGTGCTCCTTGGTGTAAGTGTCCAAAATGGCCAGTTTGGCTTCACCCTTGCCGGGCAGCGGCACGGTGTACTCGGCCTTCGGCCCGCTGAGCAGCCAGGCGATGAAACCGTCCTCACCCTCGTAGATCGGGCTCGGCGCGCCCTCGCCGCGCATCACGCGATCGACGGCCTCGATCGCGGCCTTGCCGGCGAACGCCGGGGCGTACGCCTTCCACGAGGAGATCTCGCCCTTGCGGGACTGCCGGGTCGTCGTCGTGGTGTGCAGCGCCTGCCCGATGGCCTGGTACACCGTCTCCGTGTCCAAGCCCAGCAGTGCCCCGATGCCACCGGCGACCGACGGGCCGAGGTGGGCGATGTGGTCGATCTTGTGTTCGTGCAGGCAGATCCCGCGGACCAGGTTCACCTGGAGTTCGTACCCGGCGGCGATCCCGCGCAGCAGGTCCGCGCCGGTGCGCCCGGTGTGCTGGGCGACGGCGAGGATCGGCGGGATGTTGTCCCCGGGGTGCGAGTAGTCCGCGGCGAGGAAGGTGTCGTGATAGTCCAGTTCCCGCACGGCGACGCCGTTGGCCCACGCGGCCCATTCCGGCGAGTACCGGCCTTCGACACCGAACACGGTCGCGCCCGGCTTGCCGAGGTGCGAGAGCGCCTGGTCCCGGGCGGAGCGGACCGGACGGCGGGTCAGCGACGCGGCGGCCACGGCGGCGTTGTCGATCACCCGGTTGATCACCATGTCGGCGACCTCGGGCGTGACCTCGACGTCGTCGGTGGCGACAGCGGCGAGCTTCCACGCCAGCTGCTCCTCGCGCGGCAGGGCTTCGGCGGAGGGATACGTGCGGACGGTGTGGTCGATCATCACTTTCCTTCGTAGACGTAGAAACCGCGGCCGGCCTTCTTGCCGAGCAACCCGGCGTCGACCATGCGCAACAACAAGGGAGGAGGCGCGTAGAGCGCTTCCTTGAATTCGGCGTAGAGCGAGTCGGCGATCGCGGCGACCGTGTCGAGGCCGATCAGATCCGTCAGCCGCAACGGCCCCATCGGATGCGCGGTCCCGAGTTCCATCCCCCGGTCCACATCGGACGCCGAGGCGAATCCCGACTCGACCATCCGGATCGCCGAAAGCAGATAGGGCACGAGCAGCGCGTTGACCACGAACCCGGCCCGGTCACGCGCCCGCACGGTCTTCTTGCCCAGCACGTCCTGGGCGAACCGTTCGGCCCGGTCGGTGGTGGCGGGGCTGGTCAGCAACGAGCCGACCACCTCGACCAGCGGCAGCACCGGGACCGGGTTGAAGAAGTGCAGGCCGACGACCTGCGCGGCCCGCTCGGTGGCCATGCCCAGCCGCATGATCGGGATGGACGAGGTGTTGGAGGCGAGGATCGCGTCCGGGGCCTCGACCACCTTGTCCAGCGTCGCGAACAGCTCGGTCTTGATCTGCTCGTCCTCGGCGACGGCCTCGATCACCAGCTGCCGGTCGGCCAGGTCACCGAGATCGGTGGTGAACCGCAGCCGCCAGGCGGCACGCTCGGCGGCCGGGCGTTCCAGCTTGCCCGCCTTCACCGCGCGGTCGAGGGACGCGAGGATCCGCGCGCGGCCGGCGTCGGCCGACGGGGCGTCCTGTTCGCAGACCACGACGTCCAGCCCGGCGCGGGCACAAACCTCGGCGATCCCGGCGCCCATCTGCCCGGCGCCCACGACGGCGACCCTGGCGATCTCGGTGCTCATGGAGCCCTCCTGTGAACCTTGTAGTGCCTGCGATCAGCGTGGCACCGAGATCACCGCCGGGTCGATAGCCTGCGGTTGTCAAATGTTGTGAACGTTTGAGGCCGATCTGTAAATGTTGTTACAGTCGCCGCTGTGGAGAAGCTGTATGCCGGGGCGCGGCTGAAGCAGTTGCGTGAGGACCGGTCGATGACGCAATCGGACCTGGCCCGGCTGCTGGAGATCTCGCCGAGCTACGTCAACCAGCTCGAGCACAACGGACGGCCGCTCACCCTGCCGGTCCTGGTCCGGCTCACCGAGCACTTCGGCGTGGACGCCGAGTTCTTCGCACCCCAGGACACCGCCCGGCTGGTCGCCGACGTCCGCGAAGTCTTCGCCGACGACACCGTCGACGGCACGATCTCCACCGGACAGGTCGACGAGCTGACCACCCAGCTTCCCGACGTCGCCCGGACCCTGGTGTCCCTGCACCGGCGCTACCGCGAGGCCATGGAAAACATCGCGACTTTGGTGTCCGAACAGGGGCTCGACCGCACCGCCGCCCAACAGCCGCACGAAGAGATCCGGGACTGGTTCTACCGGCGCCGCAACCACGTCGCCGAACTAGACGAACCCGCCGAGCGGCTGGCCTCACGGCTGCGACTGGTTCCCGGCGAGGTCCGCGCGGGACTCGCCGCCGGACTGAAGGAGCGACACGGCGTCGAGGTGACCGCAGCCGCCCTGGGCGCCGATCAGCACAGGTTCGACCCCACCGGCAAAGTCCTGCACCTCTCTCCCGCACTCCGCCCCGGGCAGGCCGCGTTCCGGCTCGCGTCGGAACTGGCGCTCCTGGAAGCCGGGGACGTGATCGACAAGCTGGTCGACGACGGGAACTTCAGCGGCGACACCGCGCGCCGTCTCGCGCGGATCGGACTGGCCAACTACTTCGCAGGCGCGCTCGTCCTGCCTTACCGGGTCTTTCTCGGCGCCGCGGAACGCTACCGCTACGACATCACCCGCCTCTCCGACCACTTCGGCGTGGGCTTCGAGACGATCTGCCATCGGCTCTCGACGCTGCAGCGCCGGGGAACACGCGGCGTGCCGTTCTCGTTCGTCCGGGTCGACCGCGCCGGGAACATCTCGAAACGCCAGTCCGCCACGGGTTTCCACTTCTCCCGCGTCGGCGGCTCGTGTCCACTGTGGATCGTCTACGAGGCGTTCAGCTCGCCCGGCCGGATCCTCACCCAGGTCGCCGAACTACCGGACGGCAAGAAATACTTCTGGCTCGCCCGCACGGTGAACCGCACCGTCGGCGGACACGGCGATCCCGGAAAGACCTTCGCCATCGGACTGGGCTGCGAACTGCGCCACGCGCGCAGGCTGATCTACTCCGACGGCCTCGCCCTCGGAACCGACGCCGCGGTCACCCCGATCGGGATGGGCTGCAAGGTCTGCGAACGCCCGGCCTGCCCGCAACGCGCGTTCCCCGCGATCGGGAAAACCCTGCGCGTCGACGAACACACCTCCAGCCTGCTCCCCTACCCGCCACTCGGATGAGGCACGCGCACCGCTCGACATGGCCGGGCTTCCCAGCCCCTTGGTCACCGCCAACGCGGTGGCGATTTCAGTCGCTCGCTCACATGTCGGACCGGTGCTCGGCGGGGACGAGTGAGGTGAAGGGGACTTTCCCCGTGTCGCATGAGCGGAAGGTCCCCTTCACCGCGGGACTTGCGGTCCGCAGGGGCGGAAGCGTCGCGAAAGGCAGGCGAGCGGTCGGTACAGTTGCCTTGACCGTCGCTAAATCCGGCTGCCCAGATGCCAGGTGGTGGCCTGGAGCACGAAGAGGTCGGGCCGGTTGACGAGGGCGACCGGGTCGGCGGGGTCGAGCAGCCGTGCCAATGCCGCACTGTCCTCTTCGAAGAGCGCGGGGCCGACGAGCCGCTGGATCCGGGTGAACCGATCGACCACGTGACCGCGGACTTCGGGACTGGCGGGGGCGGGCAGGTCGAGAAGAAAGGTCCGTGTCACGCGATGGCGGAGACCGGCGTCCGCGAGCAGCAGTGGCCAGTCCCGGCCGCCACCCACGGCGGCACCGGTGAGCGACCACGAACCGACGAAGTGGTCACTCAGGGCCGCCTCCAGCCTGCTCACGAAGCCGGGATTCCCGACGCCGTAACCGCCGGGCAGGAACCGCGCGGACAACCCGCCTTCGGCCACGGCCAGCACACCCGACCCCGGCACGAGCAGCGACGACAGTTCGCGCAGCGCCGCGACCGGATCGGGAAGGTGATGCACGACGTGTGCGCACCACACCAGATCGGCCGGTCCCAGCGCGGGCAGCGACGAAGTGCCGATCTCGCCATATCCGGCCCGCACCCGCCGCCCCAGCCCGTGTTCGGTGAACCGCGCGGCCGCCCGGGCGGTGAACCCCGCGGTGGGGTCGACCGCGATCACCTCACTGTCCGGGAACTCCTCGGCCAGGATCACCGTGGCACATCCCGGGCCGGAACCCACGTCCAGCACCCGGGAGCCGTCTCCCAGCGGATGCGTTCGCGCCAGCCAGCGGACCGCCTGGCGCACCATCGGCTCACTCACCGCCGCGTCACGTTCGACCGTGGCCAGTTCGTCTTCCCAGGTCGCGGCTTCGGTCATCGAGTACCCTCCCGCCGATCCGGACCCTCAGCCCTGGCGAGCCTTGTACTTCGGATTCTTCTTGTTGATCACATACGTCTTCCCGTGGCGTCGCACCACCTGCGATCCCGGCTTGTTGTTGAGTGAACGCAACGACTTCCGCACCTTCATCCGAGCTCCCTCCGCGATCTCCCGGTTTCTCGGCACACCAGGCCGACACCTCCACCATAACACATAACGATTATCATTTTCACTAAAGCACTGGTGGGTTACACCGGGTTGCCGAGGACATATCGCCATGTTCCTATGAATTGGCTCGCGAACCGACCACGAAGGAGACGGCGAGATGACCGTCCACACCGAACACCAGGTACACACCCATACCCACGGTGACAGCTGCGGCCACGTCGCGGTTCCACACGGAGACCACGTCGACTACGTCCACGATGGACACCTGCACCGTGAGCACGACGGCCACTGGGACGAATGTGAACCCACCGGCCACGTACCGCACGAACACGCCGAGCACACCCACGGCGGCGGCTGCGGCCACGTCGCGGTCCCACACGGAGACCACGTCGACTACATCCACGACGGACACCGCCATGCCGCCCACAACGGCCACTACGACGAACACTGACCCTCACCGGAGGAACCGGACTTCGCCCCGCCGGATACCCGCCGCGTCCTTCGAAGACAG
Organism: Amycolatopsis sp. NPDC089917; assembly: GCF_040684635.1. NCBI lineage: Bacteria > Bacillati > Actinomycetota > Actinomycetes > Pseudonocardiales > Pseudonocardiaceae > Amycolatopsis > Amycolatopsis sp. NPDC089917. The sequence goes on along the minus strand of NZ_JBFBGL010000022.1, from coordinate 99,774 downwards.
TGGAGAAAGGACGCTTTCAGCCCGCGCAAGCGGCACAACGGCCGATGATCTCCAGCGAGTGGCTGACGTCGACGAAGCCGTGCTCGGTGGCGATCCTGCCCGCCCACCGCTCCACCGCGGGGCCGGTGACCTCGACGGTGCGGCCGCAGTCGCGGCACACGAGATGGTGGTGATGACCGCGCGAACATCGGCGGTAGTAGGCCTCTCCGCTTTCGAAACGCAGCGTGTCGATCTCGCCGGCGTCGGCGAGCGACTGCAGTGTCCGGTAGACCGTGGTCAGGCCGACCTCCTCGCCCCGGTCACGCAGGTGCTCGAACAGGTCCTGAGCGGAGCGGAACTCGTCGATCTCGTCGAGCAAGGCCGCGACCGCGGCCCGCTGCCGGGTCGATCGCCTGCCGGGAACGACCGGGACGGAACGATTGGTGCTCACGGGGACTCCATGGATCAGCCAGGTGGTTCCGGCCAAGAGTAGAGCGTCCGGTCCCGGTTCGCCGCCGGGCCGCGGGCCGGTCACGCGCACACGCCCGTGGCCATGACGAGCACGTGGACCGGGACCAGCCGTCAGCTCGCGGGAAGACGAGGCCGGTACTGATCAGCGGTTGTCCCAGTCCCGGCGGCCAGGTAGGTGATCCGAAGCGTGCCGGTGACGGGTTCATGGTCGATGAGCACGTCGACGCCGTAGACGGATTCGATCAGCTCGGCGGTCAGCACGGCCTCGGGCGCACCGGCGGCGACCACCCGTCCGTGTTCCAGGATGACGACGTGGTCGCAGTAGCGGGCGGCGAGGTTGAGGTCGTGCAGGGCGACGACGCAGGTGGCGTCCAGGGTTCCCAGCAGGCCGAGGAGTTCGAGCTGGTGGCGGATGTCGAGGTGATTGGTGGGCTCGTCGAGCAGGATCTCTTTCGGCTCCTGGGCGAGCGCACGGGCCAGCTGGACGCGTTGTTTCTCCCCGCCGGACAAGGTGTGCCAGCTCCGGTGCTGCTTGTCGGCGATGTCGACACGCGCGAGCGCCCCGTCGATGATCCGCAGATCGTCTTCGGTCAGGGCGTCGAATCGGCCGCGGAAAGGGGTGCGGCCGAGCTCCACCACCTGACGGACGCTGACGTGATTGTGCGCGGTCACGTCCTGCTCGACGACAGCGAGCCGCCGGGCGAGCACCCGGCGGCCGAGGTCGCTCAGGCCGGTGTCGTCGTAGCGCACCGACCCGCTGTCGGGGCGGCGCAGCCCGGCGAGCAACCGCAGCAGGGTGGACTTCCCCGACCCGTTGGGACCGAGCAACCCGACGATCTTCCCGTCGGGCGCCGCCAGGTCGATGGTGTCCAGCAGCCGGTGGCCCTTGACCGACCAGGAGAGTTCGGTGGCGGTGATGCGGCCCATCAGGTCTCCAGACGCTTCAGGATCAGCGCGAACACGGGCGCGCCGAGCAGCGCGGTGACGACGCCGGCGGGCAGTTCCTGCGGTGAGAACGCGGTCCGCGCGAACGTGTCCACCCAGATGAGGAAGATCGCGCCGATGATCGCGGAAAGCGGCAGCAGCGAGCGGTGCATCGGGCCAGCCAGGATGCGGACGGCGTGCGGGATGAGCAGCCCGATGAAGCCGATCGCACCGGAGGCCGACACGGCGGCCGCCGTGATGATCGAAGTCAGCACCATCAGCCAGACGCGGACCGCGGTGACGTTGACACCCAGCGCGGCGGCGGAATCCCAGCCGAAGGTGAAGGCGTCCAGTGCCGGCGCGAAGAACAGGATGGCCAGCACCCCGATCAGGATGATCACGACGGTGACGGTCACCCCTTCCCACCGGACGCCCGCGAGAGTGCCGAGCAGCCAGTAGGTGAAGCCCCGGGTCGAGTTCGCGTCCCCGCTGACCATGAGGACGAGCGAGGTGACGGCCGAGAAGAACCAGTACACGAGCATGCCGGTGAGCACCACGCGGGAGGGACTGGAGACGCGTCCCCCGCCGAGCAGGAGCAGCAGCAGGCCGAAGGCGGCCATTCCGCCGACGAACGCCCCTGTCGACAGGGAGACACCGCTGACGATGCCCAGCAAGAGAACGACCACCGCGCCGGTCGAGGCGCCGGAGGAGACCCCCAGCAGGTAGGGGTCGGCCAGCGGGTTCCGGGTGATCGCTTGCAGGACCGCCCCCGAGACAGCCAGGGCCGCGCCGACGCCGGCGGCGAGCAGTACCCGCGGGAAACGTGACTCCCAGATCAGGGCGTCCAGCAGTTTCGGCAGTGGCGGGGCCGGAGCGATCCCGCCGAGGCCGACGTGCCGCATGATCGTGGAGACGACATCGAGCGGGCCGACGTTCGCGCTCCCGAACAGGGACGTCACGATGATCGACACGAACAGCCCGGCGGCGGCCACGAAGAAGACGACCGCCATCGAAGTGCGCCGCGGGCGCGCCGGAACGGTCTTCCGGCTTGTGATCGGGTTCCTGGCGCTCCCGGCGGTGCTGGGTGAGCTCGTCATAGCGGCCGTCCGCTCACTGGACTTCGTTCAGGCCGTCGACGAGCGACGGAACCATCCGCACACTGCCGTAGCTCGGATCCATGTACGAGCCGGGGATGGTGATGAACCGGTTGCCCGCCACGGCGCCGAGCTTGCTCGTGAGCGGGTCCTTCTTGAGTAGGTCGATCTTCTCCTGCGCGGTGTCGTTGGGCTCGCCCCGGCTCAGGTCGGCCAGGATGATGACGTCGGGATTCCGGGCCGCGACCTCGTCCCAGCTCACCTCGGCCCATTTGGTCGGCGCGTCGTCGAAGATGTTCTTGACCCCGGCGAGTTCGGAGACGCGCTGAGGCAGCCCACCGGGACCGGCCGCCCATGGCGTTCCCGCGTAGGTGGAGTAGAACCACATCACCTTGAGCGGGGTGTCCCGCTTCTTGACCTCGCCCAGTGCCTTGTCCACCACGGCCTGTTGTTCGGTCGCCAGCTTCTCCCCCGCCGCGGGGACGCCGAAGATCTTGGCCAGCCGGCGGTATTCCTCGAACAGTATCGGGAAGTCCGCGTTCGCCACGCTGGCGTGATAGGTGCAGTCGAACTCGGTCACGTAGGTCGGCACGCCCAGCTTGTGCAACTGGTCCCGTTCACCGCCCTGCGCCGCCGTGAGGAAACTCGAGAAGGAGCTGTAGACGAAGTCCGGCTGCGCCTCCAGCAGTTTCTCGTGCTTGATCGTCTCCTTCTTCGCCGACAGGATCGGGATCTTCTTGTACTGCTCGGCGATGTCGTCCGGCGCCTTCGAGACCTCGTAGCCCGATCCGACGACGCGGTCTCCCACGCCCAGATGGATGAGGATCTCCGCCGCGGTCTGGTTCATCGTGACGGCCCGCTTCGGCGCCGCCTCGTAGGTCACGTCGACACCGCAGTTCTTGATGCTGAACGGATAAGCCGTCGCACCCTGTCCCGCCGCTTCTCGTCCGCTCGCGTCGGTGGAGCCGCCTCCGCAGCCTGCGAGCGCGACCAGCAGAGTAGCACTCATGACACTGATACCCGATTTCATTTTCATTAAGCGCACGATAGCAGGCTCCGCGCGAACAGCGAAGAGCCTTGGGGCGGAACAGAACGAGGGTCACCGATAGTAGATATGCGCGTCACCGAAACGATCGGGGCCGACTTCCGCTTCGACACCGAACACCTCCGCGATGCGGGCAGGTGTCAGGACGTCGAGCGGGGCCCCTGATGCCACCACCCTGCCCCCTCCCATCAGCGCGAGCCGGTCGCAGAACCGGGCCGCCAGGGACAGGTCGTGCAAGACGACGACCGCGGTCCGCCCGGCGCCGGCGAGCAGGCGCATGAGGTCGAGCTGGTGGGCGATGTCGAGGTGGTTGGTGGGTTCGTCGAGCAGGATGGCCGAAGGCTCCTGCGCGAGGGCGCGCGCGATGTGCGTGCGCTGACGTTCCCCGCCGGACAGGGTTTTCCACGGCCTGGCACGCAATTCGGCCAAGCCCATCCGTCGCAGCGCGGCGTTCACGACGGCGTCGTCCCGATGGTCGTGCCCCCGCCAGTTCGAGTGGAACGGGGTCCGGCCGAGCGCGACGAGGTCGGCGACGAGGAGGTCGCTCTCGGTGTCGGTGTACTGATCGACGAAGGCCACGCGGCGAGCGATCCGTTTGCTGTCCCAGTCCGCTATGTCCGAGCCGCCGTAGCGGACGGTCCCGCTTCGGGGTTTGCGCAGGCCCGCCAGGCAGCGCAGTAGTGACGACTTGCCGGAACCGTTCGGCCCCACCAGGCCCAGCACTTCGCCGGTATCGACGCTCAACGCGACATCGTCGACGATGACCCTCGCGGGCACACCCCAGCACAGGGATTCCGCGTCGATTCTCACAGCTCTCCCCGTTTGCGCAGGATGACCAGGAACAGCGGAACCCCGATCAGGGCGGTGACGACGCCGACCGGGACCTCCCTGGGGGCCAGCGCGACCCGGGCGAGCGCGTCGGCCCACACCAGGAACACCGCCCCCGTGAGGGCGGCGAACGGCATGAGGACCCGGTGCCGGGGGCCGATGATGAACCGGGCGGCGTGCGGGACGATGAGGCCGACGAAGCCGACCGCCCCGACCGAGGCCACCGCGACCGAGGTCAGCAGCGCGGTCAGGACGAGCGTGGTGATCCTGGTCGTGCGCACGCTGATCCCGAGTGACTCGGCGGTGTCCTCCCCGAAGGAGAAGGCGTCCAGCGCCTGGGACCGGGTCCAGCAGCCCACGAGTCCGGCCGCACAGGCGATCGCGCAGAGCACGACGGAGTCCCAGCGCGCCGAGGTCATCGAACCCAGCAGCCAGTAGGTGATGGCGCGGGTGGTCTCCGCGTCCGCGGACGCCATGATCAGCAGCGAGGTCAGCGCGGCGAAGAGCTGACCGACGACGACGCCGGTCAGCACGATCCGGACCGTCCGCATCCCGCCGCGCAGCAACAGCATCATCAACCCGAAGGACAGCAACGCGCCCAGCAGCGCCCCGCCGGACAATCCGAGCGCGCCAGCACCGAGCCCGAACAGGGTCACCGTGACGGCTCCGACCGAGGCGCCGTTGGAGACACCGAGCAGGTAGGGATCGGCCAGCGCGTTGCCGGTCAGGCCCTGCAGCACGGTGCCGGACACGGCCAGCATCGCACCGACGAGGGCAGCCAGCAGCACCCTGGGCACCCTGAGCTGCCAGATCAGCGAATCGAGCAAGCGGGACAACGGCTCCACGGGCAAGCCGAGCCTGCTCCCGACCGCCCTGGCGATCTCCGGCAGGCCTACGTCGTTGGCGCCGACACAGGCGGCGAGCCCGACCGAAAGCACCAGCGCCACCAGACCGATGGTGAACAGCGCCCAGGTGGGCATCGCGGTGCGCCGGGTCCGGGCCGTCACCGCCGGAGTGTCCAGGACCTGTTTCCCTGACGCGGTCACCCCAGCTTCGCCAAACCGTCGCTGATCAGCTTGAGGGCGTGCACACTGCGGACCGTGGCGTCCAGTTCGAGACCGGGAACGACGATGAACCGGCCGGCCCGGACGGCGTCCAGCTGCGACAGCACCGGATGCGCCCGCATCATCCGGATCTTCTCGTCGGCGGCATCGCCCTCTTCACCGCGATCCGGCAGGTCACCGAGCACGATGACGGACGGGTTCCGCGCGGCGATCTGTTCCCAGCCGACCTCGGGCCAGTCACTGTCGACGTCGGCGAAAACGTTGGTGGCGCCCAGCATGCGGCTCATGTCGGCGGGAAGCCCGCTGCCTCCCGCCACATATGGCGCACCGTTGTACACGGAGTAGAGGTAGGCCACGGTCGGCTTGACCGCCCGGGCCGCACCCGCCTTCTCCGCCTCGGCGACGACCTCGCGCTGCTTGGCGATCAAGGCGGCGGCACGGTCGGGAACCCCGAAGATCTTGCCGAAGTTCTCGTAGTCGGTGAACAGCCGCTCGAACGGGGTCTTGCCGGGCAGGAACTTCGGACAGTCCACGGAACTCACGTAAGTCGGCACCCCGAGTGTGGCGAACTCCTCACGAGGACCGACGCGCTCGCGGGTGAAGTCGCTGACGAACGCGGTCATCGCGAAGTCCGGGTCGGCCGCCCGGAGTTGCTCTCCCGTCAGTTCTTTCGGGTTGAGCATCGGGATCGCCGCGTAGTCGGCGCGGTATTCCTCCGCGACCGGCCCGGATTGCAGAGCGGTACCGGCGATGCGTTCGCGAAGGCCGAGTGCCAGCAACGTCTCGGTGACTTCCTGATCCAGCGCGACGGCCCGCCGCGGTGGCTTGTCCACGCGCACCTGGACGCCGCAGTTCTCGATGGTGACCCCTCCTGCCGCGACGTCCGGCTCCGTGGCACCACAGCCCGCGATGACCGCCAGAAGACCGGCCACGGCACTGAGACGAAGAAGATGCGACATCGGCACCCCCCAACAGATGACAACGATAATCACATCTAACAGCATGCGCGCGCGGAACGGAACCGGCACTCGCGAAGCCAGACGTGGCCCCGCCTTTCGCCTATTGCAAATGATAACCAATTGCAGTAGAAACCTTGGCGTGCCCATGCCTAGACAAGGACAGGGGTCCCTGCTGACCGCTGTCCGCCCCTTCCCGCTCCCCGCTCTCCGACATCCCGTCGTCTCCGCGCTCCTCGACGATCACCGGGCCCTGTTGTCCGACCTCTTGGACGGCCTGGGGTCACCTCTGCACATCGTGCTGCCGGAGGTCTTCGAGGAGAACATCGCCGGCCTCCGGCAGGCGTTCACCGAGACCGGCGCCGACGTCGACATCTTCTTCGCCAAGAAGGCGAACAAGGCAGGCTGCTTCGTCTCCTCGGCCGCCGCGCTCGACGCCGGGATCGACGCCGCCAGCGCCCCCGAACTGGTCAAAGCACTGGCAGGCGGGGTGCCCGGGCACCGGATCGGTGTCTCCGGCCCGGAAAAAGACGACGCCCTGCACTCGCTCGCCGTCCGGCACAACTGCCTGGTCGCGGTCGACTCGATCAGCGAACTCCGCAGGCTGGCCGCGACAGCGCGGCTCGCGGACCGCCGGGTCAGGGTGGTGCTGCGATCCCGCACCTCCGGCCAGCCGGGCAGCCGCTTCGGGATGGCCACCGCCGAACGCGACGCGGCGGTCGGCCTGTGCCTGGACCTCTCTGACCACGTGCGCTTCCAGGGATTCTCCTTTCATCTGAACGGTTATTCCCCTGAGGAACGGGCGACCGCGGCCAACGAAATGATCGAGCACTGCCTCGACGCCAGGCGCCGCGGCGCGCTCTCCGCCGAAGTCGTCGACATCGGCGGCGGCCTGCCGATGCGCTATGTCGAACCGCGGCTCTGGGACGAGTTCCTCCAGCAGAACGAACTCGCCCACTATCACGGAACCAAGGCCGCCAAGGGTTTCTCCTTCTACCCCTACGGCGGGCAGCCGACCGCCGAGGCCGCGCGCACGCTCATGAACCACCCCGTCGAAGGGAACGAGAGCCTGTCGGCGAAGGCGGCCCGGAACGGCATTCGTTTCATCGTCGAGCCCGGCCGGTCCATGCTGGCCCAGGCCGGCTTCACCGTGTACCGCGCACAACAGGTCGACGACCGGCGGGACACCGACGGGTACGCGATCGTCACCGTCGCGGGCAACAGCCTCAGTCTCAGCGAACCGTGGTTCAACACCGACTATCTTCCGGACCCCGTGCTGCTCTCGGCCGAGCCGAGCGCCGACGAGGTCTTCCCGGCCTGTGTCGCGGGTTCGACCTGCCTGGAAAACGACATGGTGACCTGGCGGAAGATCGGGTTCCCCCGGCCCGTGCGGACCGGTGATCTCCTGGTCTACCTCAACACGGCGGGCTACCACATGGACTTTCTCGAATCGCGGTTCCACGACGCCCCGCTGCCACGAAAGGCCGTTCTCCGGCTCGGCGACGGCGACGCCCCACCGCGCTGGCGACTGGACGGAATCTGAGCAGCCTCGAAACGAAGGAGATCTCTCGCATGTCACAGAGCTACGCCGAGCCCGGACAGCTGTGGCTGTTGCCGCAGTCCCACCAAGAAGGCCTGGACTTCGACTACGGGCAGGTGCTCGAAGTCGTCAGCGGGGCCTACCGCGCGGTCCGTGAACGCGGATCGGACAGCCCGGTCAAGACGATCATCGAAGACCAGGACGACCATTCGCTGAGCTACTCGATGGTCGCCAGGGACGCTTCCAGCGACACCGTGTGTTTCAAGGCGGTCTACGAGTTCGACCCGTGCCGACGCCGGGACGAATACCGGTTCCACTCCTTCATCTTCATCGCCGACGACACCACCGGGGCACCGATCGCGCTGATGGACGTCGTGAAACTCGGGCCATTGCGATCCTCGGCCACCAGCGCGCTGTTCGCCCGCGCGGCCTGTCCCGACGCCCGCAGCGCCCTGGTCGTCGGCACCGGCGTCCAGGGACAGATCGCCCTGCCGATGCTGCTCGCGGCGCTGCCGGATCTTGAGCGCCTGCAAGTGTTCGGCACCTACCCCGAGGGGTTGCGTGCCGTGCAGGACAGTGTCGAGGGCCGCGAGGTCGAGATCGTCGACGACCTGGAGAAGGCCGCGGGCGAAGCCGACATCCTGATCGGTACCTCCGGCCTGTCCGTGACGCAGACGGTCCAGCGGGACTGGGTGAAGCCGGGATCGATCTCCGTGCTGCTCGGCTACGGCGTGCACGACGTGTTCCACGGCGCGGACTACCGGATCGCCACCAACACCACGCAGATGCACGTCACCTGCGGAAAACTGCGCGCCCCGGACGGCAGCCTGCCCCCAGTGGACGCCGAACTACCGGACATCCTGCTCGGCGACACCCCCGCCCGCCGTGATCCCGACGACGTGGTTTTCGCCTACAACAGCGGGATGGCGGTCACCGACGCCGCACTGGGTCGTTACATCGCCGATCTCGCGCTGGCGGCGGGGCGCGGGGAAAGGGTCGGCTTCTGGTGAGCATCGGCACGTTCACGACCCGGCTCTCCTTGGTGCGCCAGGAGGTCGCGGGCCTTCCGGCCTACGATCCCGGCGCCGATCCGGACGAGGTGGCCCGCGTCAGCGGCATTTCCCGCGTGATCAAGCTGTCCAACAACGAGAGCCCGTTCGGGGTCTCCCCCGCGGTCGCCGAAGCGATGCGCCTGCGCCTGGCCGAGGGTTTCTCCCGCTATCCCGACCCCACCGGCAAACGGCTGGCCGAGGCCATCGGGCGGAACCTGGCCGTGCCGGTCGATCACGTGGTGCTCGGCAACGGTTCCGAGAACATCCTGGAACTGCTGTGCCAGGCCGTGCTCGATCCGGGCGACCTGGTCACCACCCAGGCACCGGGCTTCAGCCTGCACGAGATCTTCCCGCGCATGATGGGAGCCCGGGTCAGGAAGGTCCCGGTCACCGCCGAGTTCGGGTTCGACGCTCCCGCCTGGCGCGAGGCGCTGGCCGAGGACCCGAAACTGGTCTTCCTCGCCAACCCGTGCAATCCGACCGGCGCGATGCTCAGCACCGTGGAGCTGGAAGACGTCGTGGCGGGCACACCGGAGACGGCCTTGCTGGTACTTGACGAGGCCTACTGCGAATTCGCCCGGCCCGATCCCGCGTACCCCGACGGGCTGGCGGTGCTGCGCGGGCAGGACCGCCCGTGGATCGTGTTGCGCACCTTTTCCAAGGCCTACGGTCTGGCGGGCATCCGGGTGGGCTACGGCGTCGCCTCGGACGCCGATCTGGTTCAGGCCTTGAACCGGGTTCGCACTCCCTACAACGTCAATCAGCTCGCACAGGAGGCCGCTGTCGCGGCGCTGGACGATCACGAACACTTGGCGGACACGGTCCGCCGGACCCGTCTCGAAATCGGCAGGGTCGCGGATCGGTTGCGCGACGCGGGTTTCCGCGTGGCACCGTCCTCGGCCAACTTCCTGTTCGTCGACACGGGCCACAGCTCCGACCGGGTGACCCGGGAACTTCACCGCGCCGGAATCATCGTCAAGGCGTGGCGCGAACCGGGATACGAGACCTTCATCCGGGCCTCACTGTCGACCCCCGAAGAGAACGACGTCTTCGTCAGGTGCCTGACGGAGATCCGCGCGAAGGGCAATCCATGATCAAGGACAGGGTGTCCGACCTGGTCGGGCGAACGCCGCTGATCAGACTGGCGGTGGCGGACGGGGCCGGAACCGTCCTGCTGAAGATGGAGCAGTACAACCCCACCGGCACCGCCAAGATCCGGATGGCCAGGAACATGGTCGACGAAGCCGAGGAACAGGGTCTGCTCGCCCCTGGCGGCTGGCTGGTCGAGGCCACCTCCGGCAACACCGGGATCGGCTTGGCACTCATCGCCGCGGAACGTGGGTACAAGTTCACCGCCGTGGTGGACAACCACGCCAGTGTCGACAAGCTGCGCGGCATGCTCGCCTACGGCGCCGAACTGCTCAACGTCTCCGGAGACGAGGAAGGGCTCGCGACCGCCGCCCGGTACGCCACGGCCCGCCGGCTGGCAGCCGAGCACGGCGCCTTCCTGACCGGCCAGGACAGCAATCCGGGGAATCCCAACGGCTACCGGCCGCTCGCCCGCGAGCTGCACGACGACTTGGGCAAGGACATCGACTATCTGTACGGCGCGGTCGGCACCGGTGGTTCGCTCAGTGGCACCGGGGGTCTCCTGCGGGAGCTCGTCCCGGACCTGAAGATCATCGGTGTCGAGCCGGTGGGCTCCGTCAACTTCGGCGGGGAACAGGCGCCTTACCACCAATCCGGCACCGGGACGCCGGAAATCTCGGAGATCTGCGAGGTTCTCGACTACGACGTGATCGACGAGGGGATCAAGGTCAGCGATTCGGAGGCCTTCGAGACTTGTCGTTACCTGGCAAGGAACTTCGGCATCCTGATCGGCGGTTCGGCGGGCGGCGTGGTCTACAAGGCCCTGGAGCGGGCCCGGACCGTAGGACCCGAGACCACCATCGTCGTGCTGGTGTGCGACGGTGGCGAGCGGTACCTCGACACCGTGTTCAACGACGCCTGGATGGCGGCGAACGGCTTGTTCGACCCGCAGGTCACCGCTTGGCTCGCTTCGATGCTGCCGCACGCCCGAGCCGGCAGGACGCCTGCCGAAGTCCACTGATCCACCGGTAACCGAGATCGCCCGTTCACCGATGTGAACGGGCGATCTCGGTTTTGAGCGGTTCGCCGCTGGTGATCCGGTGCGGCGCACGGGCCGTGGTGCGTCTCCACCGGCGCAGTGTGCTGTCCACAAGGGACAGCAAATTCCGATCACGTGCCCGACTTGTTCGAGGGTAAGGCAAAGGTGTCCCCTTCACCCCGGGGCTTGCGGTCCTTGTGGGTGGCGAAGTCGCGGAGGTGTCGCGAAAGCCACTTTCGCGACATCGGTTGTCCTGAAAGTGGCTTTCGCGACACCCAAGTCGTGTATGCGGGCGAGCGACAGAGCACGCATATTTGGCTTACCCTCTCGGGGTCGTGACTGGATAAAGCGCGTTAGAACGACACTTGCCACTCACAACCACCTGTACCGAGCTGCTCGGCGGCCCCCTTGCCGGACGCGGTGCCGGTCAGGAAACGTCCTGCTCGATGAACCCTTCGAGTTGCGAGGCCAGCAACTCGACATAGGCGCCGTTGAGCACGAGGAGTTCTTCGTGGGTCCCGGTTTCGGCGACCCGTCCCTCGGAGATCACGACGATCCGATCCGCGGTGCGGATGGTGGAGAGCCGGTGGGCAATGACCAGGGTGGTGCGGCCGTGCCGGGCCTCGTCCATCGCCTCGGTCACCGCTTGTTCGCTGGCGGCGTCGAGGTTCGACACCGCCTCGTCCATCACCAGGATGGGAGCATCCTTCAGCAGGGCGCGGGCGATCGCGATCCGTTGCCGCTGCCCGCCAGACATGAGCGCGCCGAGTTCGCCGGCGACGGTGTCGTAGCCGTCCGGCAAGGTGGTGATGAATTCGTGCGCCTGCGCGGCCCGGGCGGCGGTTTCGACCTCTTCGTCGGAGGCGTCGGCGCGGCCGAGGCGGATGTTGTCCCGCAGACTGGTGTTGAACAGGAAGGTGTCCTGCGGCACCAGGGTCATCAGGCCACGCAGGTCCTCCTGCGGGAAGTCGCGGACATCGTGTCCACCGACGGAAACCGACCCGTCGGTCACGTCCCAGAAGCGCAGCAGCAGGTTGGCACAGGTCGACTTCCCCGCACCGGAACGTCCGACCAGTGCGACGGTTTCTCCGGGACGGATCTCGAAGTCGATCTCCCGCACAGCGGGACTCAGGTCACTGCGGTACGCGAAAGTCACGTCCGTGAAGCGGACGTGCGGCACGATCGGCCCTTCAGGCGGCCGGCTGACCAGGTCGGTGACCGGGGCGGGCGCGTCGAGCAGCGTGTTGATGCGGTCCGCCGACGACGCGACCATGGACAGCTCGCGCGCGACCTCGGTCACTTTCAGCACCGGCAGCATCGCCATCCCGGCGAGCACGACGGCGACCGGGAAGAGCGAGCGGTCGAGTTCACCCTCGATGACGAGCCACGCGCCCAGGACGAGCACCAGGAGTATGCCCAGGAGGGCGATGGTGTCCGTGGCGGCGTACTCGATGCCGCTGCGGCGCCCGTGCGCGGACTTCGCCTTCGCCAGCCGGGCACTCTGCTTGCGCAGCAGCCCGAGCCGCTGGGCGTGGGCGCCGAAGTTCACGAGTTCGCGCAGGCCCTGGAAGGTGTCGGTGCTGTCGGCGCTCATCCGGCCGAGGGAGTCACGCAACTCGTTCCCGTGCAGCTCGGCCTGGCGCCGCAACCATGCCGGGACCGACGCGAGCAAGATCAGGATCGGCACCAGGACGCAGGCCAGGGACCAGTGGAACCACCCCAGCGCGACGGTGGTGGCCACCGGAACGGTCGACGCGACGGCCAGCGGGCTGAGGGTGTGCGCGAAGAACAGCTCGATCTGCTCGACGTCCGAGACCGCGGCCGAGCCGAGGTCACCGGAGCGCCGTTCGAGCATGTACCCGGGCGAGAGCCGTTCGAAGGCGGCGAACACCTTGGCCCGGGTGTCGGCCAGGGCTCGAAAGGCTGCGACGTGGGCGTAGGTGCTGTCGGCGATGCTCAGGACGACCAGCGGAAGGATCAGGCAGCCGAGCGTGATCAGCCAGCCCGTGAGCTGATCCAGAGAGGCTCCCGAGGCTGCCCGCGCCACGACGTAAGCGCCGATTCCGGACGAGGCGAGCAGGAGCAGCTGGTGCAGCACTCCCGCCAGGTAGGCCACCGTGATGAGCCTGCGGTGCTCGCCCAAGAGCGGCATCAGGCTCCGCAGCCTGGCGACGAGCGACAGGCCGGACCCTGGCGCGCCCGCGGCGCCGTGCCCGTGAGAGTGGCCGTGGCCGTGCTCGTGGATGGTCGAGGTCATGCCGGCACTCCAGTCTGGGTCGCGACGAGTTCCGCGTAAAGGCCCTTGCGTGCCAACAGATCCGGGTGACTGCCGAACTCGACCACCCGGCCGGAGTCCATCACCACGATCCGGTCGGCGTCGCGCACCGTGGACAGCCGGTGCGCGATGATGATCGTCGTGCGGCCGCGGGTCAGGTCACCGATCGCCTGGGTGATCTCGGCTTCGTTGGCGGCGTCGATGGCCGACGTCGGCTCGTCGAGGACGAGCACGGGAGCGTCTTTGAGCAGGGCACGCGCGATCGCGATGCGCTGCCGCTCGCCACCGGACAGCTTCAGGCCGCGTTCGCCGACGATCGTGTCGAAGCCCTGGGGCAGGCGCGCGATGAAATCGGCCGCCTGAGCCGCCGTCACCGCACGACGGATCTCCTCGTCGGTGGCGTCCGGTTTCGCGAGCAGCAGATTCTCCCGAACCGTGCCGTGGAACAGATAGGTGTCCTGCGCCACGACCCCGATCAGTGATCGCAGGTGCGCCAGCGGGAACTCCGAGATCTCACGGCCGTCGACGCGGATGGAGCCCGCGTCCACGTCGAAGTAGCGCATCATCAGACCCAGCACAGTGCTCTTTCCCGCGCCGGAACGACCGACGATGGCCACCCGCTCCCCTGGCGCGACGTTCAGGTTGAACCCGTCCAGCGCCGGGACTTTCCGGGTCGGATAGCAGAACCGGAGATCGCTGAACTCCAGGCCGGGCGGATTCTGCCGCAGCTCCGGGGCCGTCTCCGCCGTGTCCCGCGCGTCCGGCTCCAGGCGCAGCACGTCGGCGACCGCGCGTCCGGCCGGGATGGCGTAGTACGCCGAGTGGTAGGCCGCTTCAAGCTCGGTCATGGGCCGGAAAGTCTCGCGGGTCAGCATCAGGATCGTGAACAGCCCCGCGACGCTCACCGCGCCGGTCGCCGCGTGCCAGGCCCCCAGGCCCACGGCGGCCGCCGTGCCGATCGGCACCATCAGCGCGCCGATGCTCGATGTGCCGCACCAGGCGATCATCAGCCGGATGGAGTCCCGGCAGAACGCCTCACCCCGTTCGACCATCTCCCGGCCGCGCCTGCCACTGGCGTTGAACGCCTTAAGCGTGCCCATCCCCTGCACCGCGTCCAGGCTTTCGGAATACATGCCGCGGTAGGACACCATCCAACGGCCACCGCGTTCCCTGATCGCGTTTTCCCCGAACAACTTCGACATCGGCGCCAGCAGAGCACACACGAGCACGACCAGACCCACCACCGGATCGACCGCGATCACGTACACCGAAGCCAGGCAGGACCCCAGCACGGACGCCACCACGGCGGGCACGAACCGGCCGACCAGCGGGTCGAGCAGTTCCACCGAGTCCACCAATGTCGACTGAAGATCGCCGGTGCGCATCCGCTGTGCCTGACCGGGCCCGATCTCCATCAGTTTGAGCGTCAGGCCTTCACGCACGGCCTCCTTCACCCGCGCCGACACCTTGGGCGCCCACCAGTCCCGCAGGACGATCAGGCCGATGCGGGCCAGCTGCAGCACGCCGATCACGGCCAGCGACGCCAGCAGCCCACCGATGTCACCCGAGGAGAACGCCTTCGACAGCAGGTCCGCGATCAGCAGGCCTTGACCGACATACGTGGCCGTGATGAGCAACATCAACCCGACGAGCCCGGCTATCTCCACCCAGGCTCGCGGACGCAAGCCCACGAATAACTTGATCGTCGACCACACGGCCGCACCTCCACAAAGTCTCGTTCACTCTCGCCGGACTCGCCCCGCAAAGCCTACAATGAAAACCGTTATCAATATCAGTCGGGTACGCGCTCCCCGCGCGGATCCACGACACGGCATGCGTCAACCTTATTGATAATGATATTCATGTCAAGGTGCAGCGGGCCTCAGCTCACGCCGTGGCGGCGGAGCAAGGCGTCGACGAGCAGTGTCAGATCTTCACGAGGCCGGTCGGGCCGCGGCTCGGTGGCCTGGACGACCCGGCTGATCGCCGGTGATTCCGCGCTGTGCATGAGCCGCATCGCGAAGGTTTCGGGTTGCGCGGTGGCGAGCGCCGATCCGAACACGTGGTCCCAGATCGTCCTGGACGCGGCGGCGATCGCCGAGTCCGGCACCCCCGCCTTGCGCAAAGCTTCGAAGACCCGTTCCAGCACGGGAAGGATGAGCGGCCCGGCCAGCCCGTCGACAGCGAGCGCGGGCACGGCCCAGGGGTCGGCGCGCAGCGCCTCGTGCACGGCGAGGGCGAGCGCCACCACTTCGTCCCGGGGTTCGGAGACCGGTGCCGGTACGACGATGTCTTCGGCGACGGCGTCGAGCATGGCGACGATGAGGCCGTCGCGGTCGCCGATCTCCCGGTACACCGCGTGAAGCCGGGCTCGCAGCCGGTCCGCGACGGCGTGCACGGTGACCGCGCCCAGTCCGTGCTCGCGAGCCAGTTCCCTGCCCTGGGCCACGATCGCGGCCCGGCCGGGTTCCCGGTCCGCGGCAGGCAACGGCTCGGGCGCGGCGACCGGGCCGCCGATCCGCGCCGCGAGCCCGTCGAGCAGGACGGCGACCTTTTCCGTGAGCCAGCCACGGCCCTGCAACGCCGACTCGTCCAGGACGTCCGCGCCGGCCAGCGCCGCGAACGACTCCGCGTACAGCTCGCGCAGGCTGCGCTTTCCGCGCGGCGTGTCGAACGTGCGGGCGAGGCCGCGCATGGCGATCTCGGTGGCCACCGTGAGATCGGCGACGAAGTCGACCGCGAGCACGGCGTCCCGCGCGCTCAGCCCCTCTTCGCGCAGCCGGTTCCCGTAGGTGCTTGCCAGTTCGGTGACCCGCGGGGGAAGCCCCGGTGCCTGCTGGATCGTCTCCGCCATACCCGGGTGGGTTTCCAGGAACCGCCACAGCGCGTCGGCGAACGCTTCCAGCAGCGCCCGCCACGGGCGATCCGCATTCGGCCACTCGAACTCGCGGACGGCGAGGTCGAGTGCGGCGAGCGCGAGGTCGTCGCGGTCGTGGACGTACCGGTAGAGCGTCGAATGGCTCACCCCGAGCCGCCGGGCCACGGCGGGCATCGACGCGGTCAGCACGCCTTCGGCCAGCGCGGCGCGTGCCACGTCGTCGCGGCTCAGGGTCGGTGCCGGGCCGGGTTTGCGGCCGAGCCGTCGCGGTGCGGTCATGGCCACGACGCTATCCGGCCGTCAGCCGCCATCCCTTCGCTCGGTCACGCTCGGCCCAGAACGCGGCGTACCGGCCACCGGCGGCCAGCAGTTCCTCGTGCGTGCCGCGCTCGGCAACGGCGCCGCCGTCGAGCACGACGATCTGGTCCGCGGCGACCACGGTCGGCAGCCGATGGGCGATCACCAGCAGCGTCGAGCGGCTCATCAGGGTCCGCAGCGCGGCACGCACGTACCGCTCGTTCTCCGCGTCGAGCGCGGCCGTCGCCTCGTCGAGCAGCACGATGGGCGCGTTCTTGACGATGGCGCGGGCGATCGAGACGCGCTGGCGCTCGCCGCCGGACAACGCTGTGCCGCCCTCGCCGACCCGGGTGGCGAAGCCTTGCGGGAGCCGGCTGACGATCTCGTCCACACCGGCGAGCCGGGCGGCGTCGCGCACTTCGGCGTCGGTCGCGCCGGGGCGGCCCGCACGGATGTTGGCTTCCAGGGTGTCGTCGAACAGGTAGACATCCTGGAACACCATGGCGACCTGGGCCATCAGGTCTTCGGTGCGCTGCTCGCGCACGTCCGCGCCGCCCACCCGGACGACACCGGCGTCGCTGTCCCAAAAGCGGGCGATCAGCCGCGTCACCGTCGTCTTCCCGGAGCCGGACGCGCCGACGAGCGCCGTCATCGTCCGGGGCGCGACGGTGAACGACACGTCGTCGAGCACGGGCCGCTCCGTCGTGTACCCGAACCGGACTCCCGACAGCTCGATCTCCCCCGGTCGCGGCAGCGCGGCCGTCGTATCCGGCTCGGCAAGGGGAGTCTCTTCCAGCACGGCCGCGATCCGGCGGACGTCGTTGTGCGCCATGCGGACCGCGCCGGAGAGCGCGGACAGCTCGGCCAGCGGCCCGGTGAACCGCGCGGCCAGGGCCAGCACGGCGACGAGCACGATCGCGTCGGCCGAGCCGCCCAGCGCGAGGAGCACCCCGACGACGATGAGCACCGTGAACGCCAGCTGCGTCGCGAAGCCGCCCGCCAGGATTCCCGGCACCGACAGCCACATCGCCTTGCGGCCGACGCGATGCTGTTCGGTGATCGCGTCGTCGAGCGGCGCGTGCCCCCGTGCGCCGCGGCCGAACGCCCGCAGCGTGCGCTGGTGACGCGCGAATTCGACGACGCGGTTCGCGGCGGTCACGGCGGCCGCGTCGGCCAGCTCGTCGCCCTTGCCGACCAGCCGTCCGGACCAGGCGAACACCAGGGACAGCAGCGGCGCGGTGACGAGCATCGCGACCGCGAGCCGCCAGTCGAAGAAGAATGTCGCGAGCGCGATCGTCGCCGGGGTGACCGCGCCGGTCACCAGCGGGGTCAGCAGGTGCGCGAACAGGCCGCCCACCATCATCGTGCCGCTGGTGACGATCCTGGAGAGCCTGCCGACCTTCTCCGTGGTGAACCACCCGACGGGCAGCGCACCGACGTGGTCGCCGACCCGCTCGTGCATGGTCTCCAGCACGATGATCGCGACCGCGAACCCCTTCATCGCCTGCACGTAGTTGGCCACGCAGGTCACGACGACGGCGGCGGCCAGCGCGCCGAGCCAGGACAGCGCGGCGCCGAGGTCGCCTGCGAGCAGCTCCCGCAGCACCGGAACCAGCAGCGCGGCCGCGATCCCTTGCAGTACCCCGAAAGCTGTGACCCACCCGAGATAGATTCGCAGGGCCCGGCGATTCTCCGGCCCGAGGATGGCTTCGAGGTCACGCAGCAGCGGACGCAGGTTCACGCCGGTCACTTCCCTTCGCTTGCTTGGGCTGCCCACAGCCGGGCGTACGCGCCGTCGCGGGTCAGGAGTTCCGTGTGGGTGCCCTGCTCGGTGACGGTCCCGCCGTCGAGCACGACGATCCGGTCGGCGGCGGTGATAGTCGACAGCCGGTGGGCGATCACCAGCAGTGTCCGGCCCCGCGCCAGCTCCGAGAGCGCGTCCTGCACGGCCGCTTCCGATTCCGGGTCGGCGTGGGCGGTGGCCTCGTCGAGGACGAGCACCGGGGTGTCGGCGAGCAGAGCGCGGGCGATCGCGACGCGCTGTGCTTCGCCGCCGGAGAGCTGCGCGCCAACGGTGCCGTAGCCTTCGGGCAAGTCCAGGATCCGGTGGTGGATCTGCGCCGCGGTCGCCGCGGCGCGCACGTCGTCGTCGGTGGCCTCGGGCCTGCCGAGCCGGATGTTGTCGGCGATGCTGCCGTGCACGAGGGCGACGTCCTGCAGCACGAAACCCACCCATCGGTACAGCTCGCCGGGCTCGATGTCGCGGACGTCCACGCCGCCGATGCGCACGGCACCGCCTGCCACGTCGAAGAATCTCGGCAGCAACGTGGCAAGCGTCGACTTGCCCGAACCGGACGGGCCGACGAGCGCGGTCACCGTGCCCGGGCGAAGCTCCAGCGACACGCCTTTGAGCACGTCGGTGTCGCCGTCGTAGCTGAACCGCACGTCGTCGAACTCGACGCGGTTGCCCTCCGGGGTTCGTGGGTTCGCCGGGACGGGCAGGGAGGGGGTGCCCAGGAGTTCGTGCAGCCGGAGCGCGGCGGTCGCGGCGGTGCGGCGCTCTTCGCCGCCGAAGCCCAGCGCCATCACCGTCGTCGGGAGCACCATGGCGACGAGCACCCCGGTCATCGCCTCGACCGGTGTCACCCAGCCCGCGTCGGTGAACCACAGCACGCCCAGCAGGCTCACCAGCCCGACGACCGGCGCGGAGACGAACATCGAACTGATCGCCTCCAGCCGCAGCATCGGACGTACCCAGTCCGCGTAGAACCGGCCGAACTCGCCCGCCGCCCGGTGGTAGGTCTCGTGCGCCCGCCGGGCACGGCCGAACGCCTTCACCACGCTGATCCCGGTGACGAACTCGACGACGGCGGAGCTGATCCGGCCCATCGCCGCGTTCATCAGCGCCATCTTCTCCTGGTAGCCCCGCATCATCCACGCGTAGGCCGCGCCGTAGAACGGCAGCGTCACGACCGCGAGCAGGGCGAGGCGCCAGTCGAGCCAGACCAGGTAGCCCAGCCCGCCCAGGGGCAGGACCACCGCCGCGGTCATTTCCACCGAGTGGTGCGCGACGAGGTGGTGCAGGTCGGCGATGTCGTTCTGCGCCGCCTTGCGCACCGTGCCCGACGAGTTCTCGGAGAACCAGCCCAGCGGCACACCGGAGAGCCGGCGCACGATCCGCCTGCGCAGAATCGCCTGCAGGTCGACGTCCGCGAAGTGCGTGACGGTGAGCGCCACCCCGATCAGCAGCCCGCGAGCCCCCAGGCCGGCGACCACGAGCCAGGCCACCGTGATCACCGCACCGCGGTCCAGCGGCCCACCGGCGGTCAGCAGAGTGCCCAGCTCGGCGAGCGCCACGAACGGCACCAGCGACGCGAGCGCCCCCACAGCCGCGAGCACCATCGCGAAACGGATACGCCAGATCACCGGGCGTCGCAGCTCCTTCAGCGCGGCGGCCGCCTGTTTGGCGCGTTCGCCCGCGGACGGCTCGCCGGAGTGCCGCGTGGCGATGTCGACTTCGGGGGCCAGCTCTGTCGCGGTCATGCCCGGCAGTCTAAGACAGGCTGTCTTGGTTAGGTAAGCCTCAATTTATCTTGGCCGGACCCTCGTTGACGATCACGAAGTCGAGATCGGCTGCCGCTGCCGTAGCCGCGCTGTTCGGCGCACGCCTTGCCCCGCCGATCTACTGGGGCGAGGAGTTCGGATGGACGTGTCATCCGCGATCCCGCCGGCTGGTGGGACGCCGTCCACCGGTCTGACCTGGGGCGGCGTGGCACTACCCGCTCGCGATCGTCGGATACCGAGTTCGAGAACGTCGGGGTGGGTCTCGTCGTGTGGACGACGTCGTTCGTGTGCCTCCGGAACGCCTTGCGACCGAAGGCTTCGCGGCTCTGGACGCGTTCGGGTCCTTGGTGCATGGCGAGGTGGCCGAGTTCGCGGGCCGCGTCGAACCGCTGCCGTTCAGCGGTTTTGCCGGCGTCGATGAAACGAACGGCTCGTTCTCCATGCAGAAGGAGAAGGCGTCGACGTCGCGGACCTCCTGAACGAGGGAGAACACGCGGACACCGCGGGCTTCGAGCAAGCCTGGTGCCGGTCAGCGCTCGCTCATGGTTCACGCATGCCGAGCTTTCACAACTGCGGTGCGCAGGTCGAAGACTACGTCGCGCATGAGGCCGGTGGCGTTAACGCCGGTATCCGTCGTGAGTCCGACGGTACGGCCCTCCACCAATGAGCCGGGCTACTGATCACGGCCCGGCGTACACAGGCTGCTCAGGCGTGGAGGGCGTTGGCGAGGGTGATGTGCACGGTCAGCACGCCGTCGAGGCCGGTGCGGCTGATCGTGAGACGGGCCGCGCCCGCGGCCACCACACTCACCGTGCTGCCCGCTGACGAGCACGTCGTATGTCCAGCTGCGCCAGCAGCTCCGCAAGACCAGGAGCGTGCACGCCTTCGCCCGCGTGCTCCCCCAGGTGATCTGCTTGGCATTCGAACACGGCCCCCACCATCGTGCTCACAGCCGACACAACCGGATCGCGCCGGTCCCCCACCGTCATCGTCCACACCAACCGGCAACGCGACCGCCCCAAGGCGTCTGGACCAAGCAACAGAACCCGGCATCTGCGAGCCCGAGAAGAGCCCGAGAAGTCTGAAACAGTCCGACACCAGGCGACACACCCCGACACAGCGGCTGCCCCGCGACCAGACGAAAAGGTCTTGTCCGGCATTACTCGACACCATCCGACACGCCCAGGTGCCGACTCTTAACCAGCTGGTTTCCAAGGGCAAACGAGCGGAACATGCGCACTAGGCTGTGAACACGGCCCCGGGAGCAGCTTCTCGCGGATCCGCTACGCTACGCACAGCTATCCAGGGCTGCGTATTACCGCTCGCGGGACTATCTGCCCACCACAGTCGCCGAGACATTCGTAAAGGCGGTGCGGTGATGCCTGCTGGTGTCCCTTTGCTCCTGATTGACGGTCACAACTTGCTCTGGCGCGCGGCGTTTGGGTTCCCCGCCGCGATCCTCTCCCGCGACAAAACCCGCGATCTCACCGCCGAGTTCGGGTTCTTTGCCCTGCTCCGCGTCGCGATCCGCGAGGAGATACCCGAACCACCCGAGGTCCTCGTCGTGTTCGACGGCGAACACGGCGCCGCTGGCCGCAAGGACAGCGACGCCGACTACAAAGCCAACCGCGTCCTCGACGAAGCCGCCCTCAAACCCCTGCGCGCGATCCCCCACGTCCAGCAGGCCCTGACCGGCTACGGCATCCACTGGATCGAGATCGACACCGCCGAAGCCGACGACGTCATCGCCACCCTCGTCGCCACCACCCGCGAACACGAACCCAGCCGCCGCGTCTGGATCATGTCCGGCGACCGCGACTTCTACCAACTCGTCGACGAGCACGTCCACGCGCTCAACACCGTCATGAAACGCGGCCGACGGCACATCGGCCCCGCCGAGGTCACCAAACGCTACAACATCACCCCCACGCAATGGCCCGACTTCTGCGCCCTCAAAGGCGACCCCGCCGACAACATCCCCGGCGTGCACGGGATCGGCGAAGGCACGGCGGCCACGCTCCTGGCAGGCGGGCTGCACCTCGACCAGCTCCCGGACTCCGGACGGCTAATCGGTGCGAGGAACGCCAAGGTCTCCGAGACCTGGGCGCAAGTACTCGCCTGGCGCGAACTCATCCGGATGCGCACCGACCTCACACTCCCACACCAGCCCACCGGTGATCCCACGCGAGAACTGCCCAAGCCCGCCGACGTCATCGAGAAACTCGGGCTCTGGTGAGCACCATGCCCTTCGACGCTCCGGCGTCCGTGCTGACCGTGATGGCCCACCCCGACGACGCCGAACTCTGGGCCGGCGGAACCCTCGCACGCTGCAGCGCCTCCGGGGCCGCCGTCACCATCGCCGTCCCGCACCACACCCTGGCGTCCCGATCCCGCGGGACGTCGATCTCGACCGGGCCGACGTCAGTCAGCACGGTCTTCGAGCGGGTGCCGTTGCGCGAGTTACCGGTCCCACGACCGGCTGGGTCGCGCTTGTCTTAGCCGAGGTGATCGGTGATCTCGCCCTCGAGCGCGGACTCCAGCAGCCGCTTGGTCAGCTACTGCAACACCCCGCCCTCGCCGGTCAGCGTCAGCCCACTGGCCTTGGCGCGGCTCAGCAGCTGCGCGACGAGCTGCTCATCCAGGCCGTCCAAGCCGGTCGCGGGCTTCGGGTCCTCAGCGTTCTCCACGCCGGACATCATGTCGGTCATCAGGTGCACTTCCATGATCGGGAGTGACACCGAACGTTTTACAGTCCCTCCGTGCAGTTCAACACGAACATCGCCGCCGAACCGGAGCTTAGGTCATACCGTCAGGTCACCGCGTGGATCCGGGTGACTTTCCGACTGTTCGATCGGGGCGGCGTCAGAGCTCACCGCCTGCCAAGCAGTGCGGCATTTTCTGCGAGTTCCTACGGCTTTCGGTCGTCGGAGTCGCCGGCGTGGTTCGCGCGGGTGTCGAGCTCGGCTATGCGGTTGGCGCCGAGTGCGGCGTCGACGGTGTCCTCCAGTTGTGCTCGCACTATGGGACAGTCTCGAATGGGGTTGTCGCGGGGACAAGTGAGCAGGTGTTCGAGAACGTGTTGTGCCGCGCGGAGCCGCTCTATCTGATGGTTCATCACGCGGATGGATTCGGCCACGACGTGCCGGGGCCCACTGCTCGGTGAGTTGTCGGTGCTCGGCGGGTTGTCGGCGAGTGCGGCCGAGGTGTCCGCCAGACTCATCATCCCGTCGTGGTGAAGCAGTTGGACGAGCGCGAGTCGGCGTAGCTCGTCCCGACCGTAGACGCGGACGGCCCCCCGTCGCCCGGTCGGGTGTAGCAGACCAACCTGGTCGTAGTAGCGCAGCGCCGAGACGGCGATACCGAAGCACCGTGCTACCTCGCTGATCGAGTAGTCCACATCACCATGATCGCAGGTTGCGCTCAAGTCCACTTGAGCGAGCACGGTGAACGCGGCGTGATCAGTGAGGAGAACATCGTGGAGCGATTCGAGGTAATAGTGACCGGCGCCGGACCGGTAGGGCTGTCGACGGCGTTGTTCCTGGCTGATCGGGGCGTCCGGGTGCTGGTGGTGGACAAGCGCGACCCGCTCGATGGCCCACCGCGTGCCAGCACGAGCGTGCGGACGTGGGAACTGTTCCGGGCCATCGGGCTGGGGCCGGCGCTGGATCGTGTCGGCTGGGACGGCCCGCTGCCCATGCGATCGATGATCAAGGACAGCGCGGCCGGCGCCGTGCTGCATCGGGCGGGCCCTCCCCCGCGCTACGCAGAACGACTGGACACTTGCAGCCCGATCGATGCCCGTCGCTGCATGACGCAGTACGAGCTGCAGAAGTTCGCCCTGGACGAGTTGCGGCGTCGTGGTGGGCAGGTTCGGTTCGGCGCCGAGTTGGTCGAGTTCACCACCGACGCCGAAGCCGTGCGCGCTCGGACGATCGACCTCGGCACCGGCCGTGAACAACAGCTGGTCGGCAGTTACCTGATCGGGGCCGACGGTGCTCGTAGCCGGATTCGGGAGCTGCTCGGTGTGGACATGCCCGACCGGCTGGTCGATGCCGGGCTCAACACGGCCTTCTTCCGAGCCGACCTGCGGAGCCTGCTGCCGGAGTCAGCCACCCACGCTTGTTTTGTCCGCAACGAACAGATCCACTGCACACTGTTCGCGAAAGGCGCGGCCGGTGACCGCTGGTCCTCGCACATCCTCGATTATCCCAGCAAACCCGCGGAACTCACCCAGCTGTCGCCGGAGAAGACCCTACAGCTGCTGCACGCGGCGATCGGCGACGACACCGTGCCGATCGACCTGATCGAGTGCAACGGATGGGAGGCCGCTGTCGGCATTGCCTCGGCGCTGCGCCGCGACCGGGTATTCCTGGTCGGAGACGCCGCCCATGTGCAGAGTTCGGCCGGCGGGCTGGGCATGAACACCGGCATCCAGGACGGGCACAACCTCGCCTGGAAACTCGCCGCCGTGCTCAGCGGGCAAGCCGACGACACCCTCCTCGACAGCTACGAACCCGAACGCCGAGCCGCCGCCGAGGCATCCCTGGCGCTGTCCCGCCGCCTGTTCCACGGCTACCAGGCCCGCCAGGACATCAACCAGCTGTTCGCGCAGGCGGCCGAGGACTATCTGCGCGGGATGATGTTCTATCGCTACGACTCCAACGCCGTGCTCACCGACGACTCCAGTGCCGCCGACATTCTCGACAACCAGGCGACACCTGGCTGCCGCCTGCCACACCGCTGGCTCACCGACAACGACCTCCGGCTCTCCACCCTCGACCTCGCTGGCGCGCAATGGACCCTGCTCGCCGGCCCTCACGGCTCCGGCTGGCTCACCGCGAACACGAACGACCTGCGGATCCGGCAGATCACCTCGGCCATGGTCGACGGCGACCCCGCCACATTCACCGAGATGGCCGGCACCGAACCGGATGGCGCACTCCTGGTTCGCCCCGACGGGTTCGTCGCCTGGCGATCGCGCACTACCCCCGACGACCCCAGCGACGCCCTCCGGACCGCTGTGGACACACTTCTCGGGCGCAACTAAGCATGGCGTCTGTCCCGAAAGAAGATTCCCCATTCTTTCAATTCGGCCTCTACAGCATGAGTCAATTCACAAGCCACCAGGAAAACTCCAGGAAATGAGCATGCGACTGCCACGCAATCGATGTTGCCGAACTGCCGTGACGACCGGTGATTTCGGCACCGGTGATCGAGCCACAGGCCGACCAGGGGCAGGCGCAAACTCGTCGATGGTGCTCCGGCTCGGTCCGCGCCCCTGCCTGATCAGCCCTGGGAATGAAGTCACGTTTTTGTTCGTCTGGAGATCCATCGGCATGGCGGAAAAGGGACACACCTGCCACGGACTCCCTCAAGGGCCCGGACCTGAAGGGGTGCGCCAGTGACCGCGGTTGCTGTGCCGAAGCCGCCGCTGCCCCGCTTCGCGACGGGACCGGTCGCGGCTGTCGCCGTCGTGCACATCGCCGTGCTCACCGCGTTGTCCAGCCGCTACGGGTTCCACCGCGACGAGCTGTACTTCATCGCCGCGGGTAACCATCCGGCTTCGGGTTATGTCGACCAGCCGCCGATCACCCCGCTGCTGGCCAGGGCCGCCACCGCGCTGTTCGGCGACACTCCGAGCGGGCTGCGGGTGGCGGCGACGCTGTGCGGCGGGGTGACCACGGTGCTGATCGCGCTTGTCGCACGGGAATTCGGCGGCGGACGCCGGACACAGTTCGCCGCCGCCACGGCAACGGCGTTGTCCGGGTACGTGCTCGTAATGTCGCACATGCTAGCCACCAACAGCGTCGACATGGTGATGTGGACGGCCATCGGGCTCCTCGGCCTCCGGCTGCTGCGCACCGGCGACGGACGATGGTGGCTCGCGATCGGCGCGGTCGTCGGCGTCGGCATGGCGAACAAGTGGCTCGTGCTCGTGCTGCTCGCCGCGCTCGGCATCGCCCTGCTCGTCACCGGACCGCGCGCTGTGTTCGCCAGCGGCTGGACGATCGCCGGGATCGCCATCGCGGTGGTGCTCGTGGTTCCGCAGCTGTTCTGGCAGATCAGGCACGGATTCCCGATGCTGACAGTCGCCAGCGGCATCCGCGCCGACGATGGCACCAAGAACCGCCTGCTCCTCGTGCCGATGCAACTGGTCTACCTTTCCCCCGTGCTCGTGCCCGTGTGGATAGCAGGCCTCGCCCGGCTCTGGCGCGCTCCGCAGTTGCGGTGGGCACGCGCGTACGCGCTGAGCTACCCGGCAGCGTGCCTCATCCTGGTGCTGGTAGGCGGAAAGCCGTACTACGCGGTGCCGCTGCTGCTGATCCTGCTCGCCGCCGGTGCCGATCCCACACTGCGATGGATCGCCCGGGGCGGGAAACGCCGGCACGGCTACGCCGGAATCCTCGCCGCCGCCGGAGCCGCGATCTCAGTCGTCGTCGCACTGCCGGTACTCCCGATCACCGCACTCCGCGGTCCAGTCATGGCATTCAACAAGGACCAAGGCGAACAAGTCGGCTGGCCCGAATTCACCTCCACCGTCGCCCGCGCCTGGCAGCGCATCCCGCCGGACCAGAGACCCAAGGCCGTCATCCTCACCGGAAACTACGGCCAAGCCGGCGCCCTCGAACGATTCGGGCCGGGGCTCGGCCTGCCCCGGCCGTACTCGAACCACATGTCCTACGCCGACTGGGGCCCGCCCCCGGACACGATGACCGGCCCCGTGCTGTACGTCGGCACACTCCGGCCCGCGGTACTCGCCGCGTTCGGCGACTGCCAGCGCGTCGCTGTCAACGACAATAGTTTCGGACTGCCCAATGACGAACAAGGCACGGAAATTTCGCTGTGCAGCCAAGGACACGAACCATGGTCGCGGATCTGGCCTCGGCTCAGGACGTTCTACTGAGCGACTGAGCCCGCCATCGGCCCCGGTCAAGCGCGCCCAGCATCTCGCGGCAGCGCCCACGTCTCATCCGATGGCCGAGCTCTCCAGCGGTTGTGCGGCGGGGGCGACGAGGGTCAGGGTGATGTCGCCTCCGCGCCGGCCGACGATGTGGACGCGATGTCCCAGGCGGGCAAGGAACTCTCGGAAGCTCGCTCGGGTGATGTCCGCCGTCCCGGGTGTCAGTCACATCGATTGCGTCGCACGCGGCGACGAACTGCAGATCCGCTATGCCCGTGAACCTGCCGACATGGTGTTGATCGGCACTCAGCGGGCGACCTCTGGCGGTGTCGACGCAACGCGAGGGCTCCTCGCTGTCAACCCGCGAGCGAACGTCATCGTGTTCGGCGCACCGGACGACGCGTCCACCATCGCGGCAGCTATCGCCGGAGGCGCCCGCGGTTATCTGCGCTGGGACGCCTCCCGTCCCGCGGTCATCGCCGCGCTCGCCAGCACCCTGGCCGACGTCACGTTTCCCGTTCCCCGAGAACCCTCGACGCCTGGAGTCGAGCTGACCAAGCGTGAGATGCAGGTGCTGCACGGAATGAGTCAGGGCAAAAGCAACGGGGAGATCGGCCGGGAGCTGTACCTGGCCGAAGACACCGTCAAAACCCACGCCCGACGCCTGTTCGGAAAACTCGGAGTCCGCGATCGCGCCCAGGCCGTCGCCCACGGCTTCCGCCGCGGCCTCATGACCTGAACCAAACCCACAACCCCGAGCCTGAACTCCCCTTCGCCGGGGTCCCGCTCGCCGCAGCGATCCGACGTCGCGTCGGGAGCTGGTCACCGTAGCGAACAGGTTGTCGAACAGCTGGTGCGACCCGATCCGCCGATCAGGCACCCCAGCTGCCCACTCATCGCGACCTGGCCGGGGAGCTGCGCGACATGGGCCTGCCGGTGGTACGCCGGAAGTGCGCTCACCGGAACCGGACATCGGGCGCGAGCACTCGCGCGGGAATACGGCGATGGCGGCGGCCTCGAGAACCAGCCTCCGCGGCCGCCGCCACGATAACCGCTACCTGCTGGTCGCCGGGCTCTCTGGCGTTTCCTCGTGGCGAATGGTCGCACGGTTTCGACGTTTGTGTCGTTCGACCAGGCCCAGGCTGATCAGCACCAGTTGGCTCGCGATTCCGAGCACGGCCGCTATCGCGGCCGTACCGGTCAGCGCGATAGCTACCAGGACCGCCAGGCGGAGGCCAGCAGGCCACGGCTCCATCAGCCGCGTCACACGACCGCACCACGTTCTGTCGACCAGTTCATGACGACCTCCTCGGCCTCCCCGTTCGGCCTGCGTGCGTTTCGCCACGCCGGCGGGGCTGTCGGCCGGAGTCGTGGCAGCACTGTGGGCGGCGGAGGATCCGGGGGCAGGGCGTTGACCGGTCGGTGAGCCGTGGATGACGAGGGTGATACGAGGCCGCTGCGGGGAAGACGCGCGGGGTGTCTCGTCTGGATTAGTCGGCGACGCGCCATCTATAGTGGGCACGCTGGATCTCCTCTTCCTAGGTGGTGGATTCAGCACAAGTCGGCTCCCTGTCGTCAGCAGGGAGCCGCACTATTTGAGGCCTGTTCGCCAGGGAAATGCACGACCTCGGCTAGCGCGGTGTTCCGACCCGTTAGTCAGTTTGCCCGGGGCACCTCGCGGTGGCGGCACTTCACGATCGGCTGCGCCGAACGGCGGCTATTTGACGACGAACGGTCAACGCCGATAGGCGCAACGAATAGGATGACATAAATTCACGATTACTATCGCCTTCATATTACCCGAATGCCACTGCTTTCACTCTTTTTGGTCGAGCATATCCTCGTGCTCACGACCCATCGTGACCTGACGACGGACACATTGCTCTGTCCTGGCGGCGCATGCTAACTCACTTGGCCGATCCGGCGATTAGTCGGCGGACACAGGTCACACCCGCGAAGAGTCTGCCCGGGCACTCGACGGGAGGACCAGGAGACGCTTCTACCAGCGAAGATGCCTAGACACGTGATCTACTGGGGAGCACGCGGGAATAGTCGGGAACCGCGACTAATCACGACACTCAGACTCGGGGGAGGCTGATTCGATCATGAGTACCAAGTCTCGGGAGCACGAACGCGGCGGCGACGGCGAAGCCCAATGGTTCCGGTCGAGCTACACGACACCGAACAACAACTGCGTGGAGGTGCGAATCGTCGAGTCCGGCGTTCACGTCCGGGACTCGAAGGACGCCGCGAGGAAAACGCTCCAGTTTGACGGAAACGCATGGAAGGCGTTCCTGACACATCTCATGCGCTAAGCTGGTTGTCACGGACAGTCGCGCCTACTCCGGTCACACGGTCCCCGTGACCCGATCGTTGGACGACGACTTTCCCAACCATGATTTTGGGTAGCTCTCGCGGGGCGAGAGTTCCTTCGAGAGGTGAGGCGGGGAGAAGGGCGTGCCACATGACGCCAACACGCGGCGCGTTCAGCTCGGCGCGAAACTGAAGGAGGCCCGTCTCGCCAAGGGCTGGCCCCAGAGTCAGGCCGCGGCGGCGATGCGCTGCACACAGTCGAAGATCAACAAGATCGAGAACGACAGGGTGGCGATCGGCACTACCGACCTCGAGCGCATGCTGCTCCTGTACGAGCTGTCCGGCGTCGAGGCCGAGGAGATCCGTTTACTGGCAATGCAAGCACGGGGTGGCGGTCCCCGCGCCGGGGCACCCGCCAACCGTGACTATGTGAAACTGCTGGACCTGGAACGCAGGGCCAGCAGGGTCTTCTCGTACCACGCCGAGCGTCTGCCGAACCTGTTCCAGAGCGAGCGGTACACGTTGAAGCAGTACGCACTTGCCGACGCACTGCACGACACGACAGCGGTACTCGACAGTCGCCAGGAGAGGGAAGAGCTCTTCCAGATCGAGCGACCGCCGCACTACCGGGCGATCTTCAGCCCGTCGTCGCTCTACCGCCTCCCCGGTGGCCGGTCGGCTGACCTGGCGCGAGATCAGATCCAGCACCTGCTCACGATGATGGCGACCTACCATCGTCATCTGTTCGTGCACCTCCTCCCCTGGGAGGCGCCACTGGCCATCACGCCTCACGACCTGACCATCCTGGAATTCGATAAGCGAGCCACTGACGAGCAGGACGCCGTCTACCACGAATACGCCGGAGGGCGCAGCCGGATATACACCGGCAAGCAACAGGTGAAGGAACACATCTCCCTGTGGAACACAGTGTTCGAACACGCCCTCGGCGTCGACGAGACCCGTGCCGCCTTGCTGAAAATGCTCGACGAAGCCAGCTACTGGTGATCCGGCACTGACGGTAACGGCTGACCAACAATGCCAGGCTCTGATGCGGAGCACACCATGTATTCGCTAGCATTAAGACTATTCCAGAAGGCTAGAACGGGGAGGCTCGGCCAGTGTCCGAGAAGCAGTCTGATCCGGTTCCACCAGAAGGGGTCGATCTGGACCGCCCGAGCGTCGCCCGGGTTTACGACTACTACCTCGGAGGTACCGCCAACTGGGCGGTAGACCGCGATTTCGGCGATCGAGTCTTGTCCAAGTTTCCACTTTTGAGGGATATCGCCCTCGCGAACCGTCAATTCCTGAACCGTGTTGTCAGGCATTTGACCAGACGTGGAGTCCGGCAGTTCCTCGACATCGGGGCGGGTGTTCCTACGGCCGGTAATACCCACCAGGTGGCTGACGACGCCCGGCGTGACGCCGGGGCGGTACCCGATGTCCGCGTCGTCTATGTCGACAACGACCCCGTCGCCGTCGCACACGCCAACATGCTCCTCAATCGCGAGGGCGACGCGACACGGCAGGTCGTCATCGAGGCCGATCTCCGCAACCCCGGAGACCTGTGGCAGCAAGCGGTCGACACCGAACTACTTGATCCGGACGAACCAGTTGCATTGTTGCTCATCGCGGTATTACATGTTCATCAACCGGACGCCGACGGCAACGATATCGGCCCTGAAGCAGTCGCACGGTTAAGGGATCTGCTGCCACAAGGCTCCTATCTCGCGATATCGCACGTCACCGATGAGGGAGTGCCCGATGATATCAGCGAGCACCTCGTTGAACTGAAGCAAATGTACGACGAATCGAGCAGCAGCAACGTCATCTGGCGGACTCGCGACCAGATCGCCCAGCTCGTCGCGGATTTCGAACTCATCGAACCGGGCTGGACATGGACACCTGACTGGCATCCGGAAGAAGCCGTCCCGACATCGCAGCCACTCTCGTTCCGCACACCGAGCGAAGCGGCGGTATGGGCAGGCGTCGCCCAAAAGCAGTAGACCAGACGTGGCCAAGCACTCCTGTCCACTCTCACCGGTACCCGCCCGGGGAGTTCGAGGCTGGCGTTCCCAGAAACCTGACGATGCCGGGTGGACATCGCGTCAGCCGTCGCGGTGAGCCGATCACCTCAGCCGGCGATCAGATCTCTGACGAACGCTGCGATCGCTGCGAACATACCCGCCCCGGCGATGGACATCATCACCCAGTCGTAAGCCGGCCGTTCCGCCCTCGAAGACATCGCTGCCGTGCCGCGGACAGCCGCATTCGGGCTGTGGCTCTGACAGGGCGCTTCGGTCGAAGGTGTCGCGCGGCCACATGAAGGTCGGAAGCCCGAGAAACCTCTTACCGCGGACAAGAACAGGAAGCCCGCGCTTGTAGCCGACGTGGAAGTCACACGTGCCGGCGATGCCCCGAACAAGCCAGAGGCACGGGCAATGCTTGACCGTCTCGACTCTGCAGCGGGTCACGTCGCTGGTCTGCGGGACCGGTTCCGGCCAAGTCCAGGTTTCGTCCTCGGTGCCCATTGAGATACCTCGCGGGCCGGGCGACCAACGATTCGCATTCAGGCAAGTTGCGAGCGGGTACGGCATGGCCGGAGTATGCATTTCGGCGTCTCAGCGAAGGAACGAGCGTCACGGTGGACGGTGGTCGTGATCGTGCGCATTCAGCTCGGGCGGATGCCTCTGGGACGTTCGAGTGGAGGGTGTCCCCCACGAGAGCGATAAACCTACGCGAGGTCGTGCGGAATACGGCGAGAACGGCCTACCGTGATGGACTGTGACACGCTCTACTCACCCGATTTGACAGGGGAGCGTCGTCGGCGCAGAAAGTAATCTCGGTCAAGGAGGATCGTATGCCGAAATATATTCAGCGCGCGGCCAGAACGACAACGGTGCTGGTGGGCTGCGTGGTGATGGTCATGGGCTTGACCAGCGTCGCTGGTGCCGCGCCGGCGGCGCGGGATGGGCTATGCCGGACCGGCGAGTTCTGCTTGAACTACAACCTGAACTTCTCGGGTGCGGATTCGGACTTCACCAGCTCCGTCCGCAATTACGGCACGTCACAGCCGAGGTGCTACGAGTTCATAGGACCCGGCGCCGGCGCCGGCCAATGCATGAAGAACAAGTCGAAATCAGCAACGAACAAATCCAGCAGGCCGGTGACCGTGTACTACAACAGCGATTACAAGGGTGATTTCGAAGTGTTCGCACCCGGCGCATATCGCAACCTGAAACCGGCGCTGAGGAACAACGTGGCCAGCCACAAATTCGGCTGACGAGCCGTGACACGGCGCATCACCGGCACGGGCAGATTCCACCAGCGAGGACGGGTGATCCGATCGTTCGTGAGCGTGACGGCGGCGCCGCACACCGGTCAGCCGGTCGAGGCGATTTGCGGATAGCCGACCTGCTCACCAGTCAGATGAGACGGGGCGATTCGCCGAAGCCGCCTGTATTGCTGCAGTTCCTGGTTGTGTGTTGAAGCCGGGTGCGAATCGGTGTCTGTCGTCAGTGCCGGTGGCGGTAGAGCAACAGGGCGGTGTCGTCGGGCAGGTCAGGGTCGGCTCGAGCGGCCAGCAGTGAGTCGGCGATCGCGTCGAGATCCTCGTCGTGGTTGGCGGTGAGTGTGGTGCCGATGCGGTTGATGCCGTCGTCGATGAGGTGGCCGCGGGCCTCGACCAGCCCGTCGGTGTAGAGCAGCAGGAGTGTGTCGTCGGTCAGTAGCAGGCTGGTCTGATCGCGTCCGTGTTTGGAGGGCACTCCCAGTGGCGGGCTGAGGGCATCGCTGAGACGGCTGTGGTCCTGGCCGGGTGAGGTGCTGAGAAGCGGGGGCGGGTGCCCGGCGGAGGCGTAGTCGAGGTGCCCGGTGCGCAGATGCACGATCGCGCAGAACATGGTGGTGCATAACGCGCCGGTGAGTTCGGTGGCGAATCTGTCCAGTGCGGTGAGAGTGTGGGCCGGTCCGCGGTTTTCCAGGAGCAGGGCGCGGGCGGCGCTGCGGATCTGTCCCATGACGGTGGCCGCGTGGAGGCCTTTGCCTACGACGTCTCCGACCACGAGGGCGCAGCGGTCTCCCGGTAGTGGTACGACGTCGTGGAAATCTCCGCCGACCAGGAGCACGGGGTCGATGTCGGTGAGTGGAGACGTTTCGTCGTGTGCGGGGCGGTATCGCACGGCGATATTGTCGGGCAGGGAGTGGGTGGGGCCGAGCATGGCGTGCTGCAAAGCCAGGGCGATCGCGGCGGTGCGGCGTTGGTCACGATCCCGGTCGAGGTCTCGTCGCGTGCGGGGGGTGACATCGGTGAGCATCATGGCGACCAGACGTTCCGGGCCACCCCCATCGACCAGATCGGTGCCGGTGGACTCGAGCGCGAACGCCGCGATTTCCAGCTGACGGTCGGTCTGCTCCAGGCTCTGCACACGACGGGTGGTGATCCCGGTTCGCCACACCTCTTCGTAAACCGCGTTCCAGCTCACCGCCTGGTCGCGGCTGAGACGTTCGCCGACAGTGTCTCCGGCGGGATCGGTCATGCCGGTGTGCAAGGCGACCGCTTCGTTGGCGTACACGCACAGGAAGTCGGCCGGTTCGCCAGGCTTCGGCTCACCACGCCGCCGCATCACCAGGACACCGTACGGCGCGTTGTCCAGCAGATCCCGGCTCCACCCTGCCGGGCGCACTGGATGAGCGGGAACGTTGTCGTCGCGGATCACGCCGACATCATCACCGAGCATCGACCTCACAGCTGACAGGACACGCAGCGCCACTAGGTCAGTGTCGTCGAACTTATGGAACGGGGCGGGAGCGGCAGGCGCGGGCGTGGTGGTCTGCGGCAGCTGCTTAGTCTCGACCTCTTCGGTCTCGGCGGCCTTGTCCTTGTCTCCGCCGGCTATGTCCTTGGTCTCGGCCTTGAGCCGTGATGTCGATCCGCTGCGCCGCGGTGGAGTCGGCCGGCGCCACCCGGGTGTCCGGGTTCCGGGCACGAACCTTCCGAGGAGGCCGGCACCCCCGGAAGGTCTTCTCTCCCGGCGGACCGCCCGAGGTGGAGCTATCGAACATAGGTTCGATTATGCATGACGTGGGTCGCGAGGCAACCCACGCTCCACGCGGGTTGCAGAAGGTCATTGTCCACTGTGGTGATTCGCGCCCGGCTGGTTGCCGATCGTGATCTCCGGTCGCTTGTCGTCACCCCTGTGTCGTGGTGTGGGATGCTCGCGGTGACGAAGGGTTTCCTGGTTCAGGAAGCTGAGGGCGGAGGGCCTGTGGTGGGTCGTGTGCGGGGAGTC
The DNA here is from genome assembly GCF_040684635.1 of Amycolatopsis sp. NPDC089917. NCBI lineage: Bacteria > Bacillati > Actinomycetota > Actinomycetes > Pseudonocardiales > Pseudonocardiaceae > Amycolatopsis > Amycolatopsis sp. NPDC089917. Next base: position 65,177 of record NZ_JBFBGL010000022.1, on the reverse strand, counting down.
ATCGTGTTGATGGCTGCCGCTCTGCTGGTGTATCTGGTGATGCCGGACACGCCGGCCCTGCCCCTCGACAGCCCAGACGACATCCCCGCTAGACTGCGCATGCTCTTCAGCGAACTACGCGACGCGGCGGGCCGCTGACGACAAACCACCGCGGCCTGGATCTGTCGGACTCCGCCGGGCGAGCATGCGCGCCTTCCGCTGTTCATCGGTCGGCGGTGCCCACTGATGCCAACCGACCGAGGGCTTCCACCGGCGATAGTGCCCTCGCTCAGGAGCACCACACCATCTACACCCGTTCGGAGTAGTTCCTGCCGGGATACCCGCACCATCTTGCCTGGTCATCTGCCCTCCCGAGCGGTCACCACAGTTCTACCCCCACCACCGACAATTTCGCCCCACGCACGCCTCGGAGTGCCCCATGACCAGACAGCCCGTCGTCTCGACGAACATCACCTCGATCGGTTACGACCCGCAGACACGCACTCTCGAGATCGAGTTCCACAACGGCAGGGTTTACCAGTACCGCGGCGTACCAGAAGCGACCGCGACCGCCCTGCTGAACACGGCAAGCCACGGCCAATACTTCAACATGTACGTGAAGGACAGATACTCGACGCGACGCATCGCGTGATCCGAAAACGGCAAATATTCCCAAATCGCTCCAACCCAGAACCGCCGAAGCGCCCATCGCAACCAAGTGGGAATCGGTGCGTCAATCAACCAGGAGCGGTCGACAAGTCCCACCCAGTTTAGTTAAGTAGCGATGGCAGATCGGTAAAGAGTTTCGTCACAGGGCGTAGGCTCGTAAACCAAGGCCCTCATCGAAACCGAGCATTACGTTCATGTTCTGGACGGCCGAGCCAGCAGCACCCTTGACCAAATTGTCGATAACAGAAACGACTTTCACGGTACCTCGGGCATCGCGGTCGACCCCGATGTGACAGAAGTTCGAACCAACTACCCCGCGCAGGCTCGGGTAGATTTCGTAGCGCTTCTCATTCAGGGCGCCGGTTCGCTCAACGGTGTTCACAAGCACGAAAAACTCTTTGTCGTGCCCCTGGCCGTACTGATCCACGTAAAGGTCGAGAAGGTCGTTTCGAGTAAGTTCGTCAGGGCAGAACACGTTAGCCTGTAGGTGTATGCCCCGAGCGAAACTACCGTGCGCAGTGTTCAGGTCAACTGTCACGGGAGCCCCGGCGAGCGGCTCCAGGTGCACCTCGAGTTCGGGTCCGTGACGGTGTCCGTCGAGGCCATAGGCCATGACCGCCCCCGCCATCTCGGCGTGTAGCAGCGCCCGCTGTGGCGAGCTGCCGGCCCCGGTAGTGCCGTTGACTGCGTGGAGGGCGATCGGAGTTGTCAGGTCGGCCATCCCGGTGCACAACAACGGCGCCAGGCCGAGGATCGCGGCCATGGCGTAGCAACCGGGGTTGGCTACCAGTCCCGAACCAGCGATGTCCGCGCGGTGTAGCTCGGTGACCCCGTAGCGCGCCTCGGCCAGCAGTTCTGGAGCGACGTGCTCGATCCCGTGGACCCGACGGTAAACTTGAGGGTCGGCGAAGCGGAAGTCGGCACTCAGGTCCACTATCCGGACTCCCGCCGCACGGAAGTGGCCAGCCCGCCGCATCGCCTCCCCGGAGGGCGTGCAGAAGAAGACGATGTCGAAGTCGTCGGCGCGTGCCTCTACGTCGTCGGGCGTAACAAAGTCAAGTCCACAACCACTCAAGTTGGGGTGCACCAACGCAAAATCCGTGGCATTACGCGCCGTTGGGGTTATAGCGCGCACTGCGGGATGTCCGAGCAGTAGCCGGCACAGCTCCCGCCCGGTGTACCCGGTCGCACCTATCACCGCGACGTCGATCCGGCTGGAGGGACTCATGGGACCGCCCCGTCAGCCGAGAAAGAGACATTTGGGCACTTCACAACGCGCTTCACCACGAGCTCCTGCGCCGGTGGCGAGTAGAGGTGGCGATATCTCGAAGGCCGGGCCGGTCGGTGCTCATGAGCGGCTTTCACGACGCTGACGGTTTGGCATGCGCATCGCAGAACTAAGGGGATCACGAGTGGCTTGTGGCCGGGCAATCTCCGGTTCTGGTTCGTTCGCGCTCTCGCCACGGCGTTCCTCGTGTGCTTCCATCGGATCTCATGGGTGACTTGACGATACCGCAGTGCCCATCGATGGCGCTGCGATGTCACGCAGGATCGACTGGTCGGACGGAAAGGCCGGAGGGATCACTTGGCGGGAGTTGCACTCGTATCGCGGCGCATTCACACCTGCTCGATTGCCCACTCCTTCCCAACTTCTGCTGGCGCCGCCGCTGGAGCACAGCCCGTCCGACGGAAGCGCAACGGAGGTGCAGTGAACCATCTCCGCGTAACGTGGCCGTCAATCGACAGTCGGCGCTTCATGCTTCGCCGGCCCTTGGGCCGGGTGACGTCTCAGCTCGACCCCAGCGGCGATCGTGACTTCATCTTGGGTACACGCCTCGCCGGAGAAGATCGGCTAGCATACGGAGTAAAGCATGAAGAGACAACAATATCCCTCGTTCCGTACTGTCCTGAACCGCGATGGCATCGTCAGGGTCGCGGGGGCGCACGACGCGCTGGGCGCCGTTCTCGCCCAAGAGAGCGGGTTCGACGCCATCTGGTCCTCGAGCCTGGAGATCTCGGCCGGTCGCTGTCTGCCCGACTTCAGCTTGCTGACGATGACCGAGCTCCTTGCGGTAGCAGCGGACATGCAGAAGGCGCTTCGCGTTCCGGTGGTGGCTGATTGTGAGACTGGCTACGGCAACGCGCTCAACGTTGCACACATGGTGCACCAGTACCAGGCGGCGGGGATCTCCGCGGTCTGTCTAGAAGACAAGCTGTTCCCGAAGGCCAATAGCTTTGCCGTGGATGATCAGCCGCTCATGGATGCCGTCGAATTTGCCCACAAGATCGAGGTCGCCAAAGCCACCCAAGACGGTGACGACTTCTTGGTGATCGCCCGTACCGAGGCGCTGATCAGTGGGCTGTCGGTGGCCGAGGCTCTAACCCGGGCCCACACCTACGTCGACGCCGGCGCTGACGCAGTGCTCATCCACTCCAAGGCCCGGACCGAGGTCGAAGTGATGGAGTTCCTTCACGGCTGGCGAGGACGCCGACCTGTTGTCGTCGTACCGACCACCTATCCGAACTGGCATATAGACAAAGTGCGAGCGGCGGGTGTCTCAGTGGTGATCTATGCAAATCAAGGGCTCCGCGCGACCATCACCGCATTACGAAGCGCCTTCCGCTCGATCCTCAAGGAAGGCAGCTCCCAGTCGCTCGAGGGCGACATTGCGTCCATGTCAGAGGTGTTCTCACTGCAGCGCAATGCTGACTGGCGCAAAATCGACAATCCTGTTCGAGCCATCGCACCGCAACCCAACCAGGACTGTCCTTAGCGAGCAGCGTCTTGAGCTGCCATGCCCGTGACGACGGCGCGAATCAGCAGAGCCGGTTCGCCACCGGAGCGCCGGCGAGCGCCGCTGTCACCGACTCCACCACCGTCGCTCCGATCGCCCGCTGCGCGTCCGAGGACATGGCTCCGATGTGAGGTGTAAGGACAACATTATCAAGATGAGCGAAGGGGCTGTTGCCGCATTCCTCGTTGTGCACGTCCAATCCAGCTCCGGCAATCCCGCCGTCTCGCAATGCGGACAGCAGCGCGGTCTCGTTCACCACTCCACTGCGAGAAACGTTCACCAGAAACGCTGTCGACCTCATGGCTGTCAGCTCGGCCGAGCCGATCAGTCCGCGGGTCGCTTCAGTCAGCGGGACAGCCACGCAAACGGCGTCCGATTCGCGCAACAGTGTGTGCAGATCGGTCAGCACGGCCGCGTCGGCTGCCAATGCGGCCACCCGCGCAGCGGATGGCCGTTCTACCGTGGTCAGCATACGCAGCGAGAATCCTGCGGCAATTCGCCCTATTCGGGAACCGATGTTTCCGAATCCCACCACACCAAGTGTCTTACCGGACAGCTCACTGCCGACCAACGCCGGCTTGTCCCACACACCGGCCCTGATCTGTCGGTCTGCCAACGTGATCCGCCGCATTACCGCAAGCAGCAGGCCGAAGGCAAGCTCGGCGACCGCTCCAGCGGAACCCCCAGGCACATTGAAGACCACAACATTGCGGCGGCGCGCGGCAGCGATGTCAATATTGTCCACGCCGGCTCCAGCCCGCGCTACCACACGCAACCGAGGAGCTGCCGCGAACACCTCGTCCGACAGCTGCACACCACTGCGCAAGACGATGACGCTGACCGTACGGACCAGGGAAAGCAGCTCGGCCGTCGAAGGTTTTACCCGCACGGTCACGTCGAATCTTCCGGACAGCCGTGCGAGTGCATCTTCCTCGAGAGGGTCCAACACAAGTACGGCTGGACGGTCGGCTGGGTCGGTCGGCAACGCATTTCTCCTCACCGGCAGCGCTGAACTATTCGTCTGACAACTGCGTCATCGGTAGTCGCGGGTCCAGGGGGATTTTAGCCATCGAATCACGAACCCAGTCATGGTCTGGATCGAAGCTGACCTTCCAGGACCGATCTTCGGCTGGCCCGGCCATGACGTTGAGATAGTACATGTCGTAACCGGGAGCAGCCGCACACGGGCCGTGATAACCGTGTGGAACTAGTGCAATATCCCCATCAAATACGCACTCCTGGACCAATAGGGGTCGACTTGGCGTTCCGTAGGTTGTGAACGTCCCAAAACCACGACTGACGGACGCAGGACCCTCGCCGATCTCAAAGTAATAGATTTCCTCAAGCTCGCGTTCGGTCATGCTATGCTCGTCATGTTTGTGGGGCGGGTACGACGACCAACAGCCACCCGGAGTAAGAACCTCGCACACGAGCAGATGATCCGTCTCGAGTTCGTTGCCGATCGAATAATTGTTGACCTGCCTAGAGTTCGACCCACCACCACGCAGCTCACTGTTCACCGCCCTTACCGGCCAGTACGACACTGTCCGATCGGTCGACGCTCGCGCCGTTGCGAGCGCAAATCTTCCTCCAAGCTTCGACGAAACAGAGAAACTGGCATTGCGAGGGATGTAAAGGAAGTCAGATAGGGCCGTGAATACACTGTCGCGACCTCGTAGCAGGTACTTTGTTTCAGATATGACCACCTCGCAGGAGCCTGCGAGCGGAAGGACAATCACCTCGTCGGGACCACTTGATGTCTCCTCCACCGCACCTGCAGGCAGTACCAGAATCTTCAAGCCTGACCAGCTCCACCTAGCAGTTTCGGGCGAGAGGTCCGTCCGGTAATTACCGTGACCGGTCTCGCCACATCGAAGAAGAAGCTCACTACGCTCCACCAAACCTCCTGCAATGTCAACTGAACTACTCGTTGAGCCAGTCGCGATGCTGCCAAGCGAGACGAAGACAAGCTACAGTTACTGCGCCGACGGCGACATCTTGACACAGGCTGCCAATTACGTCCTCCTCGAAGGCAAAACCGAACAGGCGCTCACCTTCCCTTCTGCTACCTACGATAATCCCCTCATCATTTTTGCGCACAATATCGGGCAAGATTTCACCAAAAGCCCTCCGGTCAATAATGGAAATACACAGCAGCGTTGGCCAGGCTGACAATGGATCGATTCCAAGGCCGAGCAGTGCGACCCTAAGGCGCCCGGAGTCACGCAGCTCCGCTAATTGCGTGAACGGCGGAGTCGAGTACGATATGGCGCCGCCTCCTTCCCCGCTCGCTTCAGCAAAGCCAAGTAATTCCTCGGCGAACTCACGTACGAAGCTCTTCCAGAGGGTGGCCTCGCTCCTCGCGTCCAGCGCGTGCCGACTAGAGGGCTGCAGTTGCCCTCCGAATACCTGCATCAGCTGCCCATCCGAAGCAACGGCATTTCCGTCACGCGCGTGAAGTAGGAAACTCATGCATCCGTCGTTCTCACGTATAACCATAAGCCAAGCTAGGGCTGGCACTGCGATGCGCGCGCTCAAATCCGTGGGATCGCCGACGCGCTTTCTCAGTGAAGCTCTTTCCCGCTGGCGCCCGGCGGCGAACTCATGCGCAAGGGCCTCGCACACGTCAAAGGTATCGAAGTAGTGCGTGGGCCCCAATTCAATGGTCACCTTGGAGCCTGTTCGCCGCAACGATCGAAGGTCGTAGCTAGGTCCGTTCCAGAAGAGCCCGGGCCTGATGGATGCATCAGCTCCGACGAAGTCTGAGTAGGTCCGCAGCCCAGCCTTTCTTCGCGACACCGGAAGCAGTCTCCTAATACATTGGGATTCACCAGAGATCACAACATGTCGCGGCTCAGGACTGTACGAGACCAACACACTATCAAGACTGACGGGATGGCCAAGAACCCATTCATCACGAGTCAGACAGTTGCTGCCAGAAATGAATTCCGAACGCCGATACAGCTCGGCAGCAGAGAGCGCCAATGATGCCCGATTTGCTACAAGGTGATTCCTGATCTCGCGAAAACGTGCCATCTTCTTCTGATGACGAGCAGACCTAAAAGGTGGATAGGCAAGTACTGCTGCAACAATCGCGACTATCAACGCGAGGAGTGAAATCAGAATAGATGGCTGCGTGAGAATGCTGATCAATTGCTACCCCTCCGAGTTTCGGATCGCCCGACTCAGCCGCAAATCCTGATCGTAGCCAGGTCGACGAGACCAACACTGGACCGAGCTGACAGCTCTCCAAGTCGCGCCCGGCGGGCGCGCCCTTGACTGCCCGCGGAGTCGGCCAGTCCAGCGGGCAGTTCACATGTACTCCTCATACCGCCAGCGGGTATATTCAAGTTCGAGAAGGTAGCTCCGCGCAGACATCAACTGGGACTCCTCCGATCTCGTCGGCATCCTTCGGAAGGTCGCCGCCGTGACAGGTCATCCTGACCACTCGCAACCTATCCTTCCAGATGAGTCGCGTTTCACGCGTCAACGTTACTCCGTGACACCTGGCGCACCTTGCAGCCAACCGCCCACAAGTGAGCACCTTCGCAACCGTCGCGTTATCAGCATGCCGACGGCCGTCACGAAGACAAGTCCGTCGTTGTACGGCCAGTTCAGCCTCGCCCTTGTCGCGCATCCCCAGTCGCTCGCATCATGTCGTGGAACAGCTGGGGATCTTGACGCAATTGACGGTCAGACACTTTCGTGACCGGGTGGCGGACGGTCACGCGGTCGAAGGTGCCGTCCTGTTCGCATCGATGGAGAGCTGCACTCCAGCTTGCGTTGCCAGCCCGATGCCGCCCTGCAGGGCGGCGACGTTCGCCTCCCCACGGACTCAGACCAAAGACAGCAAGCTCCGCAGGCTCGGGATGCCTCGTACGAGATGAGCAGCCAAGCCGACGATGTCATACTGTTGTCGTAGAGTTCGTATGTCGAGGTACTGGAGATCGACAGGTCCTGTCAGATCAGCGGGCAGGCGCTCTACTTCCAGCCTCGCGTTGTTGACCAGAATCGGAACAACGGGGCCTTCATGCGAAAGTGGCTCCACGATCTTCTTGCGGACCCAATCATCTGGGTCATCGAGTGGTCGCTGATCGCGGCTACGGCGCTTGCCGGCATCCCCGCGGGCTAGCACCCCGCACCCGTCTGAACGCGCCGCTGAACCCGAACGCGTCCGCATAGCCAACGGCTTGCGCGACGTGGCGACGCTCATCACCTGCTCATCGAGGAGCAGGTCAGCCACCTTCGCCATTCGCCGCCGAGCTAGGTAAGTAGCGGGTGGCTCGCCGTGCAGCAGAGGTAAGCCGTGCCCCGACCCCACCGGGTCGCGTTGAGCCGGCCACCAGGCGGACGGCGTCCAGCCCGGTCAGCCAAACCAGGTTCGCAGGGTCACGCCAGTACCCAGTCCAGCAGCTGGTCGAGCACGACCTGCCGGGCAGATTGCGGTCCGGCGGTCGCGATTGAGGTTGATTAAGTGACAGGATTCGGTACCCGCGAGCCCGAGACGTGCCCGAGAGGTCTGAAACAGTCCGACACCAGGCGACACACCACGACACCACGGACGCACCGAGACCAGACGAAATGGTCTTGCTCGACATCACTCGGCATCGTCCGACACGCCCAGGTGCCGACTCTTAACCAGCGGGTTCGGGGTTCGAGTCCCTGATGGCGCACAGTTCCGAATCGAAGCCCACCTGCAGGATTTCTCCGCAATGAGGATCTTGCAGGTGGGCTTTGATCGTGAGCGGACCGAATGAGGCCGTAACCGTCACCCCTTTATTCTTGGCCCTCTTACCTCGGCTCCGGCCTCCTTTCTCATCGCCGGGCATGCTTTCCCTCGCGGTGAGGTCGTGGTGTCACAGGCCGTGGTCACTCGCTGCCGATGACGGTCAGGTCGTCCCAGTACGAGATGACGCTCCTCCGCGCGCTTCGGAGCAGGCCGTCCAGCAGTGCCAGGCTGCGCGAGTCGCGGGTCGGCTTGCCTTCTTCGGCCGCTTTTCGTGCCGCATCGTGCACGTGGCGCAGCAGGTGTGGTTGCACGATCACCACCCGGGTCTTGTTCAGGGTGGTGCGCGCCCGTAGTGCGGTCACGAACCCCGAGAGTTCCGTGTGCCGGATGCCGTCGAGCCAGGCCGCCGGGCGTGCGATCCGCGGGGCGGTGAAGCGTTCGACGAGCGCCTTGTTGTCCAGCAAGCGCAGGTTCTTCACGGCTTGCGCCACGACTTCCTGGTACGCCGTCACCGCGACGTTTCGGATCGGCGAGGTGCTTATCGCGCCCTTGACGTGGATGGCGGTCAACGTGCCGTCGACGAGGTGCAGGAAGTCGGCGACCTCCCCCGCGCCATCGTCACAGACGAGCCATCCGGCGGTGTAGGTCGCTTGGACCCAAGCGAACAACGAGTAGTCGTCGAGCAGGCCGATCGCGTCGTGGATGGCCTGATCGCCGCGCACCGAGGGCTTTTCCTGGTCCACTTGGTGAGCACCGAAATCGGCGAATTCCAGGTTGGCGAACGGCGGCGCGGTCTGGTTCCGCAGGTTGATCTGGTGCTCGTCGAACGTGTGCCCCGACTCGTAGTAGATCCTCAGCAATTCGCCATTACCGATGGCGTCCCGGATCTGCCTCGCCCTCGCCTCGTTCGACGGCGCCCCGGCGAAGCGGACGTCCAGATCGAAGCCGCCTCCCCGGGCGACCGGTTTGATCGACAGCGAGCCGACCTCGGCCCCCTCCCAACCGACGACCGCGGTGAACGCCGGGGACTTCGGGTTCCCGCGGACTCCGAGGAACGAGTTACGCAACAACTCTGCCCGTTCCGTCAGCTCCCCGTCCGGGTCTGCCGCGTCGGGCAGTTCATCCGGTTCGGCGATGGTGACGTCGTACGCGCCGCACACGTTGGCCAGTTCGGTCTCCGGCACGGCCAGTTGCCAGAACTGTTCCTCCGGCGGTTCGACCGCGAGAGACTTCTCGAACAGGGCGACGGTTTCGGTGGCCGCGGCGAGGAACGTCGGCAGATCGACCCGGAATTTCCAGTAGAGGCTTGACTTCCCCGGGGTGACGGTCAGTCGGCCGCGCACCACGGCGGATTTGTCCAGGGGTACGTAGTCGATCGCGGCCGCGCTCAACGCGAAGCTGCCGTCCTCATCGTCGAGTACCTCCTGGATCCGCAGCCCGCCCAAGGTTTTGCTGTCGGCCTTGGTGGCTCGGCGGCGATGGACCCCACGCAGCCACACGGTCTTCCCGTCACCCTGGAGCGCCCTCCGCAGGATCGTGCTCGGCAGGTACCGATAGAGCTTGTCGAACTTCTGCAACCACCTGCGCAACGCCTCTTCGCTCACCGGCGTGTGCATCACCACAAAAGCTCCACGGCGCACCGCGACCGTCAACTGGTTGGCGACGTCGAATACCTGGTGGTGTTCCCCGGACCAACTCGGGATCGTGCGACGCTCACGAGCGGACGCGTACAGGCCATCGATGCCCAGCTCCAACAGTGATCCGATTCCTTCGATCCGGTCGGACTCGGCGAGCACGACCTCGCCGAGGCAGCGAACCGATTGTGCCCGGCCTCGCGACTCCAGGGTGGTCCGGAGGAAATTGACGAGCGAGCGGAACGCGGCCTCCGGGTTCGCGTCGGGGTGGCAGTGCAACACGGACACCGAGAAGGTCGGTGTCAACTCGGCCAGACCGTCCAGCCCGGGCACCTCTGAGTCCACAAAGGATCTTTCGATGTCCATCGCACTACCGCCCTTCCGGCACCGTGGCGGCGCCTTCGGGAAGGATGAACTCAGTACGCGTACTGAACGTGGATAAGATGTGGACCGCTCAAGGGTTGGCCGGTTTCGAGTTCGCGGGTTCGTCAGCGCGAACGGACCGAGGTGGTTCGTGCCGAACACCTCGGTCAGCTCACGTTCCAGACCTGCTCTCCGGCGGAACCGGTGTCCCCCGGCGCGCTCCGATCCACACACGAACAGTGGTGTCCGTAGATTTCATTCCCCGCTTCATCACCGTCCCAGCGCGCGCCGTAGGAGCGGCCCGGCAAAAGCCGCCGGAATCGCTGGTGTATTTCTCCCGCACGGTCCACCGGTTGTTGGTGACCACCGTGCGAACCGGCGACATCGCGCAATGTCCACACCCGGCGCGGAATGCGATGTCCTCCGAAACGCACGCGCAGATCGAACAGCTCGCAGGACTGTTCCAGTTCACGCACCACGTACGACCGCAGCACTCGCGGCCGGGGAAAACGGTACCTCATGGCGAAGGCGTGCGTCTCGCCTTTCGCGAGCGGTTCGGGCAGGGTGAAGGACAGGCGCCCCCTCGCCGTGCCACCGGCACGCAGGGTGCCCCCATAGAGCACGTCCACCTCGAGCGGGCCCCGCGGTTCCAAAGCCGGCGAGGTGAAGTCGAGTTCGTGCAGTCCGTCGTGGTCGGCGACGACGCGGTACTGCTCCAGCACCTCGTGTTGCGGCCGGTCCAGCGTCACCACCACGGTGAGTTCCGCGGTGTGCCAAGCCCCGCCCGGCAGGGGCGGGATGGTCACCAACAGCTCAGCGAGCTGGTCGATGACCTCGTCGACCCGGCGGCGCACGGTACGCGTGTCCCGGTCGATCCGGGGTGCGGCCCACCTCACGCAATCCTGATACAGCGGCATGCGCACGTCGGCGGTGAGCCCGAAGGCGGCCACCGTGACCAGGCGCATGTCCTCTGGTAACTGCTGGGCCAGTCCGGTCAACCGCGCCACGAGCTTCTCCCGGATGGTGACCGGACCGTCGTCCTCCGTCACACCGCACAGCACGCGCAGCGTCGGGCCGATCCGCTCCCCGATCCTTCCGGCGTGTACCCCCCGGCCCTTGCGCAACGACTTGAGTTCCCGCACCAGTTCTTCATGGGTGTTCATCCGCAAGCCTCCCCGTCGATCTCCGATGACCGGCAGCTTGCGACGGGTAAGTGGACCAAAAGTGGACATGTCGTGGATCAGTCCGCGCCCGATGACAGACAGGTCGAAAATTTGCCATTTTCGGTGACACACGAATGGGCGCTTGCACGACATAGTGATGGACATCAAGCTCGCAAACAGGGAGGCGGAGTGGATTTTCGGATGCTGGGCCCGCTGGAGGCGTGGCACGACGGCGTTCCGGTGCCCCTGGGCGACCAGCAGCAGCGCTTCGTACTCATCGTGCTTTTGTTGCACTCCAACAAACCGCTTTCCGCCGATCGGCTGACCGAGATCGTCTGGGGTGCCAACCCCGAGCGCCGGACCCTGATCCGCGGCTATATCAACAAGTTACGCAAGGCCTTCGCCCCGGCCGACGACGTCGCGATCGAGACCACCGCGACCGGCTACCTGCTACGGGTTTCCCCGGAACAGCTCGACCTCCACCGCTTCGACCGGTGGCGTGAGCAGGCCCGTCAGGAGCAGGAGCCACGCCGCCAGATCGAGCTGCTCCGCGCCGCGGTCGATCTGTGGCGCGGACGCTTCCTCGAGGACATCGATATCGACCGGGTGGGCGGCACGGACGTGATCTCGCCGGCCGACAGCTATTTCGACACCGTCGGCGATCTCGCCGAACTGGAACTGACCACCGGCGACCACCGATCGGCGCGCGACCGGTTGCGTCGCATCGTCGGCAAGGAACCGGACCGTCAGCGCCACGCCGAGTTGCTGATGCGCGCCCTGCTCGCCAACGGCGATCGTGTGGAGGCGATCCGGGTGTTCCACAGCACCCGCGACGCGCTCGCCGAACTCGATCTCGAGCCGGGACTGAAACTGCGCAACATCGCAGCCCGGGCCGAACGCGGTGAACCCACCAGTTCTCTGCCGTCCCGGCCCGGTGGTTTCACCGGCCGCGAAGACGAACTCGCTCTGATCGCCACGGCGGCGGGCACCGGCGAGAAGGCCGTGTGGGTCAGCGGCGCGCCGGGGGTGGGCAAGACCGGCCTGGCCGTGGAAGCCGCGCACCGGCTACGGGAACGATTCCCCGACGGGCAGTTGCTGTTACGGCTGAACGGGTTCACCCCGAACGTCGCCGCGATGACCATGGGCGACGCGCTCACTCAGCTCCTGCTCGAACTCGGGGTACCCGCCGAACAGATCCCCGCCTCGCCGGGGCGCAAGATCACGATGTACCAGAACGAGTTGTACGGCACCCGGACGTTGATCCTGCTGGACAACGCGAAATCCGCCGAGCAAGTCCACGCCCTGCTCCCGGAGGCCCCGGACTGCTTCGCGATCGTGACGAGCAGGCGGGTGGGCGAGCCGGACACCGGGCAGCAGGTTCGGCTGGCTCCGCTGCCACCGGACGACGCCGCCGCGTTGTTCTGCACGCTGGCCGGGCCGCTGCGGGTCACCGGCCGGGCCCCCGAGGTGGCCGAGGTGGTCAAGCGGTGCGGTCACCTGCCGATGCCGATCCGCGTCTCCGCCGCGTTGTTCCGCCGTCACGACCGGTGGCCGCTGGAGCACCTGCTCCGGTTGCTGGCCGAAAGCGGGCCCTGGCACGCCGACACCGGTAACGACGCGGGTGCCGCGGCCGTCCGGGTTTCCTACCAGCAGCTGGGTGAGCACCAGCAGGAGATGTTCCGCCTGCTCGGGCACACACCGGGGCCGCACGTCACCGTGGCAGGTGCCGCGGCGCTGATGGACAACGCACTCACCCAAACCCGGCTGGTGCTCGACGAACTGCACGAGGTGTGCCTGGTCGAGGAGCTTACGCCGGAGCGGTATCAGATGCTGGACCCGCTCAAGGAGTTCGCCGCGGCCGAGCCCGGCGAGCACACCGATGCCGTGCTCCGGCTGCTCGACTTCTATCTGGTCACCCTGGCGGACGCGGCGGGGACGGCCTATCCGTTCGAGCGTGCCCGCCTGCCCGCCGTGACCCGCAAGTCGCCGGTGGCCCGCACCTTCGAGACCACCGCCGCCGCGGCGGCGTGGATCACCGCCGAGCGGGACAACCTGGTGGCCGCCATCCGCTACGCCGCCACGCACGACTTGCCCGAGCACTCCTGGCGGCTGGCGGTGCTCATCTGGCGCTACTTTCACACGACGAGCCAGTTCGACGACTGGGCCGAGACGATGGAACTGGCCCGGCGGCTGGTGACCGCGGACAAGGACAACACGGTCGGTCAGGCACACGTGCTGCTCAGGCTGGCCACCGTGCACAACCGCCGCGGCGAGCTGACCGAGGCCTTGGAGCTGGCGCGGCGGGCGCTGCCCTGCTGGGTGCGGCTGGGCGACGCCCGGGGTGAGGCCACCACGTTGTGCGCCATCGCCATCCCGACCATGGAACTCGGCAGGCACGCGGAAGCGATCACCCTCTTCGAGGTGGCGCTGGAGAAGTACGAAGAAGTCGGTGATCTGCGCGGACAGGCACACGCGCTGAGCAATCTGGGCTACCTCAACGAGCTGCACGGCGAGCTGGACGTCGCACTGCGCCAGCATCGCGCCGCGGTGCCGATCCTGCGTGAAATTCAGCACACGCAGGGGCTGGCGCACGTGCTGAACAACCTCGGCTCGGTCCGGCAGCGCCTCGGTTTCGCCAGCGAGGCGTTGATCGACCACAGGGAGGCGCACCAGCTCGCCGCCGAAGTGGGTGACGAGTGCGTCATGGCCTACGCGCTGTCCAACATCGGCAACGTGCACCGGTCGGCGGGCAGGATCCCCGAAGCCGAGCGCTACCAGGAAAAGGCCGCCGGCATCGCGGCCGGGGTCTTCGACGCGGACCTCCGCACCAGGCTCTTCCGCGACCGCGCGGCGACAGCGCAGGCCAAGGGCGACCACGTCGAGGCGTTGCGCCTCTACAAAGCCGCACTGGAGCTGGCGGCCACGTCAGGGAACCGGGGACATCGGGCTCACGCCGATCGGGGTGTCGCGCAGACCCTGCACCGGCTGGGCAGGCATGGGGACGCCGTCGCGAACTGGGAGGCGGCCGAAAAGGAGTTCACCGCGCTGGACCTGCCCGAGGCCGGCCAGGTGCGGGCCGAACGGGCGGAACTGACGTGCGCCTGCCGCGACGAGATGGGCTGAGCTTCAGACTCGCTGGTGCAGCGCGCGCCGCAGTTCCGGGTAGACCTCGCGGACCGAGGCGTGGTTATGCCACCGGCCCACGTTCCTGGCCAATTCCCGCAGGTCGAGCCGGATCGTCGCCGAATCCACGTGGGCCGCCTCCTCCAGTGTTTCGATCAGGGTTCGGCAGCTCTCGTCCACCTCGCCCGCCAAGGCGTAGGCCAGCGACCTGCGGACGCCGAACCGCGCCCGCGTGCGCCGCGAGTCCGCCGGCAGCCGGGCCAGCTCCCGGTCCAGGACTTCGGCCGCTTCACCGGGCCGGCCGAGGTCGCACAACGACCAGCCCCGGGCCAGCCCGATCGGGTCGGGGGCCGTGGAACCGAGGACCGGGTACACCGACGGGTCCGTGCCCGCCGCGGCGAAGTGAAACAGTGCCCTGTCCAGGGCGCGTTCGTACTCGCTGCGATCGCCGGCCAGGGCGTGGCCCTGTGCCTCCCGCCGTGCGGCCAGGGCGAGGGTGCGCGGACCGGCCGGCCCCGCTTGCTGGGCCCGGCGCGACAGTTCGATCGTGGTGATCGGATCGTGCCGATAGAGCGCGAGCCCGGCTTCCCGCACGAAGGCGTAGCTGACGATCTCGTGGTCCCCGCCCGCGACGGCGAGTTCCGCGGCCTTCCTTGTCCAGGACAGAGCGCGCTGATCGTCACCGGCTTCCTGCTGCATCCACCCGGTGTACTCGGCGATACGCGCGGCCAGCAGCAACAGTTTCGACCTGGTCGGCTCCGGGTTTTCCCCGGCCAGCGCGCCGAGTGTCTTCACCTGCGCGGTAAGCGATTCCAGCACCACCACCGGGCTGGTCTGCATGCCGAGGCGCCGCAGGTGCTCGAAGGTGGTCCGGATCCCGATGACCACCCGTTCGTCCGGCACCGGCCGCGGCCCGCCCGCGAGCGTCATGCCGAGCGCGGTGCCGGCCACCAGCACCTGGCGGCGGTCGAGGGTCACCTCGCTCTTCCGCTCCGACCGCGCCGCCGCCAGCAGCGCGCCGCCCGCGCCGAGCTCCCCGTCGCAGATCCGGGCCATCGAATCGTGGGGCGGTTTCACTCCGTTTTCGATCTTGCTGAGATATCCCTTGCTGTAGTGGATGCGCTTGGCCAGCTGCCCCATCGACAGGCCGGCGGCGATGCGATATTCACGCAACAATTCCCCGAATGTTCCGGTCACCAAAGCCTCCCGCTCCGACTGACTTCGAGTACAGCACCTGCCCTGAAGCCACGCAATCACCCGGTCGCCCGCGAGGTGATCGCGGGCGACCGAGTAGGCGCTTCACCGACAACTCAGTCGTGCCAGGGGTTTCCGTCCGGGTTCGGCGCGGAGGTGGTCGGCGACGCGGCAGGCGGCTCGTCCGAGGGCAGAGCGAAGCCGCTGGTGGAACCGGACGCGGCCAGGCACAGCACGGCCGTGGCCGAGGCGATGACGGCAGCGAAAGTGGGCACGAATTTGGACATGACGAATCCTCCCGAGGAATTGGTGAATTGATTTCGGGCTTTTCCGGATCTGTTCCGGCGCCCATATCGAGGATTCATCAGAGCCCGGACGGCCAACAAGGAGGTGAACGTTTCCCCCACGCCGCGGTCAACGGGAAACAGGCGGGGATCCACACCGCGTCCACTTCTGGTCGACACCGGCGGAGGAGTCTGCCCGGTACTCGCCGGTGTGGTGCCGGTGACGACCAGGAAGGTGGGTTATGAAGGAAAATGCGGCCTACGACGTCGCCGTTTCATTCACCGAGCAGTCGCGGTCCGCGGTCGGCGAGGTGGTCGAGAAGAGCCGGCAACGCGGGCTGACGGTCCTGCACGGGCCCGATCAGACTCACGAGTGGTGGGGGCACAAGGACCGGGGAGACCTGCCGACCGCACCCGTGCGGTTCTTCCTGCCCTTCGTCTCCACTGTGGACGATTTCGGTGCCGCGATGCTGCGCGCGGTCAAGAACGGGGACGAGCACGTGCTGCCGGTTCTCGTCGGCGAGCTCACCGTGCCCGCCGAACTGCGGCACCCGCACGTGAGCTACCTGCGGTTCGACCCCGCGCGGCCCGACCTGCTCACCGAGGCGCTGGCCGCCCGGGTCGAGGCCGCCGAGTCGGCGGGGGCCGAGCAGGCATCGGTCGCCGAGGTGGTGACCGGCGCCCGGCGGCTCACCTGCTCACCAGCCGTGCCCGCCACGTTCAGCCGGTACGCCGAGCAGGAAGCCACCCTCCGCTACCTTGGCGACCAGCTCACCGCGGCGATGCCGGGCCTGGAGCGCAGCGGGTTCGTCGGCACGGTGCACCGCGGTGACTCGTGCGTCAGCGTCCGGGTCGAGCAGACCGGTGACACGGTGTACGCGCTGGACATCCAACGCGGGGGCATCGGCGGCGACGAGACGGTGAACTTCGTGGTCGGCAGGCACCAGACCGACACCGGCAGCGTGTGCAGCAACGGCTGGGCCCGCCCGGTGTACAGCACCGAAACCGGTACCGCCGTGCTCGAACTGCACGACTTCTCGGTGCTCGGCCGCAGTACCGGCGAGCCTCGTGTCTACCGCCGGGAAGACCTGTTCGCCGCCCTGTGGCAACGCATCAACACCGTGGTCGCGGCCGTGGTGCGCTGACCGCACGCGAAAAGCGCCCCTCACCCGAAACGGGTGAGGGGCGCTTTCGCGTGGGTCACCGGTGCCCGCGGGCCCGGTCCAGCACCTCTTCGAGCCGCAGAGGACTCGGCGGGTGGTGGCTCAGGCACAGCGGCATCCTCATCCGGCGGAACGCGAAGTTCTCACCGGTGGCGTAGAACTGCCCGCGTTCCAGCCGCGAGATGTCGCCCACCGAACTGCTCTTCGCCTTGGCCATCTCGGTCGCGGCGGCGACCTGCGCAGGGCTGTTCAGTCTGCCGAAGAACTGTGTGGTGGCATTGCCGACCACCTGGTTGTGCACGCCCTTCGGTGCTTGAGTGGCCAGCACCAGACCGAGCCCGTACTTGCGCGCCTGTGAGGCGAGCAGGATGGTGCTGTGCGTGCTGGCCGTCAACGCCGTCGACGGCGCGATGGTCTGCGCTTCGTCCATCACGAACAGCCCTCCGAGTGGCCGGTCCACGGCCGGGTGGCGTTTGATCCAGGCGAACACCTCCCACTGGAGCTGGCTGACGAAGCCCTGCCTCTGCTCCTCCGACGGCAACCCGATGAAGCTGATCACCGAGATCCGGGCGCGCCTTCCTGCCGACGGCGTGAGCAAGACCCCCGGGTCTGTCGCTTCCCCCGGCCCGCCGAGGAGCGGGTCGTTGACCACGGCCGCCCGCAGGGTTTCCGCCAGATCGGCGGCCATCGCGGTGCCGGTGCTGAGTTTGCTCACCCCCTCCGGCAGTTCGGCGAGCAGTTCGATGAACCGGTTGAGATCCCGCTTCCCGGAACGGGCGTAGTGCGACAGCGCCTCGCGCAGCACCGCCCGGCCGCGAACGGCACCCTTGGTCCCGTTGGCGACCCTGGCGTGCGGCACCAGCCGGGCCACGGCGGCCTCGACCGAGGCGGCGAATTCGTCGGCGTCCTCGCGGACGTCGGCGAAGTCGGGTAACGGGTGGAAGCTGAGCGGACGTCCTCCCGCACGGCCGGGTGTCCACACCACGATCTCGGTGTTGGCCAGGTATTCCGCCGATTTGCCCGCGTCCCCGGGCAGCCAGTCGTCAGGCGGCTCGGGCCAGGCGTCGCCCAGGCGTGCCAAGTCGTTGTTGGGGTCCAGCACGATCGCCGATACCCCGCGCAAGGCACATTCCTCGACGATCCGGCGCAGCAGCACGGTTTTCCCGCTGCCGGACCCCGCGAACACGATGACGTGCTTGCGCAGCGACTCCAGCTCGATGCGGATTTCCCCGTCGAGCCCGAGCACGAGTTGCTCGCCCGCCGGTTCGGCAGGGGGTTCGGCTGTCGGGGATTCCGGCGGCGGCCGCGTTTCCTGATGGCCGCTCCTGGTCTGGGTGGGCTGGGGCAGTACGTGGCGCAGCAGCGTCCGGCCGCTGGCCGGCTTGCGCGCCACCAGCCAGGTGATCAGGCGGTGGGTCGGCGTGGCCAGCATTTCCCGGAGTGCGCTGAAGGTCCGCAGATCCTCGTCCGACATGTCGAGACGCCGCACTCCCAGTTGCTCCAGCGCGGTGAACTCCTTGCGGGTGGTCGGCCCGGTCCAGCCGCGGTTGCCCCACCGGATGAGCACGAGGTGCCGATCCTTGGCACCGGCCCGGATGCCCGCCGCGTCGCGGGCGTTGCGCAGCCGGTGCAGCACCGTCGTACCGTGGGCTCCCGAGATGACCCGGAAGGTCCACTGCTCCTGGATGTCGAGTGCGTCGTTGAGGAGCCGACGCAAGCCGGCGTGCAGCCTTTTCTCGTCCGCCAGTGACTCCGCCTGCCACTTCAGGTCGTCGTTGCCGACCTCGGTGATCCACGCCTTCAGCCCGGCCAACAGCAAGGGCGGGGTGACCTCGTTTTCGTTGTCCTTGCTGATGTCCAGCGCACTGAGGTCGACCTCGCTCCGCAGCCGGGCGAACTCCTCGTCGAGTTCGTCGAGGGAATGATCCGGCAGTTCGGCCATGGGTACGGGTATGACCACCTTCTCGTCGAAGGAACCCAGTTCCCGGATCTCACCGTGCAGGCAGGCTTCGGCGTGGGCGTGGATCCGCTTGAGCAACTGCCGCGGCGTGTAACTCGTCCAGCTCTCACCGAACGCGCCGGCGGCCACGGGCCAGGTCGAGTGTGGTGGCGTGACGCCGTGCTTTTCGTAGATCACCCGAAGCCATTTCTCGATCAGCTTCTTGCCCAGTGCCGGATCCTGGATCGCCCCCAGGAAGGAGGTCTGGGTGAACCGGTCGCCCACCGTGTCGCTGGCCACCTCCTTCAACCGCATCCAGGTGTTGGGCAAGGACGCCACGATGGTCAGCGTCCGCTGGGTGGATTCGCGCAGCGCCATCAGGCCGTCGGAGATCAGCGCGATTTCCCGGGTCACCTCGGCGTCGGTCTCCTGGGAGTCGAGGGCGTCCTGCCCTTTGTTGACCAGGGTGTCCAGCTGGTCGACACCCACGACGCACGGTCCCGTCAGGGCGAGGACGCGGGAGATGTCGCGCACCAGCACGCGGGACGACTTGGCGCGGTGCTGCATGCCCCAGGATCGGCGGTCGTCCTCGCTGCCTTCGTGGCCCTGGAGGTATTCCAGGCCGATGTCCGCGGCGTCCGACCCGTAGAGCACCAGAGCCCGGATGGTGTCACCACATTCCACGGCGATGCGGGCGTCGGCCTTCCTCAGGCCGCTGAGCAGGGCACGCAGGTGGTCGGGCCGCAGTGCCGATTCGCCCACGATGGCTCGGCTGACCTCTTCGGACACCGCGGCACCGGCGCACAACTGCCGCAACAGCACGGTGAGCTGGCGCTCGCCCTCGTCGTTGGCCCGGTGCAGCTCGCTGCGCATCGCCTCCGCGATGTCGTCCCAGAACGCGTCCCCGGTGGTGAGCTCGACCAGGAAGAAGTAGCCGCCCTTGCGCTGCACCATGCGGCGCACCGTGCCGAGCAGGTGGGTCTTCCCCACTCCCTTCTCGCCTTGCACGACCACGCCCACCGGGCTCGGGCCGGTGCTGGCCCTGGCGTCCTCGATGCCCGCCATGATGTTGTGCTCGACCCTGGCGTGCAGGCCGTCGATGTGCGAGGGCGAAGTGTGCCAAACGTCGTCCGGGGTCTCGGCGGAGTTGATCCGCAAGACGGCCAGGACCTCACGTAAGTCGTCGGTCATGATTCCTCGATCACGATGAGATGCTTGTCCTCGCCGCCGACCCGGACAGCGGCGGCGTGGTCGGCGTCGGTGAGCACCTTGCGGTTGGAGTCGGGGGCCAGGTGGACCGTGTTCGTCTTCGCCATCTTGATCAGCGTCGCGTCCACCTCGTCCTTGTCCGCACCGTTGAGCTTCGGCCGCAGCCGAGCCAGGCGGATCCAGTCCTGCACGCCCACCGACAGCTCGGCGTAGACGTCGCGGATGAGCGACTCCAGGTCACCGGACCGCAGCGCCTCGGCCAGCAGGCCGCGACTGCGGAGGAACGGCACCAGCCGGCGCAGCAGGTCGAGCTGCTGCCGGGCCTGCGGCCCCGAGCGGGACGGTAGTTCCGAGCGAACCAGGTCGGTCATGCACCAGCCGATCCCCTCGTCGGTGATCCGGTGCACGAACGGCCGGACGTTCGTCGAACTCTCCAGCAGCCCGGCGGCGTTCAGCCGGTCACGTTCGGCGGGACCGAGCCGGACCTTGTGGTCCTTGACCAATTCGGTGTTGAGCATGTCCCGGTTGGCCAGCACCAGCGCCAGTAGTGCCGCTCTGGCATTCGTTGAGTACTGCTCCGGCATTTTCGCCGCCTCTCATTCGGTGAACGCGTTGATCCGTCGGTCGATCCGGCTCAGCAATGCCCTCGTCGCGTCGAGGAGCGCACGGGGTGCGGGCACCCCGGCACCGTCGCCGTGGGCTCTGCCGAGGAAGTCCAGGTCCGCCGACCGGTCGAGCAGCAGGGCCAGGTCACCGTCGTCCAGCGCGGTGGCCATCCCGCGCACGGTGTCCTCGACCAGGGCGAAGCGTTCGGCGTAGGGCAGGGTGTCCGGCAGCGTGCGGAGAGCGGCCGCCGCGGCCCGCAGCGCCTCCTGGTCCGGCCCTGCCCCGGTGGCGGTGAGCAGGTGGTGCAGTTGTCTGGCCACCCGGACGGGCCGCACGTCCGGCGTGAATTCCAGATGGTGCAGATTGCGCACGAAGCCCGGCAGTCCGTCGCGATCGATGCCGCGGGCGATCAGGCAGAACAGTTGCCGATGCCTGCCCTCCGGCCCGAGCGTGTGCCGCAGGAACCGTTCGGACTCGGTGATCTGCCAGCGATTCAGCGGTCCCTCCACCACCAGGCACAGGTGCTGGGCCGAATCGGTGGCCTCGGCCAGGAATCCCGGGTCGCCGGACAACGACCGGTCGGCGCGCACCCCGAGCAGGCGCAGTTCGTGGATCAGTTCCGCGGCGACCTTGGACTGCCGCGCGCTCGACACCAGCACGTCCAGGTCGAACTCACGGCACCGGTCCCGCGCGGCGGCCACGTAGGCGTCACGGTTGTCGGCCAGCACGTCGGTGCGGTCGAAGTCCTGCGCGATGACCGACGCGACCGTCTCCAGCGCGTAGGAGATCTGGTCCGCCTTGGGCACTTCCTCCTCCAGGACCGGCAGCTGCTCGCCGAAGCTCCAGTAGGAGACGTAGGGCACCGTGAGGTGGCGCATCATCAGGTCCACGGGGACGGTCTGCGCCAGCCAGTTGCCGAACAGCGGCGCCACGGTCTCGGCGCATTTGCGCTGCCACCGCTCGGCGCGCTCGTACTCGACTCGATTGTCCAATCTGGACAGAATGGGGAGCACCGAGTGCCGTGGCCGGTCGTAGGGCATACGGTCACGGGCCTGGTCGGCTCGCCGGGCGACATCCACCACGTCGTCGAGGTTCTGGTCGTTGGCGGTGAAAACCACGATCAGCCGGTCCGGCAGATGCGCGGTGCAGATGCCGGCGATGTCGGAGACACCGGTCCGGCTGTCGAGCAGCACGAAGTCGTAGCCCTCGGTCCACGCCGCCCGGCACCGCTCCAGATACGCGGCGAACCCGCGCTGGTACAGCTCCTCCCAGTTCAGCGCCTGCATCCGCTTCGAATAGGAGTCTTCCAGTTTGCCGGAAACCACGCGTCCGGCGGCCAGCAGATCGAGCCGGCCACCTTCGACGCCGACCCGGACGGCGTAGGACTCCAAGTCCCGCGGGGCGTCCGGTGATCCGGCGCCGCGCAGGAAGTCGTGCGCGAGGTCGACCACCCCGCGTTCCGGCTGCTCGACCAGCTTCGGCCCGAAGTAGTGGTGCAGCCCGGGTGCTTCGAGGTCCCAGTCCACCGTGAGCACCCGGTAACCCCAGCGCGCCAACAGCACGGCCACGTTCGCCAGCGTGAAACTGCGGCCCACCCCGCCCTTGTACGAATAGAAGGTGAGCACGGTGCCGGTCGTCATTCGAACCTCGGCAGCGGAGGAGTCGGCAGCAGCACCGGTTCCGGTACCTCGACGAGCGGCCAATCCGGCTGCCACGGTGGCGCTTGGGCCACCAACTGCGCCAGATCCCTGGCCAGCTCCTTCACCTTGTGATGGAACTTGTTGTACTCAATGCTCTGCTGATAGGACGGATCCGGATAGGCGACATCCTTGAAATCCCGCCAGGCCCGCACCCTTCCCTCTTCGGGAAAATTCTCCGAGTCCGCATACAGGATCGGATAGATCAACCCCTGGGAAGAAACGCCGTGTCCCGCGAGTCCGAGCATCTTCTCCCTGGCCTGCATGCTGCGCATCTCGGCCATGCACCAGGGTGACTGGAAGTAAGGCGGGGTGAGCAACTGGACCATGATCTTGCTGTGCCGCAACGCGTCCCGCAGATTGGACGGCCAGTGCACCGCGCTGGGCATCTGCCGATCCATGTACACGTTCAGGCTGCCGTACTCGTCGGCGAGGCTTTCACGCAGTTTGCCGTAGAAATGGTTGAGCAGCCATTTCTGCACGCTGCCGTGACGGCTGTAGCTGATGAACAGATCGTATTCGTACTCGGACACGCCAACGATGATATGCGGCGGACAACGGGCAGAAATCGACAGATATTGGATATTACCGGGACAACTGGCCGGTCAACTGGCCAGAAAAGGGACAACGGCCGAGATAGAATGAGCCATGGGTTTCAACCTGCAAGCCGTCGTCGCCACTCAGGTGGTCCTGAGCGAGCTGGCCGACACGGCAGACGAGGCACACATCGTGCCGCTCGGGCACCTGTCCCTGCTTCCCATGACCGACGAACTGTTCGACGCGGTCACCGAAGCGGACGCGCCCCGGCTCAGCGGATTCTGGAAGATGCCCGGAGGGTTCGACCGCAGGCTGGCCGACTGCTCGACGAGCGGTCCTGTGGCCTACCTCGAGGCCGAGTACTTCGGAGGGGTGGGCATGCAGAACGCACAGGTATGGGATGGCGGACAGGTCGTCCTCGGACCGCTGCACCTCGAGGAGAACCAGCCGACTCCACCCGGCGGCAGCCCGATCTCCCAGGCGCTCCGGTTCCTCGGGGTCGACAAAGGCGACCATCACGACGAGTTCGACGCGATCGGGCTCGGCAGGCATCGCGACACCGGCGACTGGCTCGACCTGCGCGAAGAGGCGTAGAGCAGCCGGCAGGGGCTCCCGCTCGGGGAACCCCTGCCGTCCGGTCAGTCCTCGCCGGGGGTCCGGGCGAGGACCAGGGACACGAATCCCCAACTGTCCCGGTAGACGTGGAGCCATTCGGTCCGGCGCAGGTTCGCCATCGCGAGCGCTTCGGTGCTGCCCGTGCCGGCGAGATGGTCGAGCGCCCACGAGGCCAGTGATCCCCAGCAGGACCATTCGTAGGCGTCCAGTTCGTGACGGGTGCTGACGTGCCCGTGTACCGGAGTCCAGCCGTCGGCGACCACGCGATCGACGGTGGTGGCCAGGTCGGTGCCCTCCCCCAGCATCTCGACGGCTTCCGGGGACGGGCTCCGTTCCCAGAACCCGTCTCCGATCAGGACGCGGCCGCCGGGCGCCAGATGCCGTCGGGCCGCGGCCAGCGTGGGGAGCAGGCCGCCGAAAGCGTGGGTGGCGCCGACGCTGATCACCGAATCAAAGCGGTCAGCCGAAGCGAAACCCGCGGCGTCCTGGTGGTGCAGGACGAGGCGGTCATCGGCGGCACGGCGAGCCTGGCGCAGGGCGTCCTCGGAGATGTCGACGCCCTCCGCCCGCAGGCCCGGGCGGGCGGCCAAGGCGCGCAGCAGCCATTCCCCGGTGCCGCAACCGAGGTCGAGGACGCGTTCGTCGCCTCGGGGAAGTGCCGCTGCCAGCAGGCGGTCGACCGAGGTGTCGTCGAGCGGCGCCTTGATCGGGTGATCAGTGTGGGCGATGCGTGAGATCCGTTCGCGGTTCAAGTGCGAGGCCTTTCGAGAGGGTGACTGTCGAAATCGGGTTCGACGGCTCGACACTTGTGCGCATGTGCTGCACACCTCCTCCTCGTGGACGGACCTGGCCGCCCGCACCCTAGTCAGCCCGGAGGCGTGTCCACAACGCGTTTTTGGCTGAACCGCAGCATGTTCCCGGACGGATCGAGGAACGCGCAGTCGCGGACACCGCCGGGTCGGTCGATGGGTTCTTGCATCACTTCGGCACCGGTGGCCTCGATGTGCTCGAAGGTGGCGTCGCAGTCGCCGGTCACGAAGGTGAGCCTGCCCAGCAGCCGATCCCCCGGCATGTCCGGCGGTGCGAGGACGATCCGCAGCTCCGGCTGGGACGGCGGGCCGACACTCACAGCCTGTCCGTCGTCACGGATCTCGAAGCCGAGCACGTCGCGGTAGAAACCGATCGCTTCGTCGAGGTCGTGGACGGTGAGAGCGCAGCGCGAGAGTCTGAGATCCACGTGTCACTCGCCACCGAGATAGACCACGTCGAGGTCACCGAGGAGAGCCGGATCCGCCTGGAGTTCGATGCCGGTGATCTTCCCGTCGGTGACCGCGAACTCGAAGACGACCTGCGGCCGGCCTCGGTGCGCCCAGACCGCGGCCGGGACACCGTCCACCAGGGCGAGCCGGGCGGCCTGGGCTCGCCCGGCGAAGACGGCTGACACCGCGTCGGCGCCGCGGGCCTCGGCGGTCGCGCCCATCCGCACGGCCGCCGGGTCGGCGACGAGCACGGCGTTCGCGTCGAGCAGCGAGAGCAGGGCGGCGAAGTCCCCGTCACGCGAGGCGGCCAGGAACGCGCCGACGACCTCTCTCTTCCGGGAGCGCGCGGCATCGGACGTGGCGGCCGCTCCCCGCACCCGCCGCCGGGCCCGGCTGGCCAGTTGCCGGGCCGCCGCCGGGGAGCGGTCGATGATCTCGCCGATTTCGCCGAAGGACACGGCGAAGACGTCGTGCAGGACGAACGCGAGCCGCTCGGCGGGAGTCAGGGTGTCCAGCACCACCAGCAACGCCACCCCGACCGAGTCGGCCAGCACGGCGTCGTCCTCGGGACCTTGCCGCGGAGCGACCGGATCGGGTGGCAGCGCTCCGGCAGGCTCCTCCCGCCGGACCTGGCGCGCCTCGAGCATGTTCAGGCAGACCCGGGCGACGACCGTGGTCAGCCAACCACCCGGGTTCTCCACCTGCCCGGTGTCCGCGCGGCTGACCCGCAGCCACGCCTCCTGCACCGCGTCCTCGGCGTCACCGGCGGAACGAAGCATCCGGTAGGCCACCGCCCGCAGGCGATCGTGGTGTTCGGCGAACCGCTCGGTCAGCCAGTCCTGTTCGGCCATCTGTCACATTCCTCCGTCCGGACCTGTCATTCCGATTGACCGGCGACGCCACGCCGATGTGACAGCACGAAGGAGACAGGGAATGAA
This sequence comes from Amycolatopsis sp. NPDC089917, assembly GCF_040684635.1. Taxonomy (NCBI): domain Bacteria; kingdom Bacillati; phylum Actinomycetota; class Actinomycetes; order Pseudonocardiales; family Pseudonocardiaceae; genus Amycolatopsis; species Amycolatopsis sp. NPDC089917. The sequence goes on along the minus strand of NZ_JBFBGL010000022.1, from coordinate 39,281 downwards.
AGCGCACGTCAGCTCGATCCTCCTCGCCGTCGAGGACATGGACCGGGCCAAGCGGTTCTACACGGAGGGCCTGGGCTGGAAGATCAAGAACAACTACGGCGTCTCGGTGTTCTTCGAGTCGGACGGAGCGTCGCCCGTCGGCTTCTACCGGCGCGAAGGCCTGGCCGAGCAGGTGGGCACGAGCCCGGAAGGCAGTGGTTTCGGCGGGCTGGTCCTCACTTACGTCGTCCGCAGTGAAGAGCGCGTCGACGAGATCATCGCCGAAGCCGAGAAGGCGGGCGCCACCGTCCTCAAGCCCGCCGGCGCTCTGCCGTGGGGCGGCTACGGCGGCACCTTCGCGGACCCGGACGGCTACATCTGGAGCCTCGGCTACAGCGCCCAGGGAACGGATCAGCTCTACGCGGAATGAGCCGACGTCCACAGTGGACTAAATGCCTGGCCTGCCGGACTCGGCAGGCCAGGTCCAGGCCATCCCCCGGATCCCGGGCGTGACGGCGGTGGCGAAAGTGAGTGACGGCGAGAGCGGGGAGAGCGGCACGTCGGCGACGTCCCGCTCCGGACCCGAGACGTGGTCCAGCCGGTAGGAGTGGCAGCTTTCCGGCAGGGCGCCCGGAGCGAAGTGGATCTCCAGGAGGTGTTCGGGCACGGAGTGGCGGAATCGGCGATCGTAGCGGTCGTCGGGCACGCTGTCGGTGTACTCGAATTCGTATTCGAAGATCGCGGTCTCACCGGGCGCGAGCATCCGGTTCGCCACCAGTTCGCTGACGACGAGCGCCTGGTCGGTGAGCACCTCGGTGCGGCCGGGCACGCAGTAGCGGGTCGCCACCAGCTTCGGCGGGCTTCCCGGCGCGCAGCCGCGCAGGACCACGACCCTGGTCTGGACCGGTTCGTCGGTGGCGCGGACGACCTCCCGCACGCGCAGCCGGGTCAGCGTCCGGTCGGCGCCGACGTGCAAGGACTCGTGCAGGCTCAGCAGGACGACGGAAGGTTCGTCCGCCGACTCGAACGAGTGCAGCACGGAAAGCACCGGTTCCCGCGGATCCCAGAGCCGGTCCCAGCCGACCACGCGGCGTAGCGCGGGACAGTCGTCTTCCGGCCGGTGGAGCAGATCGAGCAACGACTTCGGCGGAAGACCGAGCAATTCCTCCAGCAGGCCGACCGCGCGCAGCGACTCGGGGCGCTCGGGCCGCGTCCGCCCGGTCCGCCAATAACTCAGCGTCGTCGTGCTGATCGACACGCCCGCTCGGGCGAGCCGCTCCTTCACCCTGCCCAGTCCCAGCCCGCTGCGGTCGATGGCCCGCGACAACGCCTTGCTGAAGGGCCCGGTGGCGAGCACGCGCGCCAGTTCCTCATCGGCACACGCACCAGGGGTGACGGCGAACAGCGACATCGGATTCTCGACCTCTATCCCCGAACGGGCTTCCGCGGTGATCTTGACCGTAATTTCGGCCGAAGCGCAATCCGCAGAAAGTACTGTCCTGTTCCGTTGACGCGGATTTCCCTATCCGGCGCACATAATCCCCGGGCGCGAACCTTTCGGCGATGACCGGATTTCGGACAATTCGGAGAAAACAATTCCGTCGGCACGATTTCCCGCCGCCGTGCTCCCACTCCCCGGGCGTGAACGTTCCGGGCTTTCCTCCGCGCCCGCGCCCGGCATACGGAAACGGCGAGGCAGGACGGGGTTCCGTGTGCCCGGCCCAGGGCGGAACGATCCGCGACGCTCATCTCCCTACCTAGGAAGGTATTCCGTCGCTCCCGTTTTCGGACATCTTGGATCGACCCGGCATCGAGCACGTCCGCCGGTTTCCCCATCCCCCTCGCTCATCCACGACCACCAGGCGGCTTTGCCGCCCGATTGTGAGCAACCATGCGAAAACTGGCTTCAGTCGCTCTCGGGATCCTGGCGGCGGCACTCGCGGTGTCCACGCCCGGAATCGCGAACGCTCAGACGGACTCGGGTGTCCAGCCCTCGATCATCGGGGGCGGCACCGCCACGGAGACCTACAGCTTCATGGTCTCGCTCAGCAACGGCTGCGGCGGCAGCCTCGTCGCACCCCAGTGGATCGTGACGGCCAACCACTGCGGCAGCGCGTCGCAGGGCCGGATCGGTTCGACGAACAAGAACTCCGGCGGCGAGGTCGGCAGGATCGACCGCCGGGTCACCAAACCCGGCACGGACCTCACCCTCATGCACCTGTCCACGGCCGCCCGGTCCACCCCGGTCCCGATGGCCACGAGCAACCCGGCGCCGAACACCACCGCACGGCTCCTCGGCTGGGGTTGCACCAGCTGGCCGAGCTGCAGCACGCCGACCACGCTGCGCCAGATCGACCTCCGGGTGCTGGCCAGCAGCTCCTGTTACGCCGGCGGTGGCGGCGCCGGTGACGTCTGCATCTCCGGTGACCGTACGCATTCCGCCTGCCACGGCGACTCCGGCGGACCGGCGGTCGTCGGCACCACCGGACGCTGGACCCTGGTCGGGGAGACGCACGGCCCCGGCGACAACGGCGGCGAATGCGCCACCAGCACCCTCTACACCGGCATCGCCCAGCACCTGAGCTGGATCAAGCAGCAGACCGGTCTCTGAGTACCGAACACGGAAAACGGCACGCCCCGGTCACCGGGGCGTGCCGTTTTCCGTCTATTTTGGACAATCGCGCGCCGCGCAATCCTCCGAAAGAACTGTTCTTTCCCGTTGACCGGCTCGGATCTTTTCGCGGATTTCCCGGGAGACCTCGTCCGAATACGTTTGAAGCGTCCCCCTCCCCTGCGTTTTCCGAGGAGTCCCCATGCGTGAGAACACCGGCAGCGTCGCCCGTGCCATCGCCCTTCTCGCCGGTACCTGTGCCGCGTTCGCGACCCTTGCCGCGGCACCCGCGGCGGCGAGCGCCCCGACCACACCCGGTGCCGCACCGTCGATCATCGGTGGCAGCACCGCCCAGAACCCCGGCTACATCGCGCGGTTCAACGGCCACGCCAACGGCTACACGTTCTTCTGCACCAGCACGCTGATCAGCTCGCGCTGGGTGCTCACCGCGAAGCACTGCCTGTACGACAACAACGGGCAGCGCCTGAAGGACATCGACCTCTACATCGGGTCCAACAGCGCTTCCGGTGGCGTGCACGCCAAGGCTTCGGCGACCTACCTGTACTCGGGCGGCGACCTCGCCCTGATCAAGCTGAACGCCGACGGCGGAAGCACTTTCGCGCGGCTCGCGAGCAGCACGTCCGACGCTCAGGAAGGCGACTCCGCCCGCGTGTACGGCTGGGGCGCGACCCAGGCCGATCACGAAGGCGACCACCAGTCGAAGGTGCTCAAGCAGGCCACGGTCCGCATCTCCGACACGAGCGCCCGGGACAACTACGGCGGCCCGGCGATCGACGCCGACACCCCGAACGGCGCGGTCGCGGGCGGGGACTCCGGCGGTCCGATGATCGACGACGGCGTCCAGGTCGGCGTTTGCTCGACCAGCGACCGGTCCAGCACCACCAGCTACGGCAGCGTCGCGGCGGGCCGTGACTGGATCCGTCAGACCAGCGGGGTCTGACGGCGAGGGCGGGCCGCCTGCCGATCCACGCCGGCGGGCGGCCCGCCCTCGATCGATCTCCTAGCTCCGGGCGAGGACCCGCTTCGCCAGCCAGCCGGCGTAGACGGCCAGGCCGGCGACGCCGGCTTTCCGCGTGGGGCGGGCCGCGATCGCCAGGCCGATGGCGAGTTCGGTGGCGCCGTTGCGGTAGGTCCAGTTGCGGATGTCGTCGGCGAAGGCCATCTTCGTCACGGGTTCGAAGGCGGCGGGGGCGGCGAAGTGGGCGAGCCCGGTCGCGGCGATGCCGAGGCCGAGGACCTTGCCGGTGCGTGCGGACATGGAGTTGCCTTCCTTGTTCAGTCGAGGACGCCGGCACGGCGCCAGAGCCGTCGGCTCGGGCCGCCGATGAGGCCGATTTCGGTGAAGTACTCGACGGCTTTGGCCGCCCACGAAGCCTTCGTGCGACGCCAGTGCGGGTTCGCGTCGGCGACCTGGCGGGCCGCGCGGGGGTCGAGGCCGACGGAGGTGTACGCCTTGGGGTGCAACAGTTCCGACGTCGCGACGTACGCCATCCCCGCGATCGCCCAGCGGATCAGCTCGCGGCCGATCCGGCCGTGACGGGCCCAGGCGCGGCCCAGTTCGTCCTTGGCGAAGCTGATGTGGCGGGCCTCTTCGATGACGTGGATGCGGGAGATCATCCGGATCATCGGCTGCAGGCTGTCGTCACGCATCATCTCGCGTTGCATGCCGTCGGCCAGCTCCTCGACGTAGATGGCTCCGGCGAACAGCAGCGCGGGACCGCAGACGGCGCCGAACACCTTGCCCGCCCGGTGCGCCGTGCGGCTCGGGCGACGGACGACGCCGCCGCTCTTCTCGATCGAGCGGGCGAACATGGTGCTGTGACGGCATTCGTCGGCGATCTCGGTGAGCGCGTACTGGGCGTTGTGCGTCGTCGGGTCGCTGTTGTACACGTGGCGCACCAGGCCCTGCATCAGGATCAGCTCGAACCAGATGCCCGACGCCGCCGCGGCCGCGGCCTCCTGACGGCTCAGCTCACCGCGCTGGTCCTCGTCGAGCCGGTCCCACAACTCGGTGCCGTACAGCGAACAGCGTTCCGGCGACTTGCCGTAGGCGCCGTCGACCAGCGGCGCCAGCCAGTCGACGTCGACGTCCGGGTCGTAGGAAAGCCGTGCGGAGGAGCGCTGCAGGCGCTCGGCGACGCGTTCGCTTTCGGTGTTCGCGGTCATGACGACCTCCTCGGATCCGTGCTTTCAGAGCCGCCCAGCGCGCGCAGCGTGAACGTGACCAGATGCGCGATCGTGTCCGGGCCGCCGTCCCCGGCCAGGGGGCCGACCAGCGTTTCCGCCCCCGCTCCGACCAGCGCCGCGGCGGTCGCTTCCGCGTCCTGCGGGGGCAGCAGGCCCCTCGCGACGCCGTCGGCGATGGCGTGAGCGATGACTTCGCGGAAGGCGCGGCGGAAGACCAGCCGTTCGGCCTCCACCACGGCGTCGACCGGTTCGGCCAGCAGCGCGTACGCGAGTCGCGGCGCCTTCAAGGCCCGGCCCGCGAAGGTCTCGATCACCCTGACCACGCGCTCGCGGACGTCGCCCTGCGCCGCGGCCGCTTCGACACTGGCGACCTCGCGGGAGACGACCTCGCGGAAGACCTCGACGACCAGGTCGGCCTTGGACGGGAATTGCCGGTACACGCTGCCGGTGCCCACGCCCGCCCGCGCCGCGACCGCGGCCATCGAGCAACCCGCGTAGCCGGTCTCGGCCAGGAGCGCGACGGCCGCGGCCAGGATCTCGCCTCGCTGCGAGTCCAGCCTGGCCTGCGTCTTCTCGGTACGTCGGTACGGCACGCAAGGAGTGAAGCACGGATTCCGCACTTCAGCAACGATCTTTCGCCGGAAGTCCGTGAAGGACTCCTTGAGGGACCCTGGGTCCCTCAAGGAGTCCTTCACGGACCGGGCTGCGCTAGTTGCGAGTGAGGGTGAAGGTGCTCGTCGTGTTCCGGATGTCCTGGGCGTTGTCGCTCAGGGTGAGCCCGGTGAACGTCGCCGCGCCGACGGCCGGGCCCTGCCCCGGTTCCGGCAGCTCGTTGACCCAGATCCCGATCCCCGACTTCGCGTCGAACTCGTCGCCGCTGCGCCGCGCGCCGGTGATCGACACGTTCGCCAGCACCGTGTCCTCGACCGGGTTCTCCGGACGGCCGCCGGTGTACTTGGTCTGGAACATGATGCCGCTGTACGTCGGGCTCTGGATGTCCACATCGGACACCCGGATGCCCCGGAACTCCTTGGAGGCGGAGAACATCCAGAGCGCGGGGAACGTCTGCTGCCCCCAGAAATGGCCGCCGGCGCGGACCAGCGAGACATTCTGGACGGTCGTCGGCTGCGGGCCGAACCCGAGGAACGGGTAGCCGAAGTCGAGCGAGCTGATCGTGATCCCCGAGTACGTCAGCGTGTCGGCGATGTACAGGTTCCGGAAGGTGTTGCCGTACCCGCCGTAGATCGCGAGCCCGGCCGCCCGCCACGGGAGCAGCACGGTCAGGTTCTCGAACACGTTGTCGTACTGGTTGCCCGCGTTGAGGTCCGTGGCGGCGAACAGCGCGAAGCTGTCGTCACCGGTCGAGCGGGCCTCGTTGTCGGTGACCCGGTTCCCCGTGCTGCCGTTGGTGAAGTTGACGCCGTCGGCGAACGTGTCGCGGATCCGCGAGTTCTTGACCGTGCTGTTGTCCACATTGGTCGCCCAGAGCAGGCACATCTGGTGCTCCACCCAGATGTCGTCGATGGTCATGTCCGAGACGTTCGTGAAGTCGAAGACCTTCCCCGGCCCGTCGTTGCGGGAGGTGTAGTTCCCGAATACCGCGAACCCGCCGAACGTCGAACCGCTCGCGCTCGCCTGCGCGCCGAAGCCGATGTCGGTGTTCTCCTGCCCGGCGGGCGCGGTGAACTTCGTGAACCACGGCCCGGCGCCGAGCACGGTGACCGGCTTGCCGTACACGGTGACCTTGTTCGTCATCGGGTACTGCCCCGGAGGCAGGAAGACGCCGGTGAGGTTCGGATCCTGGCGGACCTTGTCCAGCGCGGCCTGCACGTCCTGCTGCGTGAACCCGGCCGGGACGGCGTAGCGCGCCGGGTCGGGGTTCGCGGTCACCGTGGCGAGCTCGAAGTTCACGAAGTCGATCGCGTAGTTCAGGCCGTTGCCCGCGTCCTTCTGCAGTTTGATCCTGTGCCCGGCGGGCACGGTGGTGCCGAGCAGCATGCTGGCCTCGTCGTAGACGTGCCGCGCCGGACCGGCTCCCGGTGAGTTCTGCGGCGAGGCTTCGGGGCCGTAAAGCCAGGCGTGGCGCGAAGTGAGGTCGATGGCTTTGAGGAACGTGCCGTCGACGTAGACGTTCAGCGTCGAGTTCTGCCCGCCACCACCGGCGGCGTCCGGCATGGAGAACCGGGTCACCAGGGTGTTCGTCGCCGCGCGGGTGGTGAATTCGACCGAAGAGCCGGTCGAGTTCAGCGTGACGGCCTTGCGGCCCGACGCCTCGCCCGCGAGATCGCCGATCTTCCGGTTCGGGCCGATCACGGACGCGCCGCCCGCGACCACGCCGTCCTCGGCCTCGTACAGGTCGTAGGGCATGTTCGCGCCGCGGCCGACGAACAGCGCCTGCGTGCTCGTGTTGTTGGCCTGTTTGGCGGGGAGTTCGTTGGTGTCGTTCGCGACGACCGTCTTCACCGTGTACCGGCCGTTCCCGGCGGTCCAGGTGCCGGCGTTCACCGGCGGCGCGGTGGCCCCGGCCGCGATCGCGCCGGTGTACGCGCCACTGAGTGTCTTGACGACGGCGCCGTTCTGGTCGGTGATCGTCACCGTGACGCCGTGGGCGCCGCCCGCCGAAGCGACCGTGCCCTGGTTGCGCACCGTCGCACTGAAGGTCACTGTGTCGCCCGCCGTCGGGTTGTCCGGCGACCACGCCGTGGCCGCGACGAGGTCGGAACTCTGCACCGGGCTGACGACGAGCGCCGTCGAACCGGTGTAGGAGTTGTTGCCCTCGTCCTGCTCGATGACGGCGTTGGCCTCGTCGACCTTCGCGGTGACCTGGTGGCTGCCCGCCTCCCGGGTGCCGATGTCCGCCGACACCGTCGCCGACGCTCCGGCCGCGAGCGCGCCGACCTGGGCCGTGCCGACCTTCGCCGTGCCCAGGTAGAGGTTGACGTCCGTCGCGCCCGAAGCCGCGGTCCCGCCGTTGCGGACGGTCGCCGACACGGTGATCGCGTCGGTCTCCACCGGATTCCGCGGCGACCAGGACACACCCGAGACCGTCAGGTCGGGGTTCGGCGCGGGGACGCCGAAGACCTGGAACTCCGCCGCCTGACCGCCGGGAGCGCCGGAGTTGGCGGTGATCCGCAGGCGGACGTCGGCGGCGCGCCCGCTGACCGGGATCGTCACGGTGTTGCCGCTCGACGGAGTGAAGGTGTACGTCTGCGCGGGCGCCAGCGCGGTGAACGCCGTCGCGCCCTGGTCACGTCCTTCGACGGCGATCGCCTGCGTCCGCTGTCCCCAAGCGGGATCGGGGTTGAGCTTGACCACGACGCGGTCCAGCTCGGCGTTGGACCCGAGCGCCACGGTCAGCAGATTCGAGTACGCCGCGCCCTCCCAATAGGTGGTCACGGAGTCGTCGTTCGCGTTGGCCGCGACGTAGGTGTGCTGGACCGAGGACGCCGTGATCTGCTTGCCCAGCGCAAGATTCGTCCCGGCCCGCGTGCCGGCCCGGGTCACGGTGCCACTGCTGGGCGACTGGTTGCCCGCCGCGTCGCGGGCGCGGACGGAGTACGCGACGGTCGCGCTTTCCGGCTGGTCGTCGGTGTAGGTCAGGACGTCCCCGGCGACGCTGCCGCGAAGCTGCCCGTTGGCGTAGACGTCGTAGCCCGCGACGCCGGTGTTGTCGGCCGACGCCGACCAGCTGAGCCGGATCACGCCGCTCGAAGGTTCGGTATAAGTGAGATTCCCCGGCGCGGACGGCGGCTGCGTGTCCCCGCCCGCCGGACCGTGCACCTCGAACCCGGAGAGCTGGGCGGCGGGCCAGCCGGTGTTGGCGGTGATGTTCAGCCGCACGAAACGGGTGTTCCCGGTGACGTCGAGGGCGACCGTGTTGCCGGTCGCCGGGTCGAACCGGTGGACGGCCGACGGCACGAGATCGCTGAAACCCGTGCCGTTCGCGCTGCCCTGCACCGAGAAGGTCTGGGTGCGGGCTTCCCAGCCCGGCGGCAATTTCAGCACGAGCCGGGCGATGTCCGTGGCCGCGCCGAGATCGGCCTGGACCCACTGCGGGAACTGGTTGTTCGCGCTTTCCCAGTAGGTGGCCTGGTCGCCGTCCCCGACGTTGGACGCCGCGTAGCCGGCCAGCTGACTACTGGCGGTGTACGTCGCGTCGGCGGCTTCGACGGCGGCGGGGGTCACGGAGGCGGCTGGGGCCGGGGGCTCGCTCGCCGCGATGGCGGGCGGAGCCAGAAGGAGGGACAAGGCGGCGTACGTCATCGCGCGCGACAGAAGGCGCTTCGTTCTCATGACATTCCTCTGCTCCGGTGCGGGGACTGAGCGGGATCTTCCTGACTCTTGTCATGTTCTTGCGCTGAAATGTCCAAGAATTACAGCCGATGGCGCGCGTCAAGTCAACGCCCGGCCTTAAATCGCGTGACCGGCCGGAAACACGCTGCTAACGTCCGGCCGTCCAGGTGCTACCCGAGAGAAGGAGAACGGCGTGCGCCGAGCTGTCGAGTTCCCCAGTCGTACGGACCTTTCGACAGCCCTGGAGCCGTTCATCCATGACGTACCTGAACATCGGGATCCTCGCCCATGTCGACGCCGGTAAGACGAGCCTGACGGAGCGCCTGCTCCATCACACCGGTGCCATCGGCACCCTCGGCCGCGTCGACGCCGGGGACACCCGCACCGACACGATGGAGCTGGAACGCCGTCGCGGCATCACCATCCGCTCGGCCGTCGTGTCCTTCCGCGTCGACGACCTGCGCGTCAACCTGATCGACACGCCCGGCCACCCGGACTTCATCGCCGAGGTCGAGCGCGCGTTGCGGGTGCTCGACGGCGTCGTCCTCGTCGTTTCCGCCGTCGAGGGGGTGCAGGCGCAGACCCGCGTGCTCATGCGCGCGCTCGCGCGGCTGCGGATCCCCGTGCTGGTCTTCGCCAACAAGATCGACCGGGCGGGCGCACGCGACGACAGCCTCCTCGCCGATCTCACCGGACGCCTCGGCATCGCCTGCGTGCCGCTGTCCGAAGTCGACGGCGTCGGCACGGCGGACGCGAAGGTCCGGCCACGCGCGGTCTCGCCGTCGCCCTGGCTGGCCGAGCAGCTCGCCGAGCACAGCGATGCCTTCCTCGCCGCGTACCTCGAAGACACCGTGACGCCCGAGGACTACCGCGCCGAGATCGTCCGCCAGACCCGGCTCGGCGTCGTCTCGCCCGTCTTCTTCGGTTCCGCGCGCAGCGGCGAGGGAATCGGCGAACTGACCGCCGGCATCCGCGAATTCCTTGCCGGAGCGGGAAAACCGGCGCCGGACGACCGGTTGCGCGCCTCGGTGTTCAAGATCGAACGCGGCCGCGCGCACGAAAAGATCGCCTACCTCCGCGTGTTCTCCGGCGAGATCGGCGCACGGGACCACGTCGAGTTCCACCGCCGCGGCCCGGGCGGGCTCGTCACGACGGAGGCGAAAGTGAGCGCGGTACGCGTCTTCGAACTCGGCGACGACACCGTCGAGGGGCGAGCGAGGGCCGGGCAGATCGCCAAGGTCACCGGGCTCAAGGAGATCCGGATCGGTGACCACGTCGGCGTCCCCGATGCCGAGGGCGCCTCCACCCAGTTCCCGCCGCCCGCGCTGGAAACCGTGGTCAGTCCCACGCGCCCCGCGCAGACGCCGTCGGTGTTCGCCGCGCTGCAGGAGCTGGCGGAACAGGATCCGCTGATCACCGTCCGGCAGGACGACGAGACGCGGCAGATCTCGGTGCGCCTCTACGGCGAGGTGCAGAAGGAGATCATCGCGGAGACCCTGGCCGCGCAGCACGGCCTGGACGTCGGGTTCAGCCTCACCCGGCCGGTCTGCGTCGACCGGCTGACCGGCGCAGGGTCGTCGGTGTGGCTCATCACGGAGAGGCGGAATCCGCACTACGCGACGCTCGGGCTGCGGGTCGAGCCCGGCGCGCCGGGCTCGGGGCTGACGTTCGGCCTCGACGTCGAACTCGGATCCCTCCCGCTCGCCTTCCACAAGGCCATCGAGGAGACCGTGGACGCGACGCTGCGGCGGGGTCCGGCCGGCCGTGAGGTGATCGACTGCGTGGTGACCGTCACCCACACCGGCTATTTCAGCCCGGTCAGCGCGGCGGGCGACTTCCGCAAGGTCGCGCCGCTCGTGCTGGAGGAAGCGCTCCGCGAGGCCGGGACCGAGGTGCTCGAACCCGTGAGCCGGATCGAGGTGGAACTGCCCGCCGACTCGGTGACCACGACGCTCTCCAAGCTGGTCGAATGCGGTGGGACCGTCACCGGCTCGGGGGCGCGCGGCGACCGGGCCGAACTGACGGGCGTGCTGCCCACGGGCCAGGTCGCCCGGTTCGAGCAGCAGCTGCCCGGGGTCACCCGCGGTGAGGGGTCGATGACCGCCGAACCGGCGGGTCACCAGCCGGTTCCCCCGAACCGGTCAGTGTCTTGACGACGTCTTGGCGAACGACGGCGCGTCCGGGGCGAGTATTTTCTGGGGGTCGGCGAAATACGCCGTCCGGCGGAAAGGGACACGATGGATCAGTTTCGCGACACCGCTTCGGCGTTGCGGGAGCTCACGGAGTCGATGCGGCTCGACGAGCCCCGCGACGAGCTGCTGGAACGGGTGGCGAAGAAGGTCGTCGGGCTGCTGCCCGGCGCGGACGCGGCCACGGTCACGCTGTACTCCGACGACGAGCCGAGCACCGTCGCCGCCACCGACGAGTCCCTGCTCCCGCTGGACAAGGCGCAGTACAGCGCGGACGAGGGCCCCTGCCTGAAGGCCGCCGAGAGCGGGACGATCGTCCGGACCCGCCTCGACGTCGACGCCGCCGACCGCTGGCCGGAGTTCGCGACCGCCGCCGAACAGCTCGGCGTGCGGACCGCGCTGGCCTGCCCGCTGTTCGTCCCCGACGGCTCCCACGTCAGGCGGCGGGAAACCGAGCCGCTGTCCGGCGCGCTCAACGTCTGGAGCTTCAAGGAGAACGCCTTCGACCCGGTCGAGGCGGCCCTCGTCGCGATGTTCACCTCGGCGATCTCGGCGATAATCCTCACCGCGTCCCGCTGGGCCGCCGCCGAAAGGCAGGCGGAGACCCTGGTCGCCGCGTTGGAGACCAGGGACGCCATCGCCACCGCGAAGGGAATCGTGATGGCACGTCTGGAACTGAACGCCGAGGAAGCCTTCCGGTGGCTCACCGAGGCGTCCCAGCACACGAACCGCAAGATCCGGGAGATCTCGGTGCTGATCGCCGAGGACCCGGGGACGGTTTTCGGGCGCTAGCCGAGCGAGATCCGGCGGTTCTCGCGTGAGGACTCGAGGCCGGCTTCCGCGAGCCGGATGCCCCGCACCCCTGCCATGAAGTCGTAGGGGTGCGGCGCGTCCTCCACGACGTGACGGATGAACTGCTCCCACTGGGCGCGGAAACCGTTGCCGAAGTCCTCGTTGTCCGGCACTTCCTGCCACTGCGAGCGGTACGCCTGCGTCTCGGCGAGGTCCGGGTTCCACACCGGCTTCGGCGTGGCCTCCCGCGGCTGGATGACGCATTTGTGCAGGCCCGCGACGGCGCTGCCCTTGGTGCCGTCGACCTGGAACTCCACCAGTTCGTCGCGGTGGACCCGCACACACCAGGACGAGTTGAGCTGGGCGATGATCCCGCCTTCGAGCTCGAAGATCGCGTACGCGGAGTCGTCGGCCGTGGCGGCGTACCGCTCGCCCTTCTCGTCGACGCGTTCCGGGATGTGGGTGACGGCCTTCGCGGTCACGGCGTTGACGGCGCCGAAGAGGTTCTCCAGCACGTAGTTCCAGTGGCAGAACATGTCGACGACGATGCCGCCGCCGTCCTCGGCTCGGTAGTTCCAGCTCGGACGCTGCGCGGCCTGCCAGTCACCCTCGAAGACCCAGTAGCCGAACTCGCCGCGCACGGAGAGGATCTGGCCGAAGAAGCCGCTGTCGATCAGCCGCTTCAGCTTGAGCAGACCGGGCAGATACAGCTTGTCGTGGATGACGCCGTTCTTGACTCCGGCGGCCTCCGCGTGCCGGGCCAGCGCGAGCGCGCCTTCGACCGACTCCGCGACCGGCTTCTCGGTGTAGATGTGCTTGCCCGCGTCGATGGCGCGGACGATCGACTTCTCCCGGACGGCGGTCAGCTGCGCGTCGAAGTAGAGCGGGAGATCGTCGTCGCCGAGGGCGGCGTCGAGGTCGGTGGTCCAGCGGGTCAGCCCGTGCCGCGTGGCGATCTCTTCGAGCTTGTCCGCGTTGCGCCCCACCAGGACCGGCTCCAGCTGGACCCGTGATCCGTCGGACAGTTCGACCCCGCCCGCCTCCCTGATCGCCAGGACCGAGCGCACCAGGTGCTGCCGATAGCCCATCCGCCCGGTGACGCCGTTCATCACGACGCCGAGTTTCCGCGTGATCATCCGTTCTCCTTTGAAAGCGCTTTCCTGCCCTCATCCTGAAAGCGCTTTCTCGTACTGTCAAGCCCGGTGCGAGGAATGTCCCTCCGGCTCAGGACGCCGGGTCGTAGGCTCGGACGGCGTCGAGGTACTCCGTGATGGCGTCCCGGTTGCGCAGCAGGCATTCCGCGCGCCTGGTCATGCGGTCGCGCTCGGCCTCCAGGGTTTCCAGCATCTCGCTGGTCGCGTCCGGGAAGTAGATCTGCCGGGGTTTGTCCAGGCACGGCAGGATCTGCTTGATGATCCGGGTCGGCAGCCCGGCGTCGAGCAGCCCGCGGACCTGGATGACCCTGTCGACGGACGGCTCGTCGTAGTCGCGGTAGCCGTTGGCCCGCCGCCGCGAGATGATGAGCCCCTGCTCCTCGTAGTAACGCAGCAACCGTCGCGACGTCCCCGTCCGCTCCGACAGCTCCCCGATCCGCATGTGCGCCACCTCACCCCGGCCGACTTGACCTTCACATCTATGTGATGGTTCGAGCATACGGATCATGACTCCGAAACTCCCCCTCGGCGCACTCCTCGCGCTGACCACGGCGGCGTTCGTCACCGTCCTCACCGAGGCACTGCCCGCGGGCGTGCTGCCCGCGATGAGCGCCGGTCTCGGCGTCGGCGAAGCGGCGACCGGCCAGCTGGTGACGGTGTACGCGATCGGCACCGCCCTGACCGCGATCCCGCTGTCCGCCGCGACCGCGGGCTGGCGCCGCAAACGCTTGCTCCTGGCCGGAGTGGCCGGTTTCGCCGTCGCCAACACGGTCACGGCCATGTCCACGAACTACCCGCTGACCCTCGGCGCGCGGTTCGTCGCCGGGATCGCGGCGGGCGTGGTCTGGGCGCTGCTGACCGGGTACGCCCGGCGGCTGGCGCCGGAACCGGTCCAGGGCAAGGCGATCGCCGTCGTGATGACCGGCATCCCGCTCGCGCTCTCACTCGGCATCCCCGCCGGAACGTTCCTGGGCGGCGTCTTCGGCTGGCAGGTGACGTTCGCGATCATGTCCGCGCTCGCGCTCGGCCTGCTCGGCTGGATCGCGCTGGCCGTCCCCGACTTCCCGGGACAGGACAAGGGCGGCAGGCTTCCGGTGCGCAAGACCCTCGCCGTCCCCGGTGTCGCCGCGGTCCTGTTCGTGACGCTGACCTTCGTGCTCGCGCACAACATCCTCTACACCTACATCGCCACCTTCCTCGGGCACGTCGCGATGGGCGGTTCGGTCGACCGGATCCTGCTGGTGTTCGGGGTGGCGTCGATGGTCAGCATCTGGTTCGTCGGCGTGCTCATCGACCGGCGGCTGCGCCCGCTGACCGTCGCGGGCACCCTTCTCGTGGCGCTCGGAGCGACGATCTTGGCTCTGCTGGGAGAGAATCCGGCGCTGGTCTACGTCGCGGTGACGCTGTGGGGGCTCGGCTGGGGCGGCGTCCCGACGTTGCTCCAGACCGCCGCCGCGCAGGCGGGCGACAAGGGCGGCGCCGCGGACATCGCGCAGGCCATGCTGGTCACCCTGTGGAACGCGGCGATGGCGGGCGGCGGGATCGCCGGTGGCGTCCTCCTCGACGGTTTCGGCGCCGAGGCGTTCCCCTGGAGCGTCCTGGTGCTGCTCGCGCCGACGCTGGCCGTGGTGCTGGTGGCGCGGCGGCACGGGTTCACAGCGGCAGTTCGGGATGACTCCGGATCGCTTCGAGCACCAGGTCGACAGCGGCGCGAGGCGCGGACCCGCGCCTGATCGCGGCGGTGATGGACCGGTTGACCGGCGTCGCGAGCTCGCGGGTGGCGACACGGTAGCGCTTGTCGACGGCGAGGCCGGGCAGGAGCGCGATCGCGAGCCCGGCTTCGACGTGCTGCAAGGTCATCATGTAGTTGCTGAACCGCGCGACCACGCGCGGCTCGAAGCCCGCCTCGCGGCAGAGCCGGGTGGCGAGGTTCGCCATGTACGACTGGGGGATGTCGAACGCCCAGGGTTCGCTCGCGTAGGCGGCGAGGTCGGCGGGACCCCGGCCTGCGGCCGGATGGCCGGGCGGGACGACGAGCACGATCGGGTCGGTCGCGAGCGGCACGAGGTCGACGTCCGGCCCGAGAGGCTGTTCGACGAAGTCCGTGGTGGTGACGATGACGTCGGCGTCGCCGACGCGGAGCGCGGGCATGCTCACGTGCGGTTCGAGTTCGAGAAGTTCGATGTCCAGCTGCGGATGCGAGCGGGCCAGCCGGGTCACCGCGGGGACGGCGATGGTGTGGATCGCGCTCTGGAAGGCGCCGAGGCGGACAAGGCCCGCGGGCGCTTCGCCGAGAGCGCGCAACTCGGCCTCGACGGTGTCCATGTGGTCGAGGATCGCCCGCGCGCGGCGCGCCAGCATCAGCCCGGCGGGGGTCAGCCGGACGCGGCGGCCGGTGCGTTCCAGCAGCTGGGTGCGGGTTTCGGCTTCGAGGACCGCGAGCTGCTGGGACACGCTCGACGCGCTCATGTTGGCCGCCTTCGCGACCGCGCGGACGGTGCCGAGCGTGTCCAGCCGGCTCAGCAGGCCGAGCCTCCAAGGGTTGAGCATGAGGTCCATTGTTGTACGGATCAGCCGAACAGCACAGCCGGAATTGTGAGCTGGACGTGTCACTCGGATCCGCTTTACCGTCGAAGCATGGCTGCTCCGACCACCGAACTGTCCACCACCGACCGTTTCTGGGCCGACGCCGACCGGCACCTCGTGCGCTACGCCGGGGCCGGCGACTTCACCCGCGAGATCATCGACCACGCCGCCGGGAGCTATCTGTTCACCGAGTCCGGACGGCGGATCCTCGACTTCACGTCCGGGCAGATGAGCGCGATCCTCGGGCATTCGCATCCCGAGATCGTCGAGACCGTCCGGCGGCAGATCGGCTCGCTCGACCACTTGTTCAGCGGGATGCTGAGCCGCCCCGTCGTCGACCTCGCCCGGCGGCTGGCCGAGACTTTGCCGTCACCGCTGGAAAAGACACTCTTGCTGACCACCGGCGCGGAGTCGAACGAGGCCGCGATCCGGATGGCGAAGCTGGTGACGGGCAAGCACGAGATCGTGTCGTTCGCCCGGTCGTGGCACGGGATGACGCAGGCGGCGGCGAACGCGACCTACAGCGCGGGCCGCAAGGGTTACGGCCCGACCGCGCCGGGCAACTTCGCCATCCCCGCGCCGAACTCCTATCGTCCGGACTTCCTGACGGCGGAAGGGGAACTGGACTGGCGGCGTCAGCTGGACTTCGGGTTCGAGCTGATCGACGCCCAGTCCGTCGGCAGCCTCGCCGCCTGCATCGTCGAACCGATTCTCAGCTCGGGCGGGATCATCGAACCGCCGGTGGGCTATTTCGCCGCCCTGCAAGAGAAGTGTCGTGAACGCGGGATGCTGCTGATCCTCGACGAGGCGCAGACCGGCTTGTGCCGCACCGGGAACTGGTACGCCTTCGAGCGCGACGGCGTCGTCCCCGACATCCTGACGCTGTCCAAGACGCTCGGCGCGGGGCTGCCGCTGGCGGCGGTGATCACGAGCGCGGAGATCGAGCAGGAGGCGCACGACCGCGGCTACCTGTTCTTCACCACGCACGTCGCGGACCCGCTGGTGGCGGCCGTCGGGAACACCGTGCTCGACGTCCTCACCCGCGACCGCCTCGACGAACGCGCGACCGGACTGGGCGCCTTCCTGCGTCGCGGACTCGACGAGATCGCCGATCGCCATGACGTCGTCGGCGACATCCGCGGCCGGGGCCTGCTGGTCGGCGTGGAACTCGTCGCGGACCGTTCCACGAAGCAGAGCTCCGACGAACTGGGCGCGCGGGTCACGCGGCGTTGTCTCGAACTGGGGCTGCACATGAACATCGTGCAGTTGCCGGGGATGGGCGGGGTTTTCCGGATCGCTCCGCCGTTGACGGCCACCGAGGATGAACTGGCGGAGGGGCTGGGAGTGCTGGAGCAGGCCATCGGGGACGCTGCTAAGTGAGTGGGTACAGGTGGTGGCCGTCGCGCTCGGTCGGGTGCTCCGGACAGGGCTCAACGTCGCGAAAGCCACTTTCGGGACGTCGGGTGTCCTGAAAGTGGCTTTCGCGACACCCGGACCCCGGCAGGCACGCGAGCGGTCGAGCACGACACCTCTGCCTCGCTTTCGCGTGACCGGATGGACGGCACCTGTGATCAGACGGACGACACACGTGACTGGACGGACGACACGCGGCGACCCGAGTCCCGCCGCGTGCCGTCCGTCTGATCACGCGAGCCGTCCACCCAGTCACGTGTGTCGTCCGTGCGGTCACACGAAAACCGCCGGACCGTAGGTACTCGAGACACGATCGGCTCTAACGACCCGGATCACTCACGACCTTGAACTCCCGCAAGAGCCGAGCCACCTCGGCAGGCCGCTCCAGGAACGGCGAGTGGCCGACGCCTTCCACGACCTCCACCCGAGCCCCCACCGCCGAGTACCGGGCGGAAGTCTTGTCACAGTCGTAAAAGCGGTCCCGCCGCCCGAGAATCACCAGGCACGGCAACCCCAAAGCCACCACTTGCGCATCGAGAGGACTAAACGCGAGACGTCGCGCACGGTCCACGAGCACCACCCTGGCCATCTCGGGGGCCGTGACGGCGTGATCGGCCAAGTCCTGCAAGGGATCCTCGAACCAGCTCGCCCGGCGAAACCGGGAAGCGAACCGGATCCACCGCCGGCGGGCCACCATGCGCACGAGCGCACTGGCCATCGGCAGCAGAACCGAACTTCCGGGCGGAAACGACGCGTAGCTGTAGTCCGGGGCCTGCCCGATCAGCACCAAGGCCTTGACCCGCGGCGAGATCTCGGCCAGCGCGAGTGCGACATCGGCGCCGAAGGAATGACCGGCGACCAGAACGTCCTCGACGCCCAGCGCCTCGATGACCCCCGCCATCACGCGTGCCTGCGACACCGGGTCGAGACCGGAAGAACCGCCGGTGCACCCGTGCCCCAGCAGATCCACGCGGATCACGTGGTGCGCCGAGGACAGGCCGAGGGTGAGCCGGTCGAACCAGTGCACCGACCCGCAGTACCCGTGCAGCAACAGCACCGGCGGCCCGGCGCCGTCCTGGCGGACGTGCACGGGCACGCCGTTCACGTCGAGGATCTCTCCGATGGGGGAACGCCGCACGCCCCCAACGTAACTCAGACCCGCGCGGTCTCTTTGGCGCGGGACAACACCAGTGCCGCGATCCCGGCGGGGAAGAACATGAGCACGCCGTAGATCCCGGCGGGCACTGCCATCGTCTTGTCGCCGAGGACGGAGATCGCCACGGCGATAGCGAGGGTGGCGTTGTGGACGCCGATCTCCATGGCGGACGCGATCGACTGCCCGCGGTCCACCCGGAACAGCCGCGGCACGAAGTACCCGATCGCGAGGCTGAGCAAGGAAAGCGCCAGCGCCACCGGCCCGAGCGTCCCGATGTTGTCCACCAGGGTCCGGAACTCCTGCGCGATCGCGGCCGCGATCACCAGCACGAGCACCGCGGCGGACCCGATCTTGACCGGTTTGCGCATCCGCTCGGCCCAGCCGGTGAACCGGCTCCGCACCGCCATCCCGATCACGACCGGGATCAGCACGATCGCGAACACCTGCACGAACTTGGCGGGCTGGAGCCCGACCGAGACGCCGCCGTCGAGGAACCCGGCCATCGACAGGCCGACCACCAGCGGCAGCGTGAACA
Organism: Amycolatopsis sp. NPDC089917; assembly: GCF_040684635.1. Classification (NCBI taxonomy): domain Bacteria; kingdom Bacillati; phylum Actinomycetota; class Actinomycetes; order Pseudonocardiales; family Pseudonocardiaceae; genus Amycolatopsis; species Amycolatopsis sp. NPDC089917. The sequence continues at coordinate 20,365 of NZ_JBFBGL010000022.1, read as the reverse complement.
CGGCCAGCACGGAGTTGATCGCCGTGAGCGTGACGTTGAGGGCGACGTCGCCACCGGCGAGGTGACTGAACAGGTTCGCCGAAGTCCCGCCGGGCGACGCGACGAGCAGCATCATCCCGACCGCGAGGACGCCTTCGAGACCGAACAGCAGGATCAGGCCGACGCAGATCGCGGGAAGCACGATCATCTGGCACACCAACGCGATGACGGCGGCCTTCGGGTACTTCAGCACCCGAGTGAAGTCGCCGGCGGTCAGGGTCAGCCCCAGTCCGAACATGACGAGCGCCAGCGCGACGGGCAACAAGATCGAGAACATCGCCGAACCCATCGTGGGGCCTCCGTCCGATATGCCCTTTTCAGAGCGGCAATGGTGTCAAGCGGCGGGAACCCGGTCAAGACACCGAAACGCAGCCGTGACCCCGCTTGACAATTCCGAGAGCAGTGCTCACTATGGTTACAGCTTCTAACGAACACAACAGGCACTCAAGGAGATCGAGATGAACACACTGACCGAGGTGGTACTGCCGGGCAAGGTCGAGCCGGAAGGTCTGGAGCTGCGGGAACGCCCGCTCCCCGCCCCCGGTCCGGGCCAGGTCGTGGTCGCGATGGAGGCGACCGGGGTCTCGTTCGCCGAGCAGCAAATGCGCCGCGGCAAGTACTACGACCAGCCGCCCTTCCCCTTCGTCCCCGGCTACGACCTGGTCGGCACGGTGCTGGCCACCGGCGACGGCGTCGACAGCGGACTCGCGGGCCGCCGGATCGCCGCGCTGACGAAGGTCGGGAGCTGGGCCAGCCACGTCGTCCTCGACGCCGCGGACGTCGTGCCCGTCCCGGACGGCCTCGGCGCCGAGGAGGCCGAAACCGCGGTGGTCAACGGCATCACCGCCTGGCAGATGCTGCACCGCAAGGCCCGCGTACGCGCCGGGCAGACGATCCTCGTCCACGGCGCGAACGGCGGGGTCGGCTCGCTGCTGGTCCAGCTCGCCGCGCAGGCGGGCGTCCAGGTGATCGGCACGGCGTCGAAACGGCACCACGAAGCGTTGCGGCGCTGGGGAGTCATGCCGATCGACTACCGGACCGAAGACATCTCCGCCCGCGTCCGCGAACTCGCACCCGAGGGTGTCGACGCGGTCTTCGACCACGTCGGCGGCGCCAGCGTGCCCGCGTCGTGGAAACTGCTCGCCCGCGGCGGCACCCTCGTCTCCTACGGCAGCGCCGCGACCCGCGACGACGAAGGCTCCAAGCAGTTGCCCGTGCTCAAGATCCTCGCCCGCGTGATGGTGTGGAACAGCCTGCCGAACGGCCGCAACGCGTACTTCTTCAACGTCTGGGCCGGCCGCTCCTTCGCCAAGAACCGGTTCCGCGCCCGCCTGCGCGAAGACCTCACCCAGGTCTTCGCCGCGCTGAAGGACGGCGCGATCACCGCACAGGTCGCGGCGCGGCTGCCGTTGAGCCGGGTCGCGGAAGCCCTGCGGCTGGCCGAATCCGGGACGGTCGCGGGCAAGGTGGTGCTCACGCCGTAAGGGTTCGGTAACCGCGCGAACCCGGCGATCCGGACGGTTCGCGCGGTTGAATGACCCCATGAAACGCAAGCGGGTGCTCGCCGTCCTGGCGGCGGGGCTGGTGGTGGCGGTGGCCGCGGGCCTCTACTGGTTCCAGCCGTGGAAGCTCTGGGTGAACGAGACGGTCCAAGAGGCGGTTCCTGTCGCGCACACCACCGAAAGTGCCGTGCCCGCCCCGAAAAAGCCCACGATCGTGGCGACCGGGGAACTGACGAGCCATGAGCACGAGACCAGCGGCAGCGTCCGGATCCTGCGCGCGGACGACGGGTCACTGGTGCTGCGCCTGGAGAATCTCGACACGAGCAACGGCCCCGACCTGCGGGTCTGGCTCACCGACGCGCCGGTGCTCCCCGGCAAGGACGGCTGGTTCGTGTTCGACGACGGCGCGCACGTGAGCGCCGGGAAACTGAAGGGCAACAAGGGAAGCCAGAACTATCCCCTGCCGGCGGGCACCGATCTGGCGCGCTATTCGAGCGTGACCATCTGGTGCGACCGGTTCGACGTCTCCTTCGGCGCGGCCGAGTTGACCAAACCCGTTTAGGCGAGCCGGTCCACGGCGTATTCCATCTCCGCGCGGACGGCGCGCAGATCGATTCCGCCGGGATCGATGATCACGGCCACGGCGATCCCCCGCAGCTGTCCGACCAGCGCCGCCGCGTACGCGTCGGGGTCGCGGACACCGGAGATGGAACCGTCGCTGATCCCGGCGGCGACGGTCTGCGCGATGGCGAACCGGTACCGGCGGTCGGCCTCGGTCATCGCCGACCGCACCGCCGGGTCGCCGACGGTCGCGTCCGTCCACAGCACCACGAACGCCCTGTTCAGCGGCGGCATGTCGGTGAGCAGCTCGAAGAAGATGTCCAGCAACGCGCGCAGCATGTCCATGGGGCCGGGTGTCAGCCCGCCGGTGCGGGTGGCGACGGCGGCGCTGAAGGCGTCGGCGAACTTCTCCGCGGCGAACTCGACGAGCCGCTGCACCAGCGTCTCCTTCGAGCCGAACAGCTGGTAGACGACGCCGCTCGGATAGCCTGTCCTGGCACAGATCATGCCGATCTTGAGCCGCGCGAAGCCCGTCTCGCCGACGAGGCGGGCGGCGGTGTCGAGAATCCGTGTCCTGGCGATCTCCTGGTCACGTTGGACCTGGCGCTCCTCCGCAGACGAGTCCACGACGCGATCCTCCCATGACTTCCGGTTCGTCACCTGTTGACGCGGCGTTACGATCCGGACATGAGGATCGCCTTCTCCGCCGACGACCGGAACGCCACCACGGACGCCGTCCAGGCCTTCTTGGCCGAGGCCGGTCACGAGGTGATCCACCCGGCGACATCGGAACTCTGGCCGGAACTCGGCGCCGCGGTGGGCAAGGCGGTCGCCGGCGGCGAGGCCGACTTCGGCGTGGTGATGTGCTGGACCGGGACGGGCACGGCGATCGCGGCCAACAAGGTCCCCGGCGTGCGCGCGGCACTGGCCTGGGACACCTGGATCGCCGCGGGGGCGCGCAAGTGGAACGACGCGAACGTGCTAGCACTGAGCCTGAAACGGCTCTCACCCGACGTCGCCGTCGAAATCACCGAGGTGTTCCTTTCCGGTATCGCTCCGGACGCCGACGAATCGGCGAATATCGCCAGGCTCGGCGAAATGGACGAATTCCGCCGTTGAGCGGCACCGAACCTGTGAACGGTTAACGCTGTCGAACGTATTAGGCCGTTCGCAGGAAAATCACCACTCTGCGTAGTGATGCTTCCCATATTGGTCCAGACCACGTACCGTCTCCCGCAACAAAGCGTTCCGCATGGAGGTGGTCGATGAAGACGCATCCCCGCCTGCCCGGTTTCGACCGTGGCAACGCGATGTCACCGATTTCCCTTTGACGAAATCTTCTCCAAGATCATTTCCCTGCACCGTGTTGTAAGGAGTGAAATGTCAAGAAAGAGATGGCATCTGGTCGGCCTGTTCACGGCCGTCGCGGCACTGGCGGTCGGTCTGGTGACCGTGCCGGCGGCCGCGGCGGGCGGGGTCGGGGCCACGCTGACCAAGGGCTCGGATTGGGGCTCCGGCTGGGAAGGCAAGTACACGATCACGAACAATTCGGGATCGGGCCTCACCTCCTGGACGCTCGAGTTCGACCTCGCGGCCGGCCACTCGATCGCTTCACTGTGGGACGGCAGCTACTCCGTCTCCGGTCAGCACGTGACCGTCAAGAACACCTGGAACGGCAACGTTTCCAACGGCGCCTCCATCAGCTTCGGCTTCAACGTCAAGTACTCCGGCGCCTACACGGCGCCCGCGAACTGCAAGATCAACGGCGGCTCTTGTGATCCGGGTGGGGGCACCCCGACGACGAGCAACCCGCCCACGAGCACGACGTCCAACCCGACGACGTCGAACCCGCCCACGACGACCACCACGAGCAACCCGCCGACCACGACGACTTCGAACCCGAACCCGGGCGCGAAGAAGAACCTCGGCTACTTCGTGCAGTGGGGCGTCTACGGCCGTAACTACCACGTGAAGAACATTCACACTTCTGGTTCCGCCGCGAAGCTGACGCACATCAACTACGCGTTCGGCAACGTCACCAACGGTTCCTGCTCCGCGAACGACGACACCTACGCCGACTACGACAAGTTCTACGACGCCGGGTCCAGTGTGGACGGTGTCGCGGACACGTGGGACGCGGGCGCCCTGCGCGGCAACTTCAACCAGCTGCGCAAGCTGAAGAAGATGTACCCGGGCCTCAAGGTGCTGTGGTCGTTCGGTGGCTGGACCTGGTCCGGCGGCTTCGGCCAGGCCTCGAAGAACCCGACCGCTTTCGCCGAGTCCTGCTACAAGCTGATCAAGGACCCGCGATGGGCCGACGTCTTCGACGGCATCGACATCGACTGGGAGTACCCGAACGCCTGCGGTCTCACCTGTGACACCAGCGGCCCCGCCGCGATCAAGAACGTGGCCCAGGCGCTGCGCACCAAGTTCGGTTCCTCGTTCCTGGTCACCGCCGCGATCACCGCGGACGCCAGCAGCGGCGGCAAGCTCGACCTCGCCGACTACGGCCCCGCGTCGGCGTACCTCGACTGGTACAACGTCATGACGTACGACTTCTTCGGCGCCTGGGCGGACAAGGGACCGACGGCCCCGCACTCGCCGCTGACCGCGTACCCGGGCATCCCGCAGCAGGGCTTCAACTCCGACGAGGCCATCCAGAAGCTCAAGGCCAAGGGCGTTCCGGCCAGCAAACTGTTGCTGGGTATCGGTTTCTACGGCCGAGGCTGGACCGGGGTCACGCAGGACGCCCCGGGCGGCACCGCGACCGGTGCGGCACCGGGCACGTACGAAGCGGGCATCGAGGACTACAAGGTCCTCAAGAACAGCTGCCCGTCGACGGGCACTATCGCGGGCACCGCGTACGCGAAGTGTGGCAACAACTGGTGGAGCTACGACACTCCCGCGACCATCAACTCGAAGATGGGCTGGACCAAGAACCAGGGTCTCGGCGGCGCGTTCTTCTGGGAGCTCAGTGGCGACACCGGCAACGGTGAACTGGTCACGGCCATGCGCAATGGCCTGAACTGAGAGGTTTGAGAAGTGGCTAAGCGGACTTGGATCCAGGCCGTCGGCCTGGCCGCCGCTGCCGCAACGGCCGGCGCGGTCCTCGTGATCGCGCCGGCCTCCGCGGCCGGCGGCGTCGGCGCCGCCTTCAGCAAGGGCTCCGATTGGGGCTCCGGCTGGGAGGGCAAGTACACGATCAGCAACAACTCCGGATCGAGTCTTCCCACGTGGACGGTCGAATTCGACCTCCCCGCGGGACATTCGATCGCCTCGTTGTGGGACGGCAGCTATTCCGTCTCCGGTCAGCACGTGACGGTGAAGAACACCTGGAACGGCAACCTTTCCAACGGTGGCAACACCAGTTTCGGCTTCAACGTCAAGTACTCCGGGACCTACGTCGCCCCGGCGAACTGCAAGATCAACGGTGGTTCCTGTGACCCGGGCGGCGGGCCGACCACGACGCCGACCACCACCACCTCCTCCCCGACCACGACCACGTCGACGTCGAACCCGCCGACGACCACCACGAGCAATCCGCCGCAGCCCGGCGGCCGTGGCGCGCCGTATCTGTACATGGGCTGGGGCAGCCCGCCGAACCCGCAGACGGTCATGAACGCGACCGGCATCAAGTGGTTCACCCTGGCTTTCGTGCTGGCCTCGAACGGCTGCAACCCCGCGTGGGACGGCAGTCGTCCGCTGCAGGGCGGCCCCGACGCGAACGCGATCTCGCAGATCAAGGCCGCGGGCGGGCAGATCGTGCCGTCCTTCGGCGGGTGGAGCGGCAACAAGCTCGGCCCGAACTGTTCGACGCCGGAAGCGCTCGCCGGCGCCTACCAGAAGGTGATCGACGCCTACGGTCTCAAGGCGATCGACATCGACATCGAGAACACCGACGAGTTCGAGAACGCGACCGTGCAGGACCGCGTCCTCAACGCGTTGAAGATCGTGAAGGCGAAGAACCCCGGTATCCAGACCATTCTCACCTTCGGCACGACGACCAGCGGCCCGAACTCCTGGGGCAACCGGCTCATCGACCAGTCGAAGGCGCTGAACGCCGGTGTCGACGTCTACACGATCATGCCGTTCGACTTCGGTGGCGGCGCGGACATGTACGGCAACACCATCAAGGCCGCGAACGGCCTGCGGGACAAGCTGAAGTCGACCTTCGGGTGGGACGACGCCACGGCGTACGGCCACCTGGGCATCAGCGGGATGAACGGCCTTTCGGACCAGCAGGAGCTGACGAGTCTCGACGCCTGGACCAAGATCACCACCTGGTCCAAGACGAACAAGATCGCCAGGCTCGCTTTCTGGTCGGCCAACCGCGACCGGCCCTGTCCCGGTGGCGGTGTCGCCGAGAACTGCAGCGGTATCGCACAGAACGACTGGGACTTCACGCGGATCACCGCGGGCTTCTGACGTCCCTTCCCGATAGGTAACTCCCCGAACTGCGGGCCCGCACCGAAGCTGCACGGTGCGGGCCCGCTCCTTTTGCGCATGCCGCGCTGGGAGAAAGGTGCTGCGAAAGCCACTTTCGCAACACCTCCACCGCCGGACACTCCAAGCACACCACCCCGCGGTCCGTGAAGGCCTCCTTGAGGGACTCTGGGTCCCTCAAGGAGGCCTTCACGGACCTACAGGAAAGGGGATCAGGGCAGGGCGTTCAGGAACGGTTCGTGGGCGTTCTGGAATTCCCAGCCGTAGTACCGGTCCCAGTTGATCGACCAGGTCATCAGCCCGCGCAACGCAGGCGAAGCGCCGCCGCGCAAGGAATACGACCCGCACCCGGAGTTCTTCACCAGGCAGTTCAGCGCCGACTGCACCGCCGCCGGAGCGGTGTGCCCATTGCCCGCGCTCACCGCGGCGGGCAGGCCGAACGCGATCTGGTCCTCACGCAGCCCCGGGAACCGGAACCCGGTCGACGCCACCGTGAAGCCCGCCTTGATCATATCGGTCATCGCGATGTGGAAGTCCGCGCCGCCCATGAAGTGGTACTGGTTGTCCAGGCCCATCACCGGTCCGGAGTTGTAGTCCTGGACGTGCAGCACGGTCAGCGCGTCCCGCATCGCGTGGATCACCGGCAGGTACGAACCCGTCCGGTTGTCGGCACCGCCGAGTCCACCGTAGTACTGGTACCCGGTCTGCACGAAGAACGTCTCCGGCGCCATGGTGAGCACGAATCCCGCTCCATAGCGAGCTTTCAACGTCTTCAGCGCCGAAATGAGATTGACGATCACCGGCGTGGTCGGATTCCGGAAATCGTTGTCGCCGGAGTTCAGGTACAGCGAGTGGCCCTCGAAGTCGATGTCGAGCCCGTTCAGCCCGTACCGGTCGATGATCGCGGAAACCGAGCTGACGAAGGCGTCGCGCGCGGCGGTCGTGGTCAGCTGGACCTGGCCGTTCTGCCCGCCGATCGAGATCAGGACCTTCTTGCCCTGCGCCTGCTTCGCGCGGATCGCGGCGATGAAGTCCGCGTCGCTTTCCACCGTCGGGCATTCCGCCACCGGGCACCGCGTGAACCGGATGTCACCCGAGGTCACCGAAGTCGGCTCACCGAAGGCCAGGTTGATGATGTCCCACGCGGCCGGGACGTCGGCCATCCGGGTGTACCCGGAACCGTTGGCGAAACTCGTGTGCAGGTAACCGATCAGCGCGTGCTTCGGCAGTCCGGTGTCGACGCAGCCGGAAGTCATGGCACTCACTTCGGCGGTCTTCGGCGATTCGCCCGCGCTGTTGTACGCGGCCACCGAATAGTTGTGCGATGTACAGGAAGTCAGCCCCGAAATCGTCACCGAAGTGCCGGTCGCCGTCGCGACGACGTTCCCGCCTTCGTACACGCGGTACCCGGTCACCGTGCCCGCCGAGGCTCCCCACGACAGCGCGATCGATGAGTTCGTCACCGTGCCCAAGGCCGGGTTTCCCGGCGCCGGAGGCGCTCCCGGGTTCCCGCCGCCGGGTCCGTCGAGGCTGACGTCGTCCGCGTAGAAGGTGCCCGATCCGTACCAGCCGTGGACGTACACCTCCGCCGTCGTCTGCGTCGCCGACGTCGTGAACGACAGCGAAAGCTGGGTGTACGAGGTCGCCGCGGTCCAGGTCGACGGTCCGCCGGTGACCCCGAGGTACACCGGATTCCCGTTCACCCAGGCGGAAACCGCGTAGGTCGTACTGGGCTTGACGGACACCGTCTGTGCACACTTCCCGATCGTCGAGCCGGGCGTGACCGAAACGGCGTAACCGCCTGAGTGGGCCGGTGTGGTGACGGCCGTTCCCGCCGCACAGGACCAGCCGGACGTCGAACCCGCCTCGAAGCCGGGATTGAGAAGCAGATTGGCCGCGCTCGCGGTACCGCCTCCCGTTATCAGCCCGGCGAAGGTGAGCACCGCAACGGCCAGAAAGGCCAGGGATCTGGAACGCCTCATCGCGATTCCTCCGGATCAAGGGCGGCCTGCCGCCGCGCTGGGCTAATTGTCTAGACCAATCTGGCGAAAGTCCAGAGCCGGGCGGCACCAGGGTCCAAAGGCCCGACTACTCCGGGCTCCTATACCGGTGTGACGTGAGAGCGGCCTCCGTAACGTCGGAAGGGCCAAAGAGGGCTGGGGGCTTTCGGGAGGTGGGGACGATGGGAACGCACAGGGAAACGCCGAGAACGGCCCATCCGGCGTGATGGCCGTGGCCGAAGCCGTGCGCCCGACTTATTCGCCCCGGCCGGGAGAGCCGGACGGCGAATTGATCCGCGCGGCGATCCAGGGTGACCGGCGGGCCATCGGGGGCCTGCTGACGCTTCTCCGGCCGATCGTGATCCGGTACTGCGCGGGCAGGCTGGGCGGGACCATGCGCGGCATCTCCAACGCCGAGGACTGCGCGCAGGAAGTCCTCATGGCCGTCCTGGTCGCTTTGCCGCGCTACAGCTACCAGGACAACAGCTTCCTGCCGTACGTCTTCGGGATCGCCTCGCACAAGGTCGCCGACGTCCGCCGGAACCTCGCGCGCGACCCGTCCGCGCCGGTGCCCGATCCGGAGCCCGAGCAGGACGGGCCGTGGAACCCGACGTTCGAAGAGGTCGAGAAGGCGGACCGCAACCGCCGGATGTCCCGGCTGTTCGAGGTCCTTTCGGCCAGGCAGCGCGACGTGCTGGTACTCCGCGTGATCCACGGCTTCAGCGCCGAGGAGACCGCGGGCGCGCTGGGCATGGCGAGCGCGGGCGCCGTCCGGGTCACCCAGCACCGGGCGCTCAACGAACTGCGGCGGGTGCTGCGCGAGGACCCCGGTTACGCCGGCGGGTTCACCTTCTTCTAGGAGGTGGGCTTGCGGCGTTGCGTGGCGTAGACGGCGGCGGCGGTGCGGCGTTCGAATCCGAGCTTGTGCAGCAGCGACGACACGTAGTTCTTGACCGTCTTCTCCGCGAGGAACAGCTTTTCCGCGATCTGGCGGTTGGTCAGCCCGTCGGCGATGTGGTCGAGCACCCGCCGTTCCTGCGGGCTCAGCTGTTCGTACCGCGGGTCCGGGAGGTCGCTCTCGCCGCGCAGCCGGTTCATCACCGACGCCGTCAGCGTGCTGTCCAGCAGCGATCCCCCGGCGGCGACCGTGCGGACGGCCTTGACCAGCGCGCCACCGGAGACCTGCTTGAGCATGTACCCGGCCGCGCCCGCCATGATCGCGCCGAACAGCGCGTCGTCGTCGGAATACGACGTCAGCATCAGGCACGCGGGCGGCGGGTCGACGGACGCCCGGATCTCCCGGCAGACGCTGACCCCTTCACCGTCCGGCAGCCGGACGTCGAGCACCGCGACCTGCGGTTTGATCGCGGGGATCCGCACGAACGCCTCGGCGGCCGTGGACGCTTCGCCGACCACCTTGAAATCGTCCTCGGCCTCGAAGACGGTCTTCAACCCGGTACGGACGAGTTCGTGATCGTCCAGCAGGAACACCGAAATCGTCATCCCACACTCCCCTGTCGGGCCGGCAGCTCCACCGACCAGTCGAGTCTCGTCCCGCCTTCCGGCCTCGCTTCGACGCTGAACGACCCGTTCCAGCGGGCCGCGCGTTCGGCGAGGTTCGAAACCCCGCTGCGATGCCCGGGTTCGGCGGGCATGCCGACTCCATCGTCCACCACCGTGAGCTTCAGCCACCGTCCGTCACGATCGACCGAGACGTCGACCGACACCGCCGTCGCCTCGGCGTGTCTGACCACATTGGACAGTGCTTCCCGCAGGGTCGCGATGAGATCGGAGCGGACCGTGTCCGGCACGGTCGAGTCGAGCGGCCCGTCGAACCCGACCCGGGGTTCGGACGCGCAGCCCGCGTCGAGCGCGACTCGCAGCAACTCGGAGCGGAGACTTCCCTGCGCCTCCGCCGGTTCCTGCAGCGAGAAGATGCTGTTGCGGATCTCGCGGATGGTGCGGTCGATCTCGTGCGCGAAACCGGTCACGCGGTCGGCGATGGCGGGTTCGGACGCGAGCCTGCTGAGCCCCTCCAGACCGAGCCCGATCGCGAACAGCCGCTGGATCACCAGATCGTGCAGATCGCGGGCGATCCGGTCGCGGTCCTCGAAGACGGCGAGCCGCTGCCGGTCCTGTTGCGCGCGGGCGAACTCGACCGCGAGCGCGGCGTGTGCGGCGAAGGTCTCGGCGAGCTGGACGTCGTAGGCGGAGAACGGGGTCCGGTCGCGGAACTTCGCCACCAGCAGGACGCCGAGTTTCTCTTCGCCGACGATCAGCGGGACGGCGATCGTGGAGTCCAGGTCCTTGATCGCCGCGGGCATCGCGGAGGCGTTGTCGCCCTGGTATTCGAGCACCTTCTCGCCGTAGTCCCGGACCACGACGGGCTTCCCGGTGGTGAACGCCATCCCGGTCGCGGTGCCCTCGGTCGGCACGGCGACACCGGCGAGCCTGTCGGCGTCCGGCCCCGGCGGCTCGACGATCTCGAAGACCAGCTGCCCGTCGCCGCTGGGCAGGGCCACCGCCCCCGCGGTGCCGCCGGCGACGACGCGGGCGCGTTCGGCGATGAGGTGCAGGGTCGCGGTCAGATCCTGGTCGGTCAGGAGCGCGCCGGTGACGTGGTACGACGCTTCGAGCCAGCGCTCGCGCCGCTGCACCTGGTCGAACAGCGCGGCGTTCTCGATCACCACACCGGCCGCGGCGGTGAGCGCGACGAGCAGGTCGTCCTCGGCTTCGGTGAACTCCTCGCCGTCCGGTTTGCGGGCGAGGTACAGCATCCCGAAGATGCGGCCGCGCAGGCGGATCGGCATGACCCGCGACTCGTCCTCGGACGGCGGCCGCTCCCAGGCGTCACCGAAGCGGATGAACTCGTCCGAGTCGAGCACGCTCAGCGCGCCGAACGGCGCGCCGGTCAGCTCGCAGGCGGATTCCACCATGCGTCTCAGCACGTCGGAGAGGCTGAGATCGTGGGCGATCCCGGCCACCGCGTCCAGAATCCTGGGCGCCTTGGCGTCACTCGCCGCACTCACCCGCCGCACCGCCGTCACCGTCCCGGACTACCGCGCCGGGCAGTGGGGGTCAGGAATGACAAACGCGCCCGGATCGCTCATCTGGTGCGTCGATCACGGACAGGGCTTCGTTACTGCACACGCCGAGGATCCTTCGTCCGGTTACCGACTCGATGGGGATCCGGAGGTATCGCGAGTCCGTCCGTCCGGTCCAGCAGCCCAGCGGGAGGGTCTCGAGTTCGGCGGTGACCAGCGGGTCGCGCACCTCGGAGGCCCGGCCGACGACGGTGACGAACCAACCGCTTCCCAGGTCCTTGGCGAACTCGTCGACCGCGAACGCCACCACACTGTCGAGTATCCCGGCGAACAACGCGCTCTGCGACGGCGTCCGCACCACGATCGCACCGTGGTGGAGCGCGAACCGGGCGGGCTGGATCGCCGGCAGGGCGCGGGAGGTGAACACCACCCGGCCGAGCCCGGCGCCCGCGAGCAGCGCCAGGCACTGCTCGCGGTCGAGCATCTCGAGACCCAAGGAGTCGGACATCGGCATCCCCGCGTTCTCGTAGTTCCACTGCGTCGAGATCCACGGTCCCCCGGCGCACCGACTCACCGGTAGGGCCAATGGACCCGCCTCAGGCGGGGATGCCCTGCTAGACCTTCGGCGAGAGCAGGACCACGGGGATCTCCCGGTCGGTTTTGGTCTGGTACTGCGCGTAGTTCTTGTAGTCCGCGGTGATCTTCGGCCACAGGCGGGCGCGCAGGTCGGCGTCGGCGACGCTCGCGACCATCGGCCGCGCGCTCTCGCCCTTCAGGGTGACCTGGACCTCGGGGTTGTCGCGGAGGTTGAGGAACCACGCCGGGTGCTGGTCGTCGCCACCGCGGGAGGCGACGATGACGTACGCGTCGCCTTCGCGCAGCGGCGAGGTCAGCAGCACGGTGCGGGGCTGGCCGGATTTGCGGCCGATGGTGGTCAGTTCCAGGACGGTCATCCCGGCGACCTGCCAGCCGGCGCGGCCGCCGCTGACCTTCTGGATGACGCGGTGGACGGCGTTCATGGTCTTCAGGGCGAAATCACTGGGCATACGGAGAAGGCTACTCCGCTTTCATCGAGACTTCGATTCCGTCCAGGAGAACGGCCAGCGAGAGTTCGAAGGCCTCCCGCGCCTCCTGCTCCAGGTAGGACATCGTCTCGTCCTCCATCCGGAAGGCGTGCTCGCCCTCCATCCAGGTCAGCGTCGGGAACCGTTCGGCGAAGTCCGGCGAGACCTCCCGCAGATGCGCGGACCGCGCGTACCACCACTCGTCGTCGGACTGGCCCGTCGCCTTCTCGGCCTGCCGCGCCTCCGAGGCCGTCCTCGCGGGCTCGCGGACACACGAGTACAGCGCGCTGACCAGCCGCCGCAGCATCACCGGGCCCAATCCGGTCCGGCGCAGGATCTTCACCAGCGCCTCCAGTACGACGTACTCGTTCGGCCCGAGCACCGGCCGCGCCTGCGAGATCTGCAGGACCCAGGGATGCCGCAGGTAGAAGGCCCAAAGTTCCTCGGCCCAGCGCGTGACGTCGGCCCGCCAGCCGTCGCCGTCGTGCGAGACGGGCAGCTCGGCGAGCACCTTGTCGTACATGAGATCGAGCAGCTCGCTCTTGCTCGGGACATAGGTGTAGAGCGCCATGGCCGTGCGGCCGAGCGTGTCCCCGACGGCCCGCATCGACAGGCCCGCCATGCCCTCGGCGTCCGCGATGGCGAGCGCCGTCTCGACGATCAGCTCCACCGAAAGCCCCGGTTTGGGGCCGGGTCGCTCGGCGTCCGGCGATTCGGTCCGCCACAGCAGCGCCATCGTCCGCCGAGGGTCTCCCTGCGCCGCGTAGACGACCACTTGCTATCTCCTTACACCATAAAGTAACCTCTGCTACCCTCACTTTACAGGCTAAAGAGTTCCAACCAGGGGAGAGCCATGCCTTCGGCCGCCGACAGCCACGACATGATCCAGGTGCGCGGAGCCAGAGAGAACAACCTCGCCGACGTCTCGGTCGACATCCCCAAGCGCCGCCTCACCGTCTTCACCGGTGTCTCGGGTTCGGGGAAGTCGTCCTTGGTGTTCGGCACCATCGCCGCGGAGTCGCAGCGGCTGATCAACGAGACCTACACCGCGTTCATCCAGTCCTTCATGGCCCCCGTCGGACGGCCGGACGTGGACGCGCTGCGGAACCTGAGCGCCGCGATCGTCGTCGACCAGGAGCGGATGGGGGCCAACTCCCGCTCCACGGTCGGCACCGCGACCGACGCGCACACGATGTTGCGGATCGTCTTCAGCAGGCTGGGACAGCCGCACGTCGGAACGTCCGGGGCGTTCAGCTTCAACCTTCCCGAGGGGATGTGCCCCGAATGCGAAGGGCTGGGGAAGGTCTCCACCATCGACATCGACCAGCTCGTCGACAAGGAGCTTTCGCTCGACGAAGGCGCGATCACCGTCCCGAACTTCGCGCCGGGCGGCTGGTACTGGAAGGGGCTGGCGGAGTCCGGGTTCGTCGATCCCGCGGTCAAGCTGAAGGACTACACCCCTCAGCAGTGGGAAGACTTCATGCACAAGCCCGCCACCAAGATGAAGCTCGGCGGGATCAACACGAACTACGAGGGCCTGCTGGTGAAGGTCCAGCGGCTGTTCCTGTCGAAGGACAAGGAAGCGACGCAGCCGCACATCCGGGCCTTCGTGGACCGGGCGATCACCTTCCGGCGATGCCCGGCGTGCGACGGCGCCCGGCTCAACCAGGCGGCGCTGGCCTCGAGGATCGAGGGGCTGAACATCGCCGACTGCTCGTCGATGCAGATCAGCGACCTGGCCGACTTCGTCCGCAAGATCGACGACCCGTCGGTCGGACCGCTGATGCAGACCTTGCGCGACACCCTCGACTCGCTCGTGGAGATCGGCCTCGGCTACCTGAGCCTCGACCGCGAGTCCGGGACGCTTTCGGGCGGCGAGGCGCAGCGCGTGAAGATGGTGCGACACCTGGGTTCCAGCCTCACCGACGTCACCTACGTCTTCGACGAGCCGACCGTCGGGCTGCACCCGCACGACATCCAGCGCATGAACGGCCTACTGCTCCTGTTGAAGGACAAGGGGAACACGGTGCTCGTCGTCGAGCACAAACCGGAAACGATCGAGATCGCCGACCACGTCGTCGACCTCGGACCGGGCGCCGGTCCGCACGGCGGGCAGATCTGCTTCACCGGCGACGTCGCCGGGCTGCGCGCGTCCGGCACGCTGACCGGGCGGCACCTCGACCACCGGGCACGGCTGCGCGACGACGTCCGCGAGCCGACCGGGCGGATCGAGATCCGGAACGCGACCCGGCACAACCTGCGCGGTGTCGACGTCGACATCCCGCTGGGCGTGCTGACCGTGGTCACCGGGGTCGCCGGTTCGGGCAAGAGCTCGCTCATCCACGGCTCACTGTCCACAAGGGATGACGTAGTGGTGCTCGACCAGTCGGCCATCCGCGGCTCGCGGCGGAGCAACCCGGCGACCTACACCGGTCTGCTCGACCCGATCCGCACCGCGTTCGCCAAGGCCAACGGCGTCAAGGCCGCCCTGTTCAGCGCGAACTCCGAGGGCGCGTGCCCGAAGTGCAAGGGCATCGGGCTGATCTACACCGACCTGGCGATGATGGCCGGGGTGGCGACGGTCTGCGAGGAATGCGAGGGCAAGCGGTTCACCGCCGAGGTCCTGACCTATCGGCTGCGCGGCAAGAACATCAGCGAGGTCCTCGCGATGCCGGTCGCCGAGGCGCGCGACTTCTTCCCCTCGGGGCAGGCGCGGACGATCCTGGACCGGCTTTCCGACGTCGGCCTCGGCTACCTCGGACTCGGGCAGCCGCTCACGACGCTGTCCGGCGGCGAACGACAGCGGATCAAACTGGCCATCCGGATGGCGGAGAAGTCGGCGACCTACGTCCTCGACGAACCGACCACCGGCCTGCACCTCGCCGACGTCGACCAGCTGCTCGGACTGCTGGACCGGCTGGTCGACGACGGCAACACGGTGGTGGTCATCGAGCATCACCAGGCGGTGATGGCGCACGCGGACTGGATCGTGGACCTGGGGCCGGGCGCCGGTTCGGACGGGGGCCAGGTGGTGTTCACCGGGACTCCGGCCGACCTGGTCGCCTCCGGTGACACTCTTACGGCACAGCACCTTCGCGCTTACGTGGGCCGGTAGCGCTTAGCTCACCCTCCCGCGAGTGTCATGAAAGGGTCGTTCAGGACATTTTTTGTCCTGAACGACCCTTTCATGACATCCAGGAGCGAGTACGGAGGGCTTCACGGGCAGCACCGACCCCGACCAGCCCCAGCACCCCCAGCGCCACCCCCGACGTCACCATCTCCACCGGCGAGGCCGCCAGCGGCGAAACCCCGGTCACCGATTCCACCCCCACCACCGCGGTCAGCACCGCGTAAGCACCGATCGCCACCCCCACCAGCCGCACGCGCCGCCGCTCCGTCCAGTCCGCGAATCGCAGCAGCCAGGCGAGTCCCGGCACGATGAGGATCGCGTGCATCGCGACCGCGTGCAGGGGCTTCAGCGCGCCGGCCGTCGTGTACGCGACCTGCGGGTTCCCGCCCCGCGCCTCGACGACGCCGCTCGCGATCATCGCCGCGCCCGCGCCCAGCGCCACCAGCAGCGCGACGAAACCGAACCGCACCGCGAGCCGCATGCTCGCCGTCGTCTCCCCTTCGCCGCGCATCGCGGCCGCGGTGAACGAGACCGCCGTCAGGATGAGGACGCCGCCGCCCGCCGCGAGCGTCGTCGACACCGCGTTGTCGAACCCGGTCTCGAAGTTGAAGTGCGACGGCACCCCGCGCCAGGCCTGCATGCTCACCAGCACCGTCTCGACGACACTCGCCCCGGTGAAAACGCCGAGCAGCGCGTTCCGCACTCGCGGCCGCACCGCGACGTACGACGTCGCCCAAGCGACGGAGGCCAGCGTCAGCCCGAACGACAGGCCGAAGGTGACCGCCTTCCGCATCGACAGCGGCCCGGTCCACGAACCGCCGGACGCGATCAGCACGACCGCGTGCACGAGACCGCTCAGGAACAGGAGCGCCCCCGTCACGTAGGCGACGCGCTCGATCGTCCGTATCTCCTTCATACGGAAGAGTGTCTTTCGGCGCCGCTCACAAAGCGTCGGCCGTGAAGCGACACCTCGCGTACGCCCGCCTGCGTAGCTGAGAGCCCCTCAGCGAAGGCCGCGGTAGAGACCGATGGTCTGTTAGTCTGGCCGTCATCATGCCTCGCATCCTCGCCCGCGTCGCCGCGCTGATCGCTGTTCTCGCCCTCCTGTTCGGAGTGCCGTGGTGGACGATCGTCGGCTCCCCCGCACTCCCGGCCGCGCTCGAAGTCCTCGGCACGATCGTGTTCGCCGCCGCGGCGGTCGTCGTGCCCGCGAGCATGATCCTCGGCCACGGGCCGTGGCAGCGCGACCTCGCGGCGAAGATCGGCGACCTCTCCCTCGGCTTGATCTGGCTGCTGTTCTCGTTGTCCGTGCTCGGAAACGTGCTGCGGCTCGTGCTCTCGGTGTCCGGAGTGGACAGCGCGGCGGGGATCGTGTCCGGCGTCGTCCTGGTGGCCTTCGCGGCGCTGGCGGCGTACGGGATGGTCGAAGCCCGGCGCGTGCCGAGGCTCAAGGAGCTCGACGTCGTGATCCCCCGCCTCGGCGCGGGGCTCGACGGTCTCCGGTTCGCGATCATCACCGACACCCACTTCGGCCCGCTGAACCGGACCGGGTGGTCGGAGAAGGTCGTCGAGGTGGTGAACGAACTCGACGCCGACGTCGTGGCCCACGCGGGTGATCTCGCCGACGGTTCCGTCGCCAAGCGCGCGCAGCAGGTCGCGCCGCTCGGCAAGGTGCGCGCGAAGCTCGGCAAGTTCTACATCACCGGCAACCACGAGTACTTCGGCGAGGCGCAGGCCTGGCTCGACCACATGCGCGACCTCGGCTGGGAGCCGCTGCACAACCGGCACCTGCCGGTCTCCCAAGGCGGGGACACGCTCGTCTTCGCCGGGATCGACGACCCGACCGGCGCCGCCTCCGGTCTGCCCGGCCACGGCCCGGACCTGCCGGCCGCGCTCGACGGCGTCGCCGCGAGCACCCCGGTCGTCCTGCTCGCCCACCAGCCGAAGCAGGTCAAGCAGGCCGCCGAGGCCGGGATCGACCTCCAGATCTCCGGGCACACCCACGGCGGCCAGATCTGGCCGTTCCACCTCCTGGTCCGGCTCGACCAGCCCGTCCTGGCCGGGCTTTCCCGTCACGGCGAGCGCACGCAGCTCTACACGAGCCGCGGCACGGGCTTCTGGGGACCGCCGCTGCGCGTCTTCGCGCCGAGCGAGATCACCCTCCTGACCTTGCGAAACGGCAAGTAGTCGCCTGATTGCGGCACCCTCGGGCGTTGCGATCCGCGTCACCGACAAATTTTTTTGTCTTGACAACTGGACCGTTCGGGGCGAGAGTTGTGCTCGTCGAACCCCGCTCCGAAAGGCCGAGACGATGACCATCGCCGTCACCCGAACCATCACCGCCGTTCCCGCCCGCGCCCTGCTCGCCGCCGGCGCCGCGTCGGGCCCGCTGTACTTCCTGGTCTCGCTCACGCAGGCGGCCGTCCGCGAAGGCTTCGACATGACGAAGCACCCGGCGAGCATGTTGAGCAACGGCGACGCCGGCTGGATCCAGGTGACGAACTTCCTGGTCAGCGGCGTCCTGATGCTCGTCGGCGCGATCGGCTTGAGCCGGACGCTCGAACCGGGCAGAGGCAGTACCTGGGGCCCACGGCTGCTGGGCGCCTTCGGTGTCAGCCTGCTCTTCGCCGCGGTCTTCAAGGCCGACCCCGGCAACGGCTTCCCGGTCGGCGCGGGCCAGGCCACCATCAGCACCGCCGGGATCCTGCACATGGCCGCCGGTTCGGTCGGCTTCCTCTCGCTGATCGTCGCGACCTTCGTGTTCGCGAGCCGCTTCGCCCGCGAAGGCCACCGCGGCTGGGCCGTCTACTCCCGCGCCACCGGTGTCGCGTTCTTCGCTTCCTTCGCCGGGATCAGCTCCGGCAACGCGAACGCCGTCGTGATGCTCGCCTTCTGGGCCACCGTGATACTGGCCTGGGGCTGGGTCACCGCCGTCATCCTTCGTACCGCCCGCTAGACAAGACCAGGAGAATTCCCGCCATGAGCACCGTGACCTCGCAAGACGGCACCACCATCGCCTACACCCGCACCGGCTCCGGCCCCGCGGTCATCCTGGTCGACGGCGCGATGTGCCACCGCGAGTTCGGCCCGGCCAAGCCGCTGGCCGCCGAACTGGCCCCGCACTTCACCGTCTACACCTACGACCGCCGCGGCCGCGGCGAAAGCGGCGACACCGCGCCGTTCTCCGTCGCTCGCGAAGTCGAGGACATCGCCGCGCTGATCAAGGAAGCCGGCGGGACCGCCCACGTCTACGGGATCTCGTCCGGCGCCGCACTCGCCCTCGAAGCCGCGAAAGCCGGGCTACCGATCACGAAACTGGCGGTCTACGAATTCCCGCTGGTCGTCGACGACACCCGCCCGCCGGTCCCGGCCGACTACACCGAGCGGCTGGAGAACGCCATCGCCGACGGGAAGCCCGGCGCCGCGATCAAGACCTTCATGCGCGACGGCGTCCGCGTCCCGGCGCCGGTCGTGTTCATGATGCAGCTGATGCCCACCTGGCCGAAGATGAAGAAGGTCGCGCCGACCCTGCGCTACGACGCCGCGCTGTTCGACGACCTGCAAGACGGCACCCCGCTGCCCGAAGGCCGCTGGGCGAGCGTCTCCGTGCCGACGCTGGTCATGGACGGCGGCAAGAGCCCCGCGTGGATCCGCAACGGTGTCGCCGCGCTGGCCCAGGCGGTGCCCGGCGCCGAGCACCGCACGATCGAAGGCCAGACGCATATGCTCAAGCCGAAGGCGGTTGCCCCGGTACTGATCGACTACTTCACCGGCTGACGGAGCTGTCATGAGGATCGAACTGGTCGAAGGCGACATCACCGAACAGCAGGTCGACGTCGTGGTCAACGCCGCGAACTCGTCCCTGCTCGGCGGGGGCGGGGTGGACGGCGCGATCCACCGCCGCGGCGGACCGGAGATCCTCACCGAATGCCGGGCCCTGCGCGCGGGGCACTACGGCAAGGGACTGAAGACCGGACAGGCGGTCGCCACCACGGCGGGCCGCCTTCCGGCGCGCTGGGTGGTGCACACCGTCGGACCGGTGTGGTCCGACTCGGAAGACCGGTCCGCGCTGCTGGCTGCCTGCCACCGCAACTCGCTGCACGTGGCCGCCGACCTCGGCGCGCACACCGTGGCGTTCCCCGCGATCTCGACCGGGATCTACCGGTGGCCGGTCGAATCCGCCGCGGAGATCGCCCTCGAAACGGTGCTGGGCACGCTTTCGGCCGGGTCGTGTTCGGTTGGACTGGTGCGGTTCGTGCTGTTCGGTCCCGAGGCCTACGCCGTCTTCCGGGAGCAGGCGGACGCGCTTGGGCTGAGTGGGTCGTGAGTGGCGATTCGGGTCAGGGCCACGAGTGTCTCAAGTACCTCCGCCGGGCGGTTTCGCGTGACTGGACGGACGACACGCGTGATCAGACGGACGACACGTGTGTCCAGGCGGACGACTCGAGGCGAGGACCTGCCCGCCCGCGTGTCGTCCCTCCCATCACGTGGAGTTGCCCCTGTGGTGCGGACACCTTGATTCCAGACAGTGGTCTGGAGGGAGGATGTCCTGGTGTCTCGTTCGAAGTATCCGGAGCAGTTC
>NZ_JBFBGL010000021.1:0-124381 GCF_040684635.1 Amycolatopsis sp. NPDC089917 | reverse complement strand
CCATTGTGGAATTGGTCAAGGCTTAGCGCGTTCCGTGAAGGCCTCCTTGAGGGACCCAGAGTCCCTCAAGGAGGCCTTCACGGACTTTCAGGCGGCCAGGCGGGAGGCGATGTCCGCCCGCAGCGCCTTCTTGTCCACCTTGCCGATCCCGGTGGCGGGCAGGGCGTCGACGACGACCAGCCGTTCCGGCAGCTTGAACCGTGCCGCGCCCGCGGCGAGCATCAGGTCGTGGACGTCCCGCAGCGCGACGGGTCCGGTGGCGACCACGTAGAGACAGACGACCTCGCCTAGCTCCGGATCGGGCATGGCGACCGCCGCCGCGTGCTTCACGCCGTCGATGTCCAGGGCGAACGTCTCGATCTCCTCGGCGTTGATCTTCTCGCCGCCGCGGTTGATGACGTCCTTCTCCCGGCCGGAAACCACCAGGTAGCCCTCGGGGGTCACGCGGACGATGTCACCGGTGTTGTACCAGCCGCCGTCGACGAACGCCCGTGCGTTCAGCTCGGGGGACCGGTAGTAGCCGCGCGTCGTGTACGGGCCCCGGACCAGCAGGATCCCCGGCTCGCCCGGCGGCACCGGCGCGCCTTCCTCGTCCACCAAAAGGATCTCGTCGTGTGGCGAGATCGGCTTGCCCTGGGTGTGCAGGATCAGCTCGTCCGGGTCGTCGAGCCGCGTCAGGCACAGAAGTCCTTCGCCCATCCCGAAAACCTGCTGCAACGTGCAGCCGAGCTTCGGCCGTACCTGAGCCGCCAGGGAGGGTTCGAGTTTGGCGGCGCCGATCTGGATCATCTCCAAAGTGGACAGATCGATCCCGGGTTCGGTGTCCAGGTACTCGATCCACCGGTGCAGGATCGCCGGCACCGCGGACGTCGCGGTGATCCGCTCGCTCTCGATCAGCGGCAACGCCTGCCGCGGCGCGGGCGACGGCGCGATGACGACCCGGCCGCCGGACAGCAGCGCCCCCAGGATCCCCGGTCCGGTGTTCGCGAACCCGTGCCCCAGTGGAAGTACCACCAGGTACGAGGTTTCCGGTCCGAACCGGCAGATCTCCGACGCCGTCTTGATCATGTAGGTCAGGTCGTTGCCGCTGCGCGGGATCAGTTTCGGCAGCCCCGTCGTCCCGCCCGAAAGCAGGAAGGTCGCGACGGAGTCGCCGTTCGGCGCGGCGGCGTCGAGCGCCTGGGTGACCTCGGCGGGCTCGTCCGCGACGAACAGCCCGCGCAGGTCGACGTTGCCCGGGGCGACGTCCTCGCCGACCACGAACACGAGCCCGTCCGGCAGCACCTCGCGGGCCAGCGCCTGATGGTCGAATCCTTTGTGGACATCGGGCACGACGATAGCGGTCGCCTCGGCGTTCGCGAGGATCCCGCCGATCTCGTGCTCGCGGAACTGCGGCATCGTCCACACCGGAACGGCGCCCAGCCGCAGGCAGGCGACCGTGGTGACGACGAACTCCCAGCAGTTCGGCAGCTGGATGACGACGCGGTCGTCGCCGCCGACGCCGAGCGCGCTCATCCGGATCGCCGCGCCGTCGGCCTTGGCCAGCAGCTCCCCGAACGTCATCCGCACGTCCCCGTCGACGAGGCAGACCTCGTCCGGGTACTTGCGCGCGGTCTCGGCCAGATGCGTGCCCAGCGACCGGCCTTCCCAATAGCCCTCGGTGAAATAGCGGTCCGCGGCGGCGCGCGGCCACGGCACGACCCCCGACCCGGTCGACCGCCCGGCTGATCCCGGCATGGCTCCTCCTCGATATGGGTCCCGACCGGACAGTAGGGAAACGGTGCGCGCCAAGGCGTCTCGAACCTTGCGCTCGCACTCGAAGGTCGCTCGAGGATCGCGCGCAAGCAGTCGAGGAGATGCCGGAGTCACGCGGCAGGGAAGACGCTGTCCGTACAACGAGGCGCCGGAATCTTGTGTTGTCTCCGGTCGGGCGATCTATATCGAGGAGCGAGGACTTGAGCGAGAACAAAGCACCCGACGAAGCCATTGCGATCATCGGTATGAGTTGCAGGTTCGCTCCAGACCTCGACTCTCCGGAGAAGTTCTGGGAGTTCCTCGCCGATGGTAAGAGCACCGTCAGCGACATGCCCGAGAAGCGGTGGAAGTCCTACGCGGCCAGCAGCCCGCAGGCGACCGCGATCCTGAGGGGGACCACGATCCGCGGCTCCTTCCTCGACGACATCGAGGGGTTCGACGCCGACTTCTTCGGCATTTCACCGCGTGAGGCGGACTTCCTCGATCCGCAGCAGCGATTCATCCTCGAACTGGCCTGGGAGGCGCTGGCGGACGCGGGTGTCCCGCCGCTTTCGCTGCGCAACTCCGACGCCGGCGTGTTCGTCGCCGCCAACTCGAACGACTACGGCCGCCGCCTGCTGGAGGACATCCCCCTCACCGGCGCGTACGCGGTCAACGGCACGACGTTCTACGGTATCGCGAACCGCGTTTCGTACTTCCTCGACGTCCGCGGCCCGAGCATGGCCGTCGACACCGCGTGCGCCGGGTCGCTGACGGCGCTGCACATCGCGGCGCAGAGCCTGCGCACCGGTGAGACGTCGATCGCGCTCGTCGGCGGCGTCAACATCATGGCCACCCCGGCGCTGAACGTCGCGCTGGAGGGCGCGGGCGCGATGTCGCCGGACGGCACCAGCAAGGCCTTCGACAAGAACGCCGACGGCTACGGCCGCGGCGAGGGCGCCGGCGTCATCGTGCTGAAGCTGCTTTCGGACGCGGTCCGCGACGGCGACCCGATCCAGGCCGTGATCCGCGGCAGCGGCGTCTTCCAGGACGGCCGGTCCGAAGGCATGATGGCGCCGAACGCCGACGCGCAGGCCCACATGCTGCGCGAGGTCTACGAGCGGGCGGGCGTCGATCCGTCCACCGTGGACTACGTCGAGGCGCACGGCACCGGCACCCCGACCGGCGACGGCGAAGAGGTCGAGGCCCTCGCCGCGGTCATCGGTTCGGTGCGCTCGGCGGAGAACCCTTGCCTGGTCGGTTCGGTGAAGCCGAACATCGGGCACGTCGAGGGCGGCTCCGGCATCACCGGCGTGATCAAGACCGTGCTGGCCCTGCGGAACGAGCAGATCCCGCCGAGCCTGCACACCGAGCCCAACGACGCCATCTCCGACCCGGCCTCGGGCCTGAAGCTGGTCGGCGAGACCACCCCGTGGCCCGCCGGCGAGGGCACCCGCCGCGCCGGTGTCTCCAGCTACGGCGTCGGCGGCACCATCGCCCACGTCGTCCTCGAAGAGGGCCCCGCGCAGCCGGAGACCAAGGCGGGCAAGGGAACCAGCGATGGCACCCGGAAGGTCTTCCCGATCTCGGCGATGTCGGAAGCGGGCCTGCGCGCGCTGGCCGGCACGGTCGCGGACTGGATCGACGCCAACCCCGGCGCCTCGCTCGGGTCCATCGGGTACACGCTTTCGCAGCGTCGTTCGCACCTTCCGCAGCGCGGCACGGTCATCGCCGCCTCCACCGAGCAGCTGGCCGAGCGGCTCCGCGCCCTCGCCGTCGACGAACCCGCGTCCGGCATCCTGATCGCCCGCGCGGGACAGCAGAGCGACGGCGCGGTGTGGGTCTTCTCCGGGCACGGTTCGCAGTGGTCCGGAATGGGCCGTCAGCTGCTCGCCGAGCACGCTGGATTCGCCGCGATCATCGACTCGCTGGCCGGTGTCTACCGCGAGGAACTGGGCTGGACGCCGCGTGAGGCGATCCTCGACGGCGGTCCCTGGACCGCCGCGCACGTCCAGGCGCTGACCTTCGCCATGCAGGTCGGCCTGGCCGAGGTGTGGCGCAGCCGCGGCGTCAAGCCGAGCGCGATCATCGGGCACTCCGTCGGCGAGATCGCCGCCGCGGTGGCCGCCGGAACGCTCGACATCCTCGAAGCCGCTCGCTTCGCCTGCCGCCGCGCGGCCGCGTTGCAGCGGCTGGAGGGCGACGGCGGGATGGTGCTGGCGAGCCTGTCGTTCACCGAGGTCCAGGCCAAGCTGGGTGACCGTGCCGACCTCGTCGCCGCCATCTCCGCCAGCCCGACGTCGACCGTCGTGTCGGGCGACAAGGCCGCGATCGCGGAACTCGTCACGCAGTGGCGTGAAGAGGGCATCGACATGCGCGTCGTCGACACCGACATCGCGTTCCACAGCACGCACGTGGACGCGGTGCTGGAAGAGGTCGCCGCCGCGGCCCGTCAGCTCACCCCGCGCACGCCGTCGGTCAGCCTCTACAGCACCGCGCTGACCGACCCGCGCTCCGGCGTGGCCCGCGATGGCGACTACTGGGCCGGCAACCTGCGCAACCCGGTGCGTTTCGCCGAAGCCGTCGAGGCCGCTTTCGAGGACGGGCACCGCGTGTTCGTCGAGATCTCGTCGCACCCGGTCGTCTCGCACTCCATCATCGAGACCGCCGAAAGCCTCGGCATCGACGACCTCGCGGGTTGCGCGACCTTGCGCCGCAACACCGACGAGGTCGGCACGTTGCTGCACAACCTCGCCAAGCTGCACGTCCAGGGCGTCGAGATCGACTGGACGCGCGACTTCGCCGAGGGCGACCTGCTGGGCATCCCGGCGGCCGCGTGGCAGCACAAGCCGTACTGGATCTTCCCGGAGACCGGCGCCGACGCCGGCCTCGGCAGCGGGCACGACCCGGAGAGCCACAGCCTCCTCGGCGGCCGGATGACCGTGTCCGGCGCCCCGTCGCGGCAGGTCTGGCAGACCCGGCTCGACATGGACAGCCGTCCGTACCCGCAGAGCCACGGCCTGGTCGGGGTCGAGGTCACCCCGGCGGCGTCGATCATCAACACCTTCGCCCTCGCGGCGGAGGAGGAGGTCGCGCCCGCGCTGACCGACATCGTGCTGCGCACCCCGCTCGCCGTGCAGCCGGCGCGCATCGTCCAGATCGTCAAGGAGGGCCGCTCGCTCGCGCTGGCCACCCGGATCGCGGACGAGACCAGCGCCGACAGCGACGAGTGGATCACGCACACCACCGCCACCATCGACACGGGCGCCAAGGCGCCGGAGGGCCGGATCGACTTCGCCACGATCCGCGACCGCCTGCCCAGCGGGTCGCTCACGAAGGCCGACGAGATGTTCGGCCGGATGGGCGTCGAGGGCTACGCCTTCCCGTGGGACATGAGCGAGCTCTACTACGACGACGTCGAGCAGCTCGCGCTGATGGACTGCGTCGCGCCGCCGGCGAAACTGGCGACGAGCTGGGCGCACGTGATCGACGCCGCGCTCACGATCAGCGCGATGGTGGTCTCGCCCGGCCACGCCACCGTGCTGTGGATGTCGCGCGGCATCGAGAAAGTGGCGTGGAAGGGTGAGCCGCCCGCGCGGATCATCGTGCACGCCACGCGTTCGCCGAAGTCGCCGGAGGACACCGTCGATGTGCTGGTCGCCAACGAGCACGGCGACATCATCAGCGAGGTCATCGGCCTGAAGTTCGCGGCCGTCGAGCACCTGGGCACCGCGGTCCTGCCGCGCGACCTGGTCCACGAGATCACCTGGCACGAGCTGCCCGAGCCCACGCTGGCCTCGGACCTCGACCAGATCGTCGTGGTGGGCCCGCCCGCCACCACCGGCACCCTGGTGGAGCAGTTCACCGCCGCCGGGATCACCGCCACCGCGGTCGAGGTGGCCGTCGACGGCGAACCGCTCGACCTCACCGCCGAACAGTTCGCGAACCCGGGCGCGGTCGTCGTCGCGCCTTCGCGGGCGGCGGAGGGCGAGCGGCTGGAGGACTCGACCGAACGCACGACGTGGTCGCTCATCCGCACCGCGCAGCGGATCGCGGAACTCCAGGCGACCTCTAAGGGCAAGGTCGCGACCCAGCGGATCTGGGCGATCACCAGCGGCGTCCGGCAGGGCACCGACGAACGCTCGGTCGCGCACGGCCCGTTGTGGGGCGTCGGCCGCATCATCGCCGGCGAGCACCCGGAGCTGTGGGGCGGCACGATCGACGTCGAGCACTGCACGGCGCCGGACCTCGGGTCGCGCCTGATCGAGGTCTTCCGCGGCCCGGCCGGTGACGAGGACGTCATCTCGCTGACCGGCGAAGGCGCGGAAGTGGCCCGGTTGAGCCAGATCACCCGCAGCGCCGACGGTTCCCCGCTGCACTGCTCGCCTTCGGGCACGGTGCTGATCACCGGCGGTCTCGGCGGGCTCGGGCTGGAGGTCGCCCGCTGGCTGGTCGACCGCGGCGCCCGCCGCCTGCTGCTGGCCGGCCGCCGTGGCCTGCCGCCGCGCGCGGACTGGGCTTCCGTGACCGACCCGGACGTGCGGCACCAGATCGACAGCGTCCTCGGGCTCGAAGCGCTCGGTGTCACGGTCGGCGTGCTGGCGCTGGACATCACCGACGAGGACGCCGTCGCCGAGGCGCTCGCGCCGGGCGCGCTGGGACTGCCGCCGGTCACCGGCGTCATCCACGCCGCCGGTGTGGTCAACGACGCGCTGGTGGACAAGGTCGACCAGGACGGGCTGCGCGACGTGTTCGCGCCGAAGGTCGGCGGGGCGCTGGTGCTGCACCGGCTCTTCCCGGCGGGCTCGCTCGACTTCTTCGTCCTGTTCTCCTCGTGCGGCCAGTTCGCCCGCCTCTCCGGGCAGGCGAGCTACGCGGCGGCCAACTCGTTCCTCGACGCGCTGGCCACGCACCGCAACTCCGGCGGCGCCAACGACACGATCAGCCTCGGCTGGACGGCGTGGCGCGGTGTCGGTCTGTCGCAGGACATCGCGACGACCATGCTGGAAGCGAACTCCCGCGGCCTGGAGGCCGTCTCCGCCTCGGAGGCGTTCCGGGCGTGGGCGTTCGGCGACCGGTTCGCTTCGGACTACCAGGCGGTGCTGCGGGTCCTGCCGACCCCGCCGCACCAGCGGAAGCTGCCCATGTTCCGCGAGCTCACGGTGGTCGACGAGAGCGCCGACGCGGGCGCGGGCACCGGGTTCTCGGTCGACTTCGCGAACCTGTCCGAAGAGGACACTCGCGAGAAGGTCACCGCCGACGTCCGCGAGCAGGTCGCGGCGGAGCTGAACCTGGACGCCGGTGACATCGAGCTGAAGCGGCCGCTGGTCGAACTCGGTGTCGACTCGGTGATGACGGTGGCGCTGCGGGTGCGGTTGCAGCGGCGCTACGGGCTGGACCTCCCGCCGACCATCCTGTGGGCCAAGCCCACCGTGGCCGCGGTGTCCGACCACATCCACACCAGCCTCGCCGAACTGGCCGAGGCAAGCGAAAACCAGGCCGACGCGGCCTGATCCACCAGCCGAGGGGCGTGGGTGGCCTTCACCGGTCACCCACGCCCCTCGGTGTCTGTACTCGCTGGGGAGAGGTGGGTTCATGGCCATCGAACCGATCACGCGGTTCCTGCTCGCCGTCGGGGCGATCCTGCTGGTCAGTCATTTCTGCGGGGAGGTGCTGCGAAGACTCCGCCAGCCGCCGGTGCTCGGCGAGATCGTCGGCGGCATCCTGCTGGGCCCGTCCGTGCTGGGGCTGATCTGGCCGTCGGCGGGCGCGTGGCTGTTCTCGCCCGAGGTGATGTCCAGTTTGGACAAAGCCGCGCAACTGGGCCTGGTCGTGTTCATGTTCCTGCTCGGCTGCGAACTGCGTACCGACCGCATCGAACGGAAGTCCCTGGTCGGCGCCGTGGTCCTGGGCGGGATGGGCCTCCCGTTCGCCGCCGGGATCGGCGTCGCGTTCGCCGCGTCGTCCGTGCTGGCCGGCGCGGACGCCCCGACGGCGGGCTACGTGCTGTTCTTCGCGCTCGCGATGGCGATCACCGCGTTGCCCGTGCTGGCCCGGATCCTGGTCGACCTGAACCTGGAACGCACCGGACTCGGCGCGCTTTCGGTCACCAGCGCGGCGATCGGGGACGGCGTCGCCTGGCTGACCCTCACCGTGATCCTCGTGGGCACCGGGGTCCACGGCAGCGGGAACCCGGCCATGACGGCGATCCTGGCCGTGGTGCTGGTCGTCGTGACCCAGGTCGTCGTCCGCCGGGCGTTGAGCGCGCTGGTCACGCGGATCGAGTCCGAGAAGGTGATGACCGTCGTGCTGCTCGTGGGCGCGCTGGCCTTCGCCGTGATGACCCAGATCCTCGGGCTGCACGCGCTGCTGGGCGCGTTCCTGTTCGGCACCGCCGTGCCCCGGGACTGCCCGCTGGTCGAGCGGATCAGCGAACAGCTGCGCGGGTTCACGCTCGTCGTGCTGCTGCCGTTGTTCTTCGCGCTGGTCGGGCTGAGCACGTCGATCGGCCTGCTCGGGACGAACGCCTCACACTGGCTGCTGTTCGCCGGGGTGCTGGTCGTCGCGCAGCTGACGAAGTTCCTCGGCGCGGGCGGCGCGGCTCGGCTCGCCGGGCTGCCGCGGAACCAGGCGATCCAGCTCGGCACGCTGATGAACTGCCGGGGCGTCACCGAACTCGTCGTCGCCACCATCGGGCTGAAATACGGCCTCGTGAACCAGCTGGGCTTCACGATGCTCGTCCTGGTCGCCGTCGTCACCACCGCCGTCACCGGGCCCTTGATGCGGTTTCTCACCCGTCGGGAACCGGAGAACTTCGAAGTTGTCGGCAATCAAGAAGACGTTCCGTCCCGCGACGGACTGTCACGCTCGGTGTCCGAATCAGCGAAATGAACGAGGGACGGAGGAGCAGTGCAACCGCATCCCTGTGACTGCAGCCCGATGTGCGTGTTACGGGCTACCAATCCGATGCAGATCCGGCCGACCCGCACCGGCGGCAAGACGTTCGCCTCGGCGTCGGCCTACTGGAAGGCCGAGCCGGGAAGCGCGGATCTCGCGGGGCGGATCGTCCGGTACGTCGTCCTCGCCAACGATCCCGCGGTGCCGGACGTCGCCGCCGACTACTGGATGCACAGCGAACGCTTCTACCGTGCCGTCGTCGACCCGCTCGAAGCCGAGATCGGGCATGACGTGACGTACCGGCGGCTCGTCTCGCAGCCGACCGACACGTTCGCCGAACGCCGCCTCGAAGAGCGCGTCGTCGCCTTGCTCGACGAAAACCCTTCGCTGGCCTCGAAGCTGGCTCAAGAGGCCGACGCGGCGGACGACAACGTCTACATCAACTACTTCCGCGGCCGGCTCTACGAACCGGAAGCCGAGCCCGCCGGACTCGACAGGCTGACGGAACTCGCCCAGGGGGTACGCTCGCGGCCTTCCGGGACGGGGGACGAGATCCTCGTTGTCGTCCCGCTGTCCGACCGGGACGGCGCCGGCCGGATCCGGAACCTGACCGCCTGCCTGCTCGCGTTGCGCGACCAGACGTTCCCGTCGGACCGGTACCGGGTGACCGTCGTCGAGTTCGACGAGAAGCCGCGGTGGAAGCACGTCGTCGAACCGCTGGTCGACCACTACGTGCACATCCAGGGAGAGGGGCTGTTCAACAAGTCCTGGACGCTGAACGTGGGTGTGCGCGAAACCCTCGGCGCGGCGCGGACCCTGTGCCTGCTCGACGCGGACATCCTGGTGGACCGGGAATTCCTGGAGCGCAACCACGCGCGGTTCGCCGACCAGCGCGCCGACGCGCATCTGCCGCACACCGAGATGCTGTCGTTGGACGGCGCTTCGAGCGACTGGCTGATCGAACGCCGCTGCGGCGAGAACACGCCGGAAGCACCCCTTGCGGGCGCGCGCGGGCTGCTGCTGCGCGACGTCCCCGGCGCCTGCCTGTGGACGCGGCCGGAGATCTTCACCCGCATCGGCGGCTTCGACGAACGCTACAAGGGCTGGGGCGGCGAGGACGAGGACATGCTCTACCGCATCTCCGCGGCCGGCGACGTCACGCAGTACGACGACGTCTTCCTGCACCTCGCGCACCGGCGGCCGCCGATGCGGAACGCCGAGGGCAAGCCGTTCAACGCCCATGTGGAAGTGGGCAGCTGGACCGGCGAGTCCGGTTTCGGGAACACGTCCGGTGTGGCGAGCGGCGATGAGTAGCGGGCTGGAGATCCATCCGGTGAAGGACGTGCGGCGCCAGCGGATCGCGATCTCGGGGATCTTCCTGATGATCGGGATCATGCTCGGCTCGTGGTTCGCGCGGGTGCCGCAGCTGCGGATCGAACTCGGGCTGAACTTCGCGGAACTGGGCATGGTGCTGCTCAGCCAGACCGTCGGCGTGCTGCTGGCGATGCAGCTGGCCGGGCATCTGTCGAACCATCTCGACAGCCGGGCCGTCATCCGTGTCACTTCCCTCGTCCTGCCGTGGTTCCTGCCGCTCATGGCGGCGATGCCCGGCGCGGTCACCGCCGGCCTCGGGATGCTGACGTGGGGTGTCATCGCCGGTCTGCTCGACGTGTCGATGAACGCCCAGGGCGTCGAGGTCGAGCGGCGGGCGCGGCGACCGGTGCTCAACAGCCTGCACGCGGTGTGGGGCATCGGCGCGCTGCTCGGTTCGGGCGGCACGGTGCTGGCGGTCCGGGCGGATCTTTCGCTGAGCACCCATTTCTGGGTCGTCTCGGTGGTGCTCGTGGTGATCGCCCTGTTCAGCGGTCGTTGGCTGCTGACGGAATCCCGCACCGCTTCGTCTTCCGCGGTGGAAAAGGCGCCGAAGGTCGGCTTCTTCTCCGGCTGGACCCGAGCGGTCATCATTCTCGGTGGCCTCGGCGCGGCCGTCGCGCTGTGCGAAGGCGCGGTGTCCAGCTGGGGCGGCGTGTTCCTGAGCGAACAACGCGGCGCCGCGGCGAACATCGCGTCGCTGGGCTACTTCGCGTTCATCGTGGCGCAGACCGGGACCCGGCTGATCGGCGACCGGCTGCACCGGCGATTCGGCGCCGTGGCGCTGGTGCGCTGGAGCATGGCGATGACCGCGGCCGGCGTCCTGCTCGCCGTCATGGTGCAGAGCGTGTGGTTCGGCCTGGCCGGGCTCGCGATGGCGGGTGTCGGGCTCGCGGTGGCGATCCCGATCATCTCCAGCGCGGTCGGGCACGGCACGAAGTCCAACACCAGCCTGGCGATCGCGCGGTACAGCACGCTGCACAACGCCGGGGTGCTCGCCGGACCGGCGATCTTCGGATGGCTCGCGCAGACGTTCGGGATCAGTACGGCGCTGACGCTGCTGTTGGTGCCGTTGGGGATTATCGGGCTCTTCGCTTCGGCCACTTCTCCCGCTTCGGTCCGGTCGTCGTCGGCGCCTCCGGAACCCGGGCCTGAGCCGGTGGTTCCTCGGGCGGCTTAGCGTTGGGTCGCGCGGGTCGCGTTTTGGCTCGTGAGTGGTAAGTGTCGTTAGAACGACACTTACCACTCGCGACCACCTTGCCGCTCGCGAACCCTGGGTAATCGTCTTGGGATTCGAATTCACCCGCTGGTGGTTAATTGCGCGGCTTGCGT
Source organism: Amycolatopsis sp. NPDC089917 (assembly GCF_040684635.1). NCBI lineage: Bacteria > Bacillati > Actinomycetota > Actinomycetes > Pseudonocardiales > Pseudonocardiaceae > Amycolatopsis > Amycolatopsis sp. NPDC089917. Next base: position 113,047 of record NZ_JBFBGL010000021.1, on the reverse strand, counting down.
TGTCGCTTAAAATTACGATTTATTGTTCGGTTTATTTCGGTAATATGAGGGTGTGTCCGAGACCCTCATTCCCGAGTTGCCGCAGGAGTTGTGGCGCGCCGGCAAGCTGGAGCTTGCTCACGGCGTGACGCAACTCCTGCAGGTGATCAGGGTGGCGTCGGCCGGGCTGGGGAAGTATCTGGCGGAGGTCGAGTCGCGGGGCGCGGAGGACTTGTTCGGCTATGGGAGCGCGTCGCGCTGGTTCGCCGACGTGGCGCGGATTTCCCACAGTGACGCGAAGGACGTGGTGAACCGGGCGCTGGCGCTGAACCCTTGCCCGGAGGTCGGTGGTGGAGCGAGGGTGTTCGCGCCCGCGACGGCCGCCGCGGCCGAGGACGGCGAGCTCGGGGAGCAGCACGTCGACGCGATCCTGGACGTGCTGCGGAAGGTCCCGGCCGAGGTTTCTGCGGAGGAGCGTGACGGGGCGGAGAAGATCCTGGCCGACCTCGCCCGCCGTGCCGGGCCGAAGGAGATCGGCCGAGCAGGTGCGGACCTGCTCGCGCACCTCGACCCCGACGGGAACGAACCCAAAGATCCGGAACCCGCTCCGCCGCGGCGGGAGGTGTTCCTGGAGCGCCGCAAGGACGGCTTCTGGAGACTGTCCGGGCTCCTGGACCCCGAGACCGGCGTCCGGACCGCCGCCGCACTGGACGCGCACGGCGCGCGGCGGCCGGTCGACGAGTTCGGCCAGGCCGACCACCGCACCATGCCGCAACGCTACGGTGACGCCTGGGCCGACCTGCTCGACCTCGCGATCGCCTGCCCCGACCAGCCCGGCACGTCCGGGTACCGCACCCTCGTGCACGTCACCATCGGCCTGGAGGCGTTGAAGTCCGGGGTCGGCACCGCGTGCCTGGACTTCGTCGGGGAGATCACCGCCCGCGAAGCACGCCTGGCCGCGTGTGACTGCTTGATGATCCCGGTGGTGCTCAGCGCCGCCGGTGAGCCTTTGGACGTCGGGCGCATGAGACGTTTCGTCACCCCCGGCCAGCGCCGGGCCCTGAACATCCGCGACGGAGGCTGCGCGTTCCCCGGGTGTCATCGGGCTCCGAAGCATTGTCACGCCCACCATATTCAGCACTGGGCAGACGGCGGACCGACCGATCTCCGGAACCTGGTCCTGCTCTGCTCGTTCCATCACCGGCTGATCCACCACGACGACTGGCAGGTCCGGATGGCACCCGACGGGATACCGGAATTCGTGCCGCCGCAGTATCTCGATCCGTTACGACATCCCCGCCGCAACCTGCTGCACCGCGTCGTCACCTGATCCTTGCGTGACCGAGGAGCCCGCCACCACACCGGCGACGGGCCCTTCGGCATGCCCGCCGGTCCAGGTGGGTCGTGAGTGGCGATTCGGGTTAGAACCCTAATTGCCACTCACGACCACCCGGACCGAAGCGGGTCAGGCGGCCTGGGCCTGCGCGGCACCCGAGATCGCGGCGTACCCACCGGCCACCAGCGCCTGCGCGGCACCGGCGTACCACTCGGGCTGGTCGGGAGCGTCGGTCGCCAGACCGTCCACGTACCGGTTGAACAGCGAGAAGAGCGAAGCGATCAGTACGGTGTCGTGGATGTCGGCTTCCGAAGCGCCGGCGGCCTTGGCGTTGTCGACCAGGGCGGAAGTGACCGAGTGGCCGCTCTCGCGCGTGGCCAGCGCGACCTTCAGCAGCGCGCGCAGCTTGTCCGAGATCGGCGCGGCGTCGATGTCCTGCTTGGCCGAGTCGACGGTGGCGGCGCCGCCCTCGATCTGCGCGGCGGAGAAGGCGCCGTGCGCCTCGGCGCAGAAGTAGCAGTCGTTCTCCTTGGACACGACGGCGCCGATCAGCTCGCGCTCGCCGGTGGTCAGCGAGCTCGGGCCGCGCAGCAGGGTCTCGACCAGTTCGCCGAGCGGTTTCGCGGTCTCAGGGCGGAAAGCGAACAGGCCGATGATTCCGGGCTTGGTGGGATCCACCGTGATATGCGACATGCGTCCTCCATGGATCGACGTAGAACCCGATGGTCCGCCCCGCGCACCCCGCCGAACAATATTCCCGATTGCTCAAGCACCCGAGCATTCAGGGAGACGTACGCCGCCGCCCGCCGTGGAACCGTGGAGAGCACGAACTTCAGCGGAGGGCGGGGTCACGATGCAGGCGCTGGTGCAGACGACGTTGCGCGTCGCGGCCAAGGACGTCGTCGCCGAAGGGGTCGTCTCGCTGGTCCTCAAGGCCGCGGACGGGGCGCGCCTGCCCGACTGGACCCCCGGTTCGCATATCGACCTGGTGCTGCCCGGCGGGCTGACCCGGCAGTACTCCCTGTGCGGAGATCGTTGGAACGCCTACGAATACCGCGTCGGGATCCTGCGCGAGACCGACGGCCGAGGCGGTTCCGCGTACGTGCACGACGAGCTCGAAACAGGTGACACCGTCGGCGTGAGCCGTCCTCGCAACAACTTCCCTTTGGTGCCCTCGAAGAACTACCTCTTCATCGCGGGCGGGATCGGGATCACCCCGTTGCTCCCCATGATCCATCAGGCGGAACTCACCGGCGCGGACTGGAACCTCGTCTACGGCGGCCGGACCAGGAGCTCCATGGCGTTCACGGACGACCTCGCCGCGTACGGCGACAAGGTCCACATCGTCCCCGAGGACGAGCAGGGCCGCCCGGATCTCCAGTCCTGGCTCGGCGAGGTCCGTGACGGCCTCCGCGTTTACTGCTGTGGCCCGGAAGGGCTGCTCAAAGCCGTCGAGAACGCTTGCGCCCCTTGGCCCGCGCACACCTTGTGGGTCGAGCGGTTTTCGGCACCGGAGCAGGGCGCGCCGGTGCGCGACGAGCCGTTCGACATCGTGCTGGCGCGCCGCGGCGCGACGGTCACCGTCACCCAGGACATGACCGTGATCGACGCGATGCGCACGGTCGGCGTCGACCTGCTTTCGTCCTGCATGGAGGGTGTCTGCGGCACCTGCGAGACCACGGTCCTCGACGGCGTCGTCGACCACCGTGACGCCCTGCTCACCGCCGAGGACCGCGCGGCGGGGGACTGCATGTTCCCCTGCGTCTCACGTTCGTGCACCGACCGGCTCGTACTGGACCTGTAAGCCCCGGAGGCCGTGACCATGTCGTCGTTGCCCGTCATCGACATCGACCCGTTCGGCACCGAGGTGCTGACGGATCCGTACCCGCTCGAGCACGCGCTGCTCGACGCCGGGCCGCTTTCCTACCTGAGCGCGCACGACATCTACGCCGTCGCCCGGTACGACGCGGTGTACGCGGCTTTGCGCGACTGGCAAGGGTTCCAGTCCGGCGCCGGGGTCGGGCTCTCCAACTTCCGGACCGAGAAACCCTGGCGGCAGCTGAGCATCGTCGTCGAGGCAGACCCGCCGCACCACGACGCGCCGCGCAGAGTCCTCGCGAATCTGCTCGGCCCGCGCGCGCAGCGCAGGCTCCGCGCCGAGTGGATGGCCAAGGCGCACAAGATGGTCGGCCAGGTCCTCGACGCGGCCCCGGGCAGCACGGTCGAGTTCGACGCGGTGACGGCGATCGCGGAGAAGTTCCCGCCGCGCGCGGTCGGCGACGCGCTCGGCCTGCCCGAAGAAGGCCGCGAGAACCTGTTGCCCTTCTCCGACTTCCTCCTCAACGCCTTCGGCCCGCGCAACGAACTCGTGGCGGCCGGCGCGCCCCACGCGAAGTTCCTGACGACGTGGGTCATGGAGCACTGCCAGCGTGACGCCCTCACCGAAGACGGTCTCGGCGGGCAGATCTGGGCGGCCGCCGACCGCGGCGAGATCACCCACGAGCAGGCGCCGGGTGTCGTGCGGTCGCTGTTCGCCGCCGGGTTCAACACCACCGTGCACGCGCTCGCGGCCGTCATGCACGCGCTGGTCACGCATCCCGAGCAGTGGGCCCGCTTGCGCGCCGAGCCGTCGCTGGCGCGGATCGCGTTCGACGAGGCCGTGCGCTGGGCGTCCCCGGTGCAGACGTTCTTCCGCACCGCGGTGGGCGACGTCCCGGTCGGCGACCACGTGGTGCCCGACGGCGCGAAGGTGCTGATGTTCCTGGGCGCGGCCAACCGCGATCCCCGGCGCTGGACCGATCCGGAGAAGTTCGACCTCTCCCGCGACCCGTCCGGGCACGTCGGTTTCGGGTTCGGGCTGCACCAGTGCGTCGGGCAGAACCTCGCCCGGCTCGAAGCCGAATGCCTCCTCACCGCGCTCGCGGAACGCGTGGAGACGCTGGAACTGGCGGCACCGGGGGAACGCCGCCTCAACAACACCTTGCGGGCCTGGCATTCGATCCCGGTCCGAGCCCGGCTCGCGAACTGAGAGGCAAGCGGAAATGAGCGAAACCGAGGGGCAGGCCGAACTGCTCGCGATCGACGCCGAGTACCTGTGGCACCCGTGGTCACCGAGCCGGGTCAGCCCCGACACGCTCGTCGCGGTGTCCGGAAAGGGCTGCGAGGTCACCGACGCCGACGGCCGCACGTACCTGGACGCGAAGTCGTCCGGCTTCAACGCGACGCTGGGCTACGCCTGCCGGCCGGTCGTGGACGCCATCGCCACGCAGGTCGCGAAGCTGATGACCTACGACATGGGCGAGGGCGCCAACATCCCGGCGATCCGCCTGGCGCAACGGATCGGCGAACTCGCCGGCCCCGCGCTGACCCGGACCTTCTTCTGCAACAGCGGTTCCGAGGCGATGGAGGCCGCGATCCGCATCGCGCGGTTCTACCAGGCCGTACTCGGCTCACCCGACCGCGGCCTGATCGTCTCGCTGCACAACGGCTACCACGGCGCCACGATGGCCGGGGCCGCGACCGCCGGGGCGCCGTCGCCGATTTCCGACGACCTGACCCCCGGTGGGTTCATCACCGTCCCCGGGCCGGAGGAAGGCATCGGCGCGCTGAAGGGCTTCCTCGCGGACCACGGAAAGCGCACCGCGGCCGTGCTCGTCGAGCCGGTCCAGTCGCGAGGCGCCTACGTCATGCCGGAGGACTACCTGCGCGGCGTGCGGGAACTGTGCGACGAGCACGGGATCCTGCTGGTCCTCGACGAGGTGACGACCGGATTCGGCCGCACCGGGCTGATGTTCGGCTACCAGCACGCCGGCGTCCAGCCGGACATCCTGGCCACCAGCAAGGGACTGGCGGCGGGCTACATCTCGCTCGGCGCCGTCACCACCACCCAGCACGTCTTCGAGGTCTTCGACAGCAACAAGAAGATGGCCGGGTTCGTGCACGGGCACACGCATTCCGGGCACGCCACCGCGTGCGCCGCCGGGCTCGCCGTGATCGACCACATCGAGAAGGAACGGCTCCTCGCGAACGTCCAGGCCCGGGGCGCCCAGCTGCTCGCCGCGCTGGAACCGTTGCGGGCGCTGGACTGCGTGACCGACATCCGCGGCAGGGGCCTGATGATCGCCGTCGAGATGGACCGGTCCCGCCGCGCCGCCCACGTCCGGAAGCTCATGCGCGACAACGGGGTCCTGGTCCGGCGCACGGTCAAGAACGTCGTGCTCGCGCCGCCGCTGATCCTCACCGCCGAGCAGGCGGACCGGATCTCGCGCGAGCTGCTCGACGCCGCGGGCAAGGCCGCCCTCGTCGAATTCTGAGGGCGGCCCCGCCGGGGGTCAGAGCAGGATGTCGCCCAGGAGCTTGGCGAAGCCTTCCGGGTCCCAGATGAAACCGCCGTGATCGCCGGGGAACTCGACCACCTCGACGCCGAGTTCTTCGGCGAGCGCGGCGCAAGTCCGCCGGGTGAGCAGCTCGCCCGAGTCGGCGCCGAGGCCGACCACGACCCGGAACGGCCCGTCCCGCAGCGCGTCGAGCTCGGGGACGTATCGCGTGGTCGTCCGCAGCTCGTGGACGAAGAACCGGCGGCCGTCCTCCTTGTCCTGCTCGGGGGAGTCGCTCGGCGGCGGGCCGGCCTCGTCCTCCTCGAAGCCCGAAGTGCCGAGGAACTTCGTCCAGGCCGCTTCGAGGCCGTCGGTCTCGAACGCCTTCACGATTTCGTCGACCTCGGCGTGCTGCTCGGCCGCGTCGGGCAGCAGGGTCAGCGCGGGCGGCTCGTGCGCGACGACCGTCCGGATCCGGCCGGGGTGGCGGGCGGCCAGCGCGAGCGTGGTCATCGCGCCGCCGCTGGAGCCGAAGACGTCGGCCGTTTCGGCGCCGAGGTGATCCAGGAGCGTGATGACGTCTTCGGCGCGCTTCTCCGGGCTCGAATCCTCGTCCGGGTCGTCCAGGGGGCTCTGGGAGATGCCCCGGGGGTCGTGGGTCACCACGGTGAACCGGCTCGCCAGCGCGTCGGCCAGCGGGGCGAAGGCGTCCGCCGCCATAGGGGAGCCCATGGCCAGCAGCAGTGGCCCGTCGCCGCGGATCTCGTAGTGCAGCCGTCCGCCGGGGATGGTGATCTCGTTCGTGCTGGTCATCTCGGTCGTCCTTCCTCGATCTGCCGCCCGTCGGGTGGCGGCGTCGTAGGTTGGACTCCGAGCCGGGCGCGAACTCATCGCTCGCGCCCGGCGATTTCGGACATTCACCCGATAGTGGTCATCCCGCGGTGAAGATCTTGCCCATGATCCGGCGGGACAGCGCCCGCGGGGAGTAGGCCAAGAACGCCGTGAGCAGGCGCGCGACGGTCCCGGGCACGGTGATCGTGCGTCCCTTGTCCCAGGCCTTCAGGCCGCCCCTGACGACCTCTTCCGGGGTCGTGAAGCCAGGGGTCTTCTCGACCGTGTCACCCAGCCCGGCGACGTCGCCGAACTCGGTGGAGGTCGCCCCGGGGCACAGTGCCATGGCCCGCACGCCGGTCCCCGCCAGCTCCGCCGAGAGGGACTCGGTGAAGGACAGCAGGAAGGCCTTCGTGGCGCCGTAGACGCCCATGTTCGGGGTGGAGAAGAAGCCCAGGTTGGACGCGACGACGATGATGCCGCCCGAGCCGCGCGCGACCATCTTGGGGACGGCCTGCGTGACGAGGCTGACGTTCGCGGTCACGTTGAGCCGGATCATGCCGAGCGCGTCGGCCGGATCCGATTCGTGGATCCGGCCCCGCGAGCCGCGGCCCGCGTTGCAGACGACGAGATCCGCGCCGCCGAGTTCTTCGGCGCGGCCGAGGATGGCCTCGGCCGCGCCCTCGGAGGTGACGTCGCGGACGAAGGGGACGATGAAGCCGTTCGACCCCTTGGCCAGCTCGTCGAGCCGGTCGGCGCGGCGGGCGACGGCGAGCACGCGGTAGCCGCGGTCCCGCAGCACCCGGGTGAACTCCGCGCCGATGCCCGACGACGCGCCGGTGACGACGGCCAGGGGTGCGTCGTGCACCGATCCGCCGGTCACGACCGCACCAGCGAAGGCTCGCCCAGCCGCACCGGGACCTCCTTGTGGCCGTTCATGATGAACGTCCCCTGGCCTTCCAGCTCGTCGACGCCGACGGCCAGCTGAAGGTCCGGGTAGCGGGCGAACAGCGCCGGCAGCGCGATCCGCAGCTCGAGGCGGGCCAGCGGGGCGCCGAGGCAGAAGTGCGCGCCGTGCCCGAACGACAGGTGGGTCTTGTCGGCGCGGGTGGCGTCGAACTCCCCTGCGGTCTCGCCGTGGTTCTCCGGGTCGCGGCCGATGGCGGTGAAGCCCATCAGCACCGGGTCGCCCTTGCGGATGGTGACCCCGGCGACCTCGACGTCCTCGGTCGCGTACCGCAGCGGCAGCTGCGCGACCGGGGCGTTGACCCGCAGGGCCTCTTCGATGACGTCGTCCCAGGAGACCTGGCCGGAGTCCAGCAGCGCCTTCTGCTCGGGCTGGCTCAGCAGCGCGACGACGGCGGCGCTGAGCGCGTTCATCAGCGTCTCGGACCCGGCGCCCAGCATGAGGTGCAGGGTGCCGACCATCTCCTCGTCGGTGAGCCTGCTGCCGTCCTCCTCACGCGCGGCGAGCAGGAGACTGGTCAGGTCGTCGCCCGGGTTCTCGCGCTTGAACTCGGCGAGGTCGGTCAGTTCCTGGTGCCACAGCTCGACGTTCGCCTCGGCCTCGTCACCGGTGGTGGTCGTGGTGACGTTCACGCCGGCGCCGCGCAGCGCGGACGCGCGGGCCGACTCCGGCACGCCGAACATGTCGCAGATGACGCGCGCGGGCAGCGGGGTGGCGAAGCGGCCCTTGAGGTCGATGACCTCGTCCGGGCCGGCGCCGGAGAGGCCGTCGAGGAGGTCGTCGACGATCTTCTGGATCAGCGGGCGGGTCAGCTCGACCTGCTTCGGCGTGAAGCCGCGGGAGACCAGCTTGCGCAGGCGCTGGTGGTCCTCGCCGTCGTTCGTGGTCATGTTGTCCATCAGGAGCCAGCCGATCAGCGGCCAGTTCGACGGGATCTCGCCCTCGGTGTACTTGGTCCACTTCTGGGGGTCCTTGGCGAACCGGTTGTCGGCCAGCACCTGGCGCGCCGCCTGGTAGCCGGTCACGGACCACCCGATCACCCCGCCGGGCAGTTCGACCTGGGTGATCGGCCCCCGGGCGCGGAGAGCCTCGCTCTCCGCGTGAATGTCCGTACCCGCGATGTCCAAGGTGTAAGGGCAGCGGCTTTCCATCGGATCTTCTCCTCAACGCTCGAAAAGGGTTGTGCTTACTGGGACCGGAAGAACACCGTGAGCAGCGGGGCACCCGCCTTCTGGTTGAACAGATGCCCCTCGTTCATGCACACGTACTGGCCGTTGGGAAGCCCTTCGGCGAGGGCGTGGCAGTTGTCGATCAGCCAGGAAGGGCTTTCCCGGCCGCCGATGACCAGGGTCGGCACCCCGATCCCGGGCAGTTGGTCGAACGGGACGGACTCGTGGTTCGCGTCGAGGATGGAGTCGTACAGCGTCGTCGGGGCCATGGCCTCGAACGACGGCCAGATGGGAAGGGATTTGAATCCCTCGATGGTTTCCGAGCTGAACCTGACGTTCTCCTTCAGGAACAGCGCGACCGCGTCGGTGCGGTGATCGGCGGCCACCAAGCGCTCCAGATCGTCCATATAGGACTCGGGGAGCTGATGGCCGCCGTAGGTGGGTTCGTACAGCGCCATTTTGCCCATCGGGACGCCTTTCGCCGCCGCCCGCATGGCGATCAGGCCGCCGGTGCAGTTGGCGAAGATCGCCGCCTCGGGGCCCGTCGCCGCCAGGACCGCCGCCAGGTCCTCGACCTCGCGGTCGATGGTGTACCCCGACAGGCCGCCGTTGTCCTCGCTGTTCCCGCGGCCGCGGCGATCGTAGTTGTAGACGGTGAAATCCTCCGAGAGCAGTTCGGCGAGATCGGCGAACATCGCCTTCTCGTTGAGCCCGCCGCCGAGGATGATCACCGGCGGACCTTCCCCGGACTTCTCGAAAGCGATCCGCGTCCCGTCCGCCGATGTCACGTGTTCGAGCACGAGACCCCGTGTCCCGAACCCGATGTTGTCCAGACTGGCCGCGGTTTCCTGGTTCGCCATCACGAATCTCCCGCCTGTCGAAACCCGCTTCCCACGCTAGGTCGCGCTCACCTCCATGCCATCTCCCTGCTTGCCCGCATGCTTCGCGACCGGGTCACCCGGGGTGGGCGAACCCGACATAGTGCGCAAAGGGTATCCGCCTTCAAGATCGCTCCGCTTCTCCTCGGTTGCGAACAGAATTCGTTGACAAGCAACCTCGAAGATCCGTAAATTCATTACCGGAAGCGCTGGGGAACACTTCGAAAATATCCCTCGCAATGCGTTCCATTCCACCCCCGATGAAGGAGTAAACAATCATGCGCAAAAGTGTTGTCGCGAAGACCGTCGCCGGTGCCGCCGCCGCTCTCGGCATGCTTGTCGGCTTCCAGGCGCCCGCGTCGGCCGACGCCCCTTCGGCCACGGTGACCCCGTCGTCCGGGTTGGCCGACAACGCCGTGGTCCAGGTGGGTGCGTCGGGTCTGACGGCGGGGACGGCCTACACCGTCGGCGAGTGCGCCGAAGTGTCGTCCGGCGTGCTCGCCTGCAACGCCTCGGGCCGGGTCGACGTGACGGCCGCGGGCGACGGAACACTTTCCACTCCGCTGACCGTGAAGAAGAGCTTCGAGGGAATTCTTTTCGACGGAACTTCGTACGGTACCGTCGATTGCGCGGCGGTCACCTGTGTGATCGGTCTGGCGGACGCCGCGGGTAACGGACCGGCCGGCGTCGCCATTTCTTTCCAGTAGTGGCGTGACCCCTGAGGGCACGGATCGTCGCGCGGCGATCCGTGCCCTTATGTCCGCTTGAGGCGAAGCTCATGATCGAGACGGTGTAACTCACTGGGAAGGGATGAACCGGAACCTGCCCGATCGTGCGATCGGAACCTAGGCTCGTTTGCGCAGCTTGGTGGGGGTTTCTGGACCGCAAAGGAGCATTTCCGTGGCACGTCCAATACAGAAGATCGTGATCGTCGGCGGCGGGACGGCGGGCTGGCTGTCCGCCGCGTACCTGAATCGCGCCTTCGGCAGAAAGGTCGACATCACCCTCGTCGAATCGCCGAGGATCCCGCGGATCGGGGTGGGGGAGGCCACGGTTCCGACGCTGCGGACCACCTTTTCCTTCCTGGGTATGAAAGAAGAGGACTGGATGCCGAAGACCAACGCGGTCTTCAAGTCCGCCGTCCGGTTCAACGACTGGCGCAAACCACACGAGGGCCGCGACAGCCACACGTACTACCACCCGTTCTTCGACGTCCCCGAACCCGCGGTGCGGAACTACGAGAAGCCGTTCCACAAGCGCTTCGGCCGCGGTGTCTCGCTCGCGCACTTCTGGCTCAAGCAAAGACTGGCGGGGGACACGCGCGTGCGCGAGACCTTCGGTGACGCGGGAATGGCGCTGCAGCGGCTCTGCGAACTCGACAAGGCGCCGAAACCGTTGCCCGGCAGCGACGCGCCGGATCCGCACTACCGCTACGCGTACCACTTCGACGCCGCGCTGATCGCCAAGTACCTCCGTGACCTGGCGACCGGCCGCGGCGTCAAGTTCGTTTCGGCGGACGTGACGTCGGTGAGCGTCGACCCGCGCGGCGTGATCGAGAAGGTCGTCACGGACACCGCCGGCGAGATCGAAGGCGATCTTTTCCTGGACTGCACGGGATTCCGGGGCCTGCTGATCAACAAGACGCTGAACGAGCCGTTCGTCAGCGCCAACGACGTCCTGCTGTGCGACTCCGCCGTCGCGCTCCCGGCCGACCACCAGGAAGGCGGGCTGCGGCCGTACACCTCCGCCACCGCGAAGCCGGACGGCTGGATCTGGGAGATCCCGCTCGCCGACCGCGACGGTACCGGTTTCGTGTACTCCAGCGCGTTCATCTCGCCGGAGAAGGCCGAACAGAAGCTGCGCGAGCACCTCGGCGGCCGCGACTACGACACCGCGGGCAACCACATCAAGATGCGCGTCGGGCACAACCGGCGTTCGTGGGTGAACAACTGCGTCGCGGTCGGCCTGTCGAGCTGCTTCGTCGAGCCGCTGGAGTCCACCACGATCGCGCTCATCGAGTACCAGCTCGCGTTGCTGGTGCTGCACTTCCCGGACTCGGACTTCGACGAGCGCCGCAAGGCCCGCTACAACGAGCTCATGGTCAGCGCCTTCGAGGACCTGCGCGACTTCATCGTCATGCACTACACCCTCACCGACCGCGACGACACCGAGTTCTGGCGGGCCGTCCGGGAGGCGCCGATCCCGGCCAGCCTGGAGGAGAAGCTCACCGAGTACGCGGAAAGCGTCATCATCCCAGACGGCAGCCAGCTGCGGCTGTTCGAGACCCGCAGTCTCTGGGCGATCCTGTCCGGAATGGACTTCGACTTCAAGAAGGCCCCGCCGTCGGTCGACCTGATGAACGACGCCGCCGCGTGGGAGATGTTCGAGCAGATCGACAAGGAGCGGGAGATGTACTCCGCCAGTCTGCCGAGCCACCGCGAGTACATCGAGGCCCTGGCCCGAGGACTCTGACCACACGAGAAGGCCCCCTCTCCCGGTTCGGAGAGGGGGCCTTCTCGTGGTTCCGGGTCAGCCCGCGAGCGGGAGGTCGTCCCGGTCGCCGCGGTTCTGGCCGTCGACGCTGCGCAGGTGCCGCTTCTTGGTGCCCTTCAGCAGGGTCACCGTCACGACGAGCCCGATGACCGCGAAGATCACGCAAGCCACGAACGACGCCTGAAGCCCGGCGGTGAACTCCGCGGGCCCGCCCGGCGCGGCGGTGAACGACGTCGACACCGACGTCACCACGGCGACACCGAGCGCGCCACCGATCTGGAACGACGCGACGTTGATCCCCGACGCCGCGCCGCTGTCCGCCTGCGGCACCTTGGACAGCGCGGCCACCGACGCGGCCGCCATGCCCGCGCCGAGACCCGGGCCGAAGACGACCAGGCCCCACAGGATGTCGGCGCCGTAGCTGCCGTTCACCGGCACCTGCGCCAGCAGGAGGCAGCCGGCGCCGAGCAGCACGAGGCAGGCCGCGACGACCGGACGGACACCCAGCCTGGTGACCACGGCCTGGCCGACGTACGCGCCGACGAACGCCAGCGTCGGCATGACCGACTGCAGGACCCCGAACTCCAGCGGGCTGTAGCCGAGGACGACCTGGCCGTACATCGAGATGGTGACCGAAAGCCCGAAGGCCGCCATGCCCATCGCCACCGTGACGAGGTTTCCGCCCGCGAGCGCCGGGCGCTTGATCAACGCCAGCGGCACCAGCGGCGCCGACGAACGCTTCTCCACCACCACGAACAACGCGAGCAACCCGGCGGCGACCGCGAACAGGATCAGCGTCGGCGCGCTGGTCCAGCCCCACACCGGCGCCTGGACGACGGCGAGGATGATCGCGACGAGCGCGAGTGTGCTGACGACGGCTCCCGCGACGTCCTGGCTGCGGCGCTTGCCCGAGTCGCGGCTCTCCTGCAGCAGCACCGGCGCGAGCAGGATGACCAGCACCGCGAGCGGCACGTTGACGTAGAACACCCACTGCCAGCCCAGGGTCTGGGTGAGCAGCCCGCCGACGAGCAGGCCCGCCGTCGCGCCGATCCCGCCGATGCCGGACCAGCCGGCCAGCGCGGTGTTGCGGCTCTTGCCCTCGGGGAAGGTGTTCATGAGGATCGACAACGCCGTCGGCACCATCAGCGCCGCCGCGATCCCGCTCAGCGCCCGCGCCGCGATGATCACCGCCGGGCTCCACGCCAGACCACAAAGGACGGAGCCGACGAGGAACAACGCCGTGCCGATCACGAACACCCGGCGCCTGCCGAAGTGGTCGGCCGCCCGGCCGCCGAGGATGAGCAGTCCGCCGAAGGTGATGAGCTTCGCGCTCAGCACCCACTGCGCGTCGGCGGGCGACATCCCGAGGTCGGGCGCCAGCGACGGCAGCGCCAGGATGACGCTCTGCGAATCCAGCAGGACCGCGAAGTTGGCCGCGCACAACAGGACCAGCGCGGCCCAGCGGAAGCGGACGGCCTGGAGATTACTCACCGGAACTCCTCGTGCTCGTAGCGAAAGGATCAGGCCGCGGGACGCTCGGCCTCGCCGGTGTCCGTCTTGGCGGAGGGGAGCGGGGTCACGGTGGCGGTCTTCTTGCCACCGCCGGAGAACAGCACGCGGCGCATCATCGACGGCTTCATCAGCGCCTGCGGCGGGTCGATCAGCGAGATGGTGCGCATGAAGCCGCGCGCCACCACGGGGTCGTTCGCGGCCGCCGCCATCACCTTCGACATGTAGGCGTTGCCCATCCTGGTCGCGAAGGTGCGCTTGCCGCGGACCGTCTCGTAGCCGAGGTCGGCGGAGGCGGACATCATCCACGGCGAGTCGGTTTCCTTCGCCAGGTCGCGGAAGAACCCGCGGTACGTCGGCTCGACGCCCTTCTCCAGGTGCTTGCGCAGGACGTTCGCGCCCATCGCGGCGACCGTCATGCCCTGGGCGTAGACGGGGTTGAAGATGCAGGCGGCGTCACCGAGGATCAGGTATCCGGTGGGGAAGCGGGTCAGCTTCTCGTAGTGACGGCGGACACTGGCCGGGAACCGGAACGAACCGGCCGGCGCGCGCTGCTCCGCGTTCTCGATGGCGTTGTAGACCTCCTTGACCGGCAACGTCTTGGCGTAGGCCAGGAAGCCTTCGTGGTCGGTCGGCGCGCGGTCGCCCGCGATGCCGGTGAGGGTGAGCGCGTACCGGTCGGCCAGCCGCGCGAAGATGCCGCCGCGCGGGAAACCCGGGGTCGCCGTCGGGACCAGCGCGATGTCCTCGCCGAGCGGGTCGACGGGCAGCGGGCCGACGAAGTCCATCGTCGTGTAGGTCAGGTCCATCTGGACCTTCTCCTCCGGCGCCTTCTCGTAGCCGAGCTCTTCGAGCCAGCGCGGGGACCGCGAGCCGCGGCCGGAGGCGTCGACGATCAGGTCGCCGCTGATGATCTCCTCGGGACCGCCGTCGCGGCTCTGCACGCGGACACCGGTGATGCGCTCGTTGCCCTCGCTCGCGACCAGGCCGACGATGTCGGTGCGCTCACGCAGGACGACACCGGGACGCGGCAGCGTGCGCGACCGCAGGAAGTGCTCGATCACCGGCCGGTTCGCGGCCACACAGGCCATCCCGGTGTCGGTGACGGCGAACATGTCGCCGTTGAAGTAGTAGTGGCAGGTCGACCCGTAGTCGCCGACCGGGACACCGGCCGCGATCATGTCGTCGACGAACCCGGGGAACAGGTCCTCGATGATGATCCGGCCCCGTTCGAGCAGGGCGTGGATGTGGATCGCCCACGAGATCGCCGGGCGCAGATTCGTCCCGGCGGCGGTGAGATCGTCGCGTTCGATGACGGTCACCTGGCGGTAGGCGTCGGAAAGCACGCGGGCGGCGAGCATCCCGGCGATGCTGCCCCCGAGCACGACGGCGTGATCGCCGATCTTCGTTCCCATTGTCGTGTGCCTTTCGGTGATCAGGTGAGTGGACGATTACGAAAAACGCTATGCCGGTCCGCCGTGGCGCTCTTCTCCCGCTTTGCGTAGCGCTTCTCCGGGGTTGCGAGCTTGTCCCGCGGTGGTATTGCGGCGCCCCGCGAACGCGTAATTTCGGTGGCGGACCTCCGCGTCACGAGGAAGGAGCACGAATGGGTTCGGCGTTCGTCGTCCGTTATCAGACGACCCCGGAAACCGCCGGTGAGAACGAAAAACTGGTGGAGGACGTCTTCGCGGAACTGGCGCGTGACCGGCCCGGCGGGCTGAGCTACGCGTCGTTCAAACTCGACGACGGGGTCAGTTTCGTCCACGTCGGTGTCGTCGAGGGCGACGGGAACCCCCTCGCCGCGTCGACCGCGTTCCACGAGTTCCAGAAGGGCATCCGCGAGCGGGCCCCCGAAGGACCGGTACCCAGTGGGGCCACGCTCATCGGCTCCTATGGCTTCTCCACCGCTGAAAACGGAAAACGAAACGAGGAGACAGACCGATGACCGCTACCGCCGACACCGCCACCGGCGTCGCCGCCCTGCCCGGCCAGATCGTCGCCGCCTGGGCCCGCCACGACGCGGAGGCCTTCGCCGACGTGTTCGTCGAGGACGGCACGATGATCCTTCCCGGCGTCCACGTCAAGGGCCGTGACAACATCGCGAAGTTCATGGCGGGCGCGTTCGCCACCGCCTACCAGGGCTCCCAGGTCACCGGCACCCCGTTCGACGCCCGGGAGATCGCGCCCGGCGTCGTCGTGCTGTACACCGAAGGCGGCGTGATCCAGGCCGGCGACACCGAGGTCGCCGACAACGCCAAGGTGCGCGCTTCGTGGACCGCCGTCCTGCGGGACGGCGAGTGGAAGCTGGCCGCCTACCAGAACACCCCGCGGGACTGACGCTCCCGCACACGAAAGCCGCTTCGCGACCTTGAGGGTTGCGAAGCGGCTTTCGTCGCTTGTGCTTGAAGACGTGACTCACGTGATCAGAGACGTGTCTCGTGTGCTTGAAGACGGAACTCGCGTGATCACGCGAGTTCCGTCTCTGATCACGTGAGTCACGCGTCTGATCACGTGAGTCACGCCGCCTATCTCAGCGGAAGAACTTCGTCAGCAGCTCCGCGCCCAGCGTGTCGTCCATCAGGTGCCCCGCGGTGTCCATGGTGACGTACTCACCCCGCGGGATCCCGTCGGCGACGGCCTGGCACATGTCCTTCATCCACTGTGGACTCTTGTTCCCGCCGAGCACGAGGCTCGGCACCGTGATCGCGGACAGCTCCTCGACCGGGACGCGGTCCGCGTCGTCGGACAGGATCGAGTCGTACGGCATCGAGTGCGCCATCGCCTCGAACGCCGGCCAGATCGGATGCGTCGAGAAGAACTCGATCTCGTCGTCGGTGAACAGCGCGTCCCACTTCAGGAACAGGGAGACGGCGTCCTTGATCCGGTCCTGTTCGAGCAGTTCCCTGAGCTGCTCGGTGTAGCCCGGCGGGACCTTCGGGCCGCTGTACGGGGGTTCGTACATGGCCAGCTTGATCATCGGGACGCCGCGCGCGGCCGCCGGGACGGCGATCATCGAACCGGTGCAGTTCGCGAAGACGTGGGCGGTGCCGCCCGCGGCTTCGATCACCGCGACCAGGTCCTCGATCTCACGGTCCACTGTGTACGGTCCGACGCGCTTGTCGTCGCTGTCGCCACGGGCCCGGCGATCGTAGTTGTACACGGTGAAGTTCTCGGACAGGCCTTCGGCGAGTTCGGCGTGCATCGCCTTCTCGTTCAGGCCGCCGCCGATGATGATCACCGGCGGCCCGGTGCCCGACTTCTCGTAGGCGATGGTGGTGCCGTCGGCGGACGTCACCTTCTCGATCGGGAGATCGCGGTTGCCGTAGTCGAGGTTCTCGATGTTGGCTTCAGTCACTTGTCCGTGCCCCTCGCGCGCAAGGCCTGCTTGAACTTCCGGAGGTCGTCGAGGAAGAGGTCCGGCGCTTCCAGGCCCGGGAAGTGACCGCCCCGGTCGAGCCGCCGCCACTGCACGATGTCGGAGAACGCGCGGTCCGCGTAGGTGCGGATCGGTTCCATGATGTCGTACTTGTAGGCGGCGACACCGATCGGCGTGGAGATCGGCGGCAGGGGAGCGACGAACGTCTTGTACTCCTCGAACCGCGGGTGCGCGACGGCCAGTTCGGGATGCGGCGTCGCCGAGGTCCGGGTGAAGGCCGCGTTGTCGCAGTAGAAGTGCGCCGCGTTGCCTGCCGACCCGGTGAGCCAGTACAGCGTCACGGTGGCGAGCAGGTCATCGCGGTCGAAGACCTCTTCGGGCGAGTCGACGGCGCCCGACCACGCGTGGAACTTTTCGATGTACCAGGCGAGTTGCCCGACCGGGGAGTCGGCGAGGCTGTAGCTCAGCGTCTGCGGCCGCGTCGCGTGCTCGACCATGTACCCGGGCGCGGGGAGCATGTACGGGTCGAGCAGTTCGAGCTCTTCCTGGCTCAATCCTTCGAGGTCGCTCGCGTCGGCGGGCTGGGTCACCAGGAAGTTCACGTGCGCGGCGAGGACGTTCTCCGGCTTCATCGCGGCGAGGATGATGGAGATGAACGAACCCCAGTCCGCGCCCTGCACGATGTAGCGGTCATAGCCGATCTCGGCCATGAGCTTGCCCCAGATCTCCGACATCTTCGGGACCAGCCAGCCGTGCTGCGTCAGCGGCGTGGAGAAACCGAAGCCCGGCAACGTCGGGATGACCAGGTGGTAGGCGTCCTTCGGGTCGCCGCCGTGCGAACGCGGGTCGGTCAGCGGCCCGATGAGGTCCAGGTACTCGATGATCGAGCTGGGCCAGCCGGTGGTCATCACCATCGGCGTGGCGTCCGGCTCCGGCGACCGCACGTGCAGGTAGTGGATGTTCGCCCCGTCGATGTTCGTGACCACCTGGGGGAACTGGTTGATCTTGGCTTCCGTCGCGCGCCAGTCGTACTCGGTGCGCCAGTACTCGACGAGCTCCTTCAGGTACGACTGCGGGACACCGCGGGTCCAGCCGACGTCGGGGGTCTCGGCGGGCCAGCGGGTGTCGGCGAGCCGTCTGCGCAGGTCGTCGATGGCTTCCTGCGGGATGTCCACTTTGAACGAGGTCATGACCGGTTCCTTAGTACGTCGGTGATGGCGGTGGAGATGTCCGCGGCCTGCTCCTGCTCCAGCACGAGCGGCGGGCCGACGACGAGGGTGGGCCCGTAGTCGCGGGCGAGGACGCGGTGCTCGCCGCGCAGGTCGTCGATGATGGCGACCATGCGGTCGAACGGCATCGGCTCGCCGGTGTTCGGGTCCGCGGTCAGTTCGATGCCGACCATCGCGCCGTGCACGCGGACGTCGTGGACGATCGGGAGGTCCCGGACGCCTTCGAGGCCCTCGACGAACCAGCTCTCGATCTTCTTGGCCTGGCCGAGGATGTTCTCCCGCTCGATGATGTCGAGGTTCGTCAGCGCGAGCGCGCAGGCGACCGGGTGTCCCGAGTAGGTCAGCCCGTGGAAGAAGAACTTCTCCGGGTTGCCGACCATGACCTCGCCGATCTCGTCGCGCATGAGGACGGCGCCGAGCGGCGCGTAGCCGCTGGAGATCCCCTTGGCGGTGACGATGATGTCCGGGCTGTAGTGCGCCGAGGCGAACCAGTCGCCGGTGCGGCCGAAGCCGGTGATGACCTCGTCGGCGATCAGCAGGATGCCGTACTTGCTCAGCAGCGTGCGGATCCGCGGCCAGTAGTCCTCCGGCGGGACGATGACGCCGCCGCCGCCCATCACCGGCTCGCCGATCATCGCGGCGATCTTCTCCGGGCCGACGCGGAGGATCTCGGTTTCCAGTTCCCGCAGGAGGAAGTCGGTCGGGTCCTGGCCGCCGAACATCTCCGGGTGGGAGAGCATGGGCGGGCTGACCTTGGTGACGTGCGGCATGGTCGGCCCGGCACCGAAGTGCATGTCGTCCATGCCGCTGACCGAACCGCCGGCCAGGGTCGTTCCGTGGTAACCGAACTGCCGTCCGATGATCCAGGTCCGCTCGGTCTCGCCGCGTTCGAAGTGGTACCGCCGCGCGATCTTGAGCGCCGCCTCCGTGCCGTCCGAACCGCCGCTGGTGAAGTGGATCTTGCTCATCCCCGCCGGGGCGAGCTCCGCGAGGCGGGCGCCGAGCCGGATCGCCGGCTCGTTCGAGTACTCGCGCCACAGCGAGAAGTACTCCAGCTTCTCCGCCTGCGACGCCGCGACCTCGGCGAGTTCGGCGCGGCCGTGGCCGACGGCGACCACCCAGTTGCCGCCCGCCATCCCGTCGATGAACGGGACGTCCGCCGCGTCCCACACCACGGATCCCTTGCCACGCACGAAGATGTTGCGTTCGGTCCGGGTCGGGTTCTGATGCGGGTGGATGAGGTGCTTGCGGTCCAGAGCCTGAAGCGCTGCCGCGTACTCCGCGCTCCCTGGCGCCTCGCTGGCGTTGGTCATTTCTGCTTTCCCTCCGCGGATTCCGGCATCGGACACGAACCACGCTAGGGGAGACGGGCAAAGCGGTCTTCTCGCTGATTGCCGCAGGAATCAGGAATTCTTGCCGCAACCGAGAAGAAACCCGGCCCCTGTCGATCTTGCTAAATTCCCGGTATGGCCGATTTTGTCGTGGTTGGGGCCGGTGCGTCCGGTTGCGTCCTCGCTAACCGATTGAGCGCGGATCCCTCCGTCTCCGTCGTTCTGGTCGAAGCGGGACCGTCCGACGATCATCCGAACTTCGTGGTCCCCGTCGCCGGTGGGAAATTCTTCAAGACCCGGTACGACTGGGACTTCGACACCCATCAGGAGCCGCACTGCGAAGGGCGGCGGGTCTACCTGCCGCAGGCGCGGGTGGTCGGTGGCGGGAGTTCGGTGAACGGCGGCGCGTACGTGCGCGGCAATCGCGCGGACTTCGACGAGTGGGGTCAGCCCGGTTGGGATTTCACCGGGATACTCCCGTATTTCCGGCGTTCGGAGGACAACGAACGCGGCGAGGACGAGTTCCACGGCGTCGGGGGCCCGCTGCGGGTCAGCGACGGCCGGGCGGGGAACCCCAGTTCGGCCGCGTTCATCGCGGCCGCGCTCGAAGCGGGCTACCACCACAACACCGACTTCAACGGCGCCACGCAGGAAGGGTTCGGCGCGTTCCAGGTCACGCAGCGGGACGGCCGCCGGGCCAGCACCGCGTCGGAGTTCCTGCGGCCCGTGCTGGACCGGCCGAACCTCACCGTCGAGACCGATCTCGAGGTGCACCGGGTCCTCGTCGAAAACGGCCGTGCGGTCGGGATCGTCGGCAACCGGCTCGACGAGCTCGTCGAGATCCGCGCCGAACGCGAGGTCGTCATCAGCGCCGGCACCTACAACTCGCCGAAGATCCTGATGCACTCGGGAATCGGCCCGGCGGACCACTTGCGCGCGTTCGGCATCGACGTCGTCGTCGACCTGCCCGACGTCGGGCAGCGGCTGCAGGACCATCCGCATGTCTGGCTGAGCTTCGGGCACGACAAACCGGTGAGCCTCCTCGCCGCCGGCGACCCCGAACACGCCGAGGCGTACGAACGCGACGCGACCGGCTTCCTCACCTCGGGCGGCCCGGAGACCGGCGGGTTCGTGACGATCGACGGTGACGCGCCGGATCTTCAGTTCATCTGCATGCCGTTGATGATCTCCGACGGCTTCCTCTCGCCGCCGTCGCGGCACGCGATCTCGTTCGGCGCGTCGGTGGCGAAGCCGCGCACGCGCGGGAACGTGACCCTGTTCAGTTCCGAACCGACGGCCAAGCCGAAGATCGTGCAGAACTACCTCTCCGACCCCGCCGACCTCGCGATGGCGATCGAAGGGGTGCGGATCAGCCTGGAACTCTCCCGGCAGGTCGCGCTCAAGCCGTACACGCTCGACGCCATCGCCGCTCCCGCCTCCGGCACGGACGCGGATCTGGCCGAGTTCACGCGACGGAACGTGCTCACCGGCCACCATCCGGTGGGGACCTGTGGAATGGGCCGCGTCGTGGATGCGCAATTGCGGGTTCTTGGAATAGAATCACTTCGTGTCGTGGACGCTTCCGTCATGCCGACGATCGTGCGGGGCAATACCAACGCCCCGGTCATCGCCATCGCCGAAAAGGCCGCGGATTCGATTCTCCACCCCGATAGCGCAAACTGACGACGAGGAAGATCTGAGAGTATGGCTGACAAGACACCGCAAGCGATCGACATCACCTTCGAGGCCGAAGTCATTCCCGACGGCAACAGCGGCTGGCCGTGCGTGAACATGCCGGACTCCGCGGAGTTCTTCGGCACCGGGAAGGCCGTCAAGGTCAGTGGCACCGTGGACGGCCACGACTACGAGGCGAGCATGCTCCCGATCGGCGGCGGCGTGCACATGCTGCCGCTGCGCAAGCCGTTCCGCAAGGTCATCCAGAAGGAGATCGGCGACAAGGTCACCGTGCACCTGACCAAGCGAATCTCCTAGCGGCGCACCGAAAGGGCCGGACCGGGGAATCCCCGGTCCGGCCCTTTCGCCTGGGGCCTATTCGCCGCCGGTCCAGATCGGCCGCAGCTCGACGCTCTGTCCGGGAGCGGCGAACTCCTCGGCGATCTCGTCGGCACGGGCCTGGTCCTTGGCCTCGATCAGGAAGAAGCCGGCGAGGTGGTCCTTCGTCGACGAATACGGGCCTTCGCTCTTCTTCTTCGAACCGTCGGAACCGACCTCGTAAAGGCTCGCCTTCGCCGGGTCTCCGAGCGCTTCCCCGCCGACCAGCTCACCGTTTTCGTGCAAACGGCCGAGCAGCGCCTCGAATGCTTCGAAGTGCTTCTTGCGCTCGTCCGCGGAAAGGTTCGAGAACTCCGGGGTGAATTCCTCCACCGGATGTCCCCACGGCTCGGGGTGCGAGTAGAGCAGGACCATGTACTTCATTCTTTTCCCCTTCTTACTTCCGCTTGTAGGCGGCCATCGTGGCGGAGCCGAAGCCCGCGATCAAGACGACGCTCGCGACCAGCACCCAGATGATCTCGCCGGCGTTCGGGCTGCCGCTCATCAGGCCCCGCATCGCGGTGACCAGGTGGGTGATCGGGTTCCAGCTGACCGCGGCTTCGAGCCAGCCGGGCATCGTGGACGGCTGCACGAACACGTTGGACAGGAACGTCAGCGGGAACAGCGCCACCATGCTCACGCTCATCACGGTCTTCTCGGACCGCATGGACAGGCCGAGGAACGTCCAGATCCAGGAGAGCGAGAACGAGAACACCAGCAGCAGGGCTACGGCGCCGACCGTGCCGGCGACACTGCCCAGGTTGTAACCCATGATCAGGCCGACGGCGATGATGACGACGCAGCCGATGAGGTAGCGCAGGAAGTCGCCGAGCAGGTAGCCGACGATCGTGGCGGGGCGCCAGATCGGCAGCGTCCGGAAACGGTCGAAGACACCCTTGGCGATGTCGCTGTTCACCGCGACACCGGTGTACATCGTGATCATCACGACGGTGATGGCGAGGATGCCCGGGAGCAGGTAGTCCAGGTACGCCTCGGTCGAACCGCCGATGGCGCCACCGAAGAGGTACGTGAACATCACGGTCATGATGATCGGGAAGCCCGTGACGTCGAACAGCTGCTCGGGCAGGTGCTTGATCTTCAGCGCGGCCCGCCAGCCGAAGGTCAGCGAGGCGGAGAGCGCGCTGGGGCGCTTGGGCCGGTCGACCGACGCGAGAACCGCGTCGAGCGCGTCGACGTCGGCGGGCCGGGTCTCCTCGGCCTCTTCGGTCGTTTCGGTCGGCTTGATGGTGGAAGTCATCGGTTCGCCCCCTCCTTAGCGGCGGTCTCCGGCGTCGCGGGCCGGTCGGTGAGCGCCAGGAACACTTCGTCGAGGCTCGGCTGCCCGAGCGAGAACTCGTCGACGACGATGTCCCGCAGCGAAAGTTCGTGCAGGGCCTTGGAAGCCCACTCGGCCATGCCGGCGTCGCCTTCCACACCCGGGATCCGGGCGCTGACCAGGACCTCGTCATGCTCGGAAAGCGTGGGCTGCTCCAGGAACTTGGCGAGCACGTTCTGCGCGTCGGTCCGCTGGTTCGAGTGCCGCAGCCGCAGGTGGATCGCACCGACGCCGATCGACGCCTTCAGCTGGCCGGGGGTGCCCTCGGCGATGACCTTGCCGTGGTCGACGACAGCGATGCGGCTGGCGAGCTGGTCGGCCTCGTCGAGGTACTGGGTGGTCAGCAGCACGGTGGTGCCGCGTTTGACGACCGCGCGCACGATGTCCCAGACCTGGTTGCGGCTGCGCGGGTCGAGACCGGTGGTCGGCTCGTCGAGGAAGAGCAGATCCGGCGTGTTGACGATGCTGGCCGCGATGTCGAGCCGCCGCCGCATACCGCCGGAGTAGTTCTTCACCTGACGACCGGCCGCCTCGGTCAGCCCGAACGCGTTGAGGAGCTGTTCGGTGCGCGCCTTCGCGGCGGACTTGCCGTGGCCGAGCAGGCGGCACAGCAGGATGAGGTTCTCCACCCCGGTCAGGTCGTCGTCCACCGAGGCGTACTGACCCGTGAGACTCACTCGCGCACGGACGGCGTCCGCCTCGCGCACGACGTCGTGACCGAAGACCTTGGCCTGTCCTCCGTCGGGACGCAGCAGCGTCGCCAGCACCTTCACCGAAGTGGTCTTGCCCGCCCCGTTGGGGCCGAGAACGCCGTACACCGTTCCCGCGGGAACGGTGAGGTCGAGCCCGTCGAGTGCTCGTTTCTCGCCGTAGATCTTCGTCAACCCGGACGCTTCGATCGCGGGATCCCCGTCGCGGTCCTTTGCCATGATTGAACCCTTCTGGTTCCGTTTACCTTGCATTCTGTCGCCGCCGGATCATCACGAACAGTGATCAGGGCACGACCGCGATGTGAAGAGTTCATGGTCGCCGATCACGGGCGCGAATGCTTCTCCCGTCGTGCTGTCCCGCGCATCGCCCGCAGTCGAGGAGATGTCCCGCGGACGGCACGGCAGAGAATCGGGTCACTGCCTGATGGCGCCCTAGGGAGGACGAAAATGACCTGGTACTCCGACGATGGCCTGTGGTCGGGTTTCTCCGAGTTGATGTGGCCGCAGTACCTGACCGTCGAGGCCGACGAACTCGTGCGTGAGTCGCCGTTGCTGGCCTTCCCGTCGGGTTCCCGGGTGCTCGACCTGTGCTGCGGGCCGGGCCGGTTCGTCGTTCCCCTCGCCCGCAAGGGTTACCAGGTGACCGGCGTCGACCTCAACGCGCCCGTCCTGGACCGCGCCAAGCAGGCCGCGGCCGACGCCGGCGTTTCCGCGGAACTCGTCCAGGGCGACATGCTCGAATTCGTGCGCCCCGGCGGTTTCGACGTCGTGCTGAACATGTACACCTCGTTCGGCTATTTCGACGAGGCCGAGAAGAACCTCCAGGTGCTGCGCAACGCGCACACCAGCCTGGCGCCCGGTGGCAAGCTGCTGCTGGAGGTGTTCGGCAAGGAGATCGTCGCGAAGAACATCGGCCGCACGCACGCTTTCCCGCAGCCGGAAGGCATCGCGTACATGCGGCACAGCGTTCTCGAGGACTGGACCAAGCTGCGCACCGACTGGACGCTGGTCGACGGCGACGTCGCGCGTTCGGCGCACATCCAGTCGTTCATCTACAGCGCGGCGGAACTGCGCCGCCTGTTCGAGGACGCCGGCTTCACCGACGTCGAGGCCTACGGCGGTTTCGACGGCGCTCCCTACGACAAGCGCGCCAAGCGGCTCATCGTGCAGGGCGTCAAAGCCTGACCGCCGTCCGCGGGCTCCTTTCGTCCACAAGGGACGAAAGGAGCTCGCGCACGCGGCGGTCCATGTCGTCCCGCAGCGGCCGGATCCCGGTGATCCCTTCGTGTTCCGGGTTGGGGACGACCCACTCGACGTACCGCGGCCCCTCGGCGACCGGGTAGGTCTTGCAGCCCATGGTGATCACGACGTCGGCCGCGGCCACGTCCTCGTAGGTGACCTGGCTCGGCACCTCGCCCGAGATGTCGACGTCCCATTCCGCGAGCGCGCCCGCCACGAGCGGATTGATCTCGTCCGCCGGTTCGCAGCCCGCCGACCGCACGGTCACCCGGCCGAATCCGTGATGCTTCAACAGCGCGGCGGCCATCTGCGATCGGCTCGCGTTGTGCACGCATACGAAGAGGATATCCGTCATCGCCCGCCCATTCCGTCCGTATCGGTACTTGCTCATGAGGCTACCCGTGAAATCCTCATCGGAATCGCATGAGGAAAAGAGCGGCAATCGAGGAGAACCTCACCGGTGGCGTCCCATTCGCAGCATGGGAGAAGAGGCGGGCCGGGGTGCGCTGCCACACTTTCCCGGTCCGCGAGAAAATGACGCTGGGGGTTGCGATGGTCGAGATTCGGGTGTGCGGCGCCGTCATGGCGCACCCCCGGCGCCGGGCGGAGGCGGAAGCGCTCGCGCGACTCGATCCCGCCGGCGCGACGAAAGTGGTGCTGGATCCCGATCCGGACGGCCCGCCGACGGCCGCGCGCACCACGAAACTGGCCTGGAGCAGCGTTCCCGACGAGGCGACGCATTTCCTCGTCCTGCAGGACGACATCGAGCTCGCGGACGGTTTCTTCGAGCACGCCAGGAAAGCCGCCGAGCTGCTGCCGGACGACGCGATCGCCTTCTACGCCAATTGGAACTCCCGCAACGGCGCGGCCGTGCGGATGGCCGCGGCCTCGGGAGCGGACTGGGCGACGGCGGTCAACGAATACGCTCCTTGTCTCGCGCTGATGCTGCCCGCCGAAATCGCCCGCGGTTATGCCGGATACGCGGTCCGCGACGGCGACGGCTGGCCGTGTGACGTGCTGATGTTCCGTTATCTCAAAGCGCTGGAAGTGCCGGTCCGCGTCGCGGTGCCGAACACCGTCGAGCATTCCGGTCTGCCCAGTGTCGCCGGGAACGACGCGCACGGTCTGCGGCGTTCCGCGTGTTTCTCCGGCGTCGCTCCCGCGAGAGCCGGAAGCGTCATCGCCGAGCACGAAGTGATCCCTTTCCACAAACACCTGACCTCCGAATGCGCCGTGCGCGGCGACGGGTACTGGGAGTACCTCGGCACGGAACGGCTCCTGCGGCGATCGGGGATTTCGCCGCAGGAGTGCCGGGCCGAATTCGAGCGGGCTTCGGACCGGTCCGAAGCCGCCTGGCAGACCTGGCTGACCGCGTACACGATGGGTCTGTCCACTGTGGAACACAGCGGTGCGGCTCTGGACCAGGCGCTCGCGACGATCGGGCCGGGCGGTCTCTGCGATCAGCTCATCGCTTCCGAAATCGAGGCGATCACGCCCTCGCATCACGATGTGGCCGTACACGCCTTCGCCGCCGGGCGCGACCGAGCTTCCCGCCCTCGCCGTCCGCGTCGCGGAAGCGGTATCCAGGTCGCGATCACCGGCCCCGGGGGCACCCTCGCCGAACATCTCGCGAGCCTGCTGGCCGAATTCGGCCACGACGTCGTCGACAGCGCGAGGGCGTCCGGGGAAACGCGACTCGTCCACCTCGGCGACCTGGCGGATCCCGGCGACGTCTTCTGCGCGATCGTCGACACCGGCCCTCGCGAGCACGTTCTGCGGTTCGCGACACCGATCGGCCCGCACACCCCGGCGGATTCCCTGGTGGCGCGGTGGATCGAGCTCGCCTGGACCCGGCGGGCCCTGCCTGTCGACCCCGATCGCGTCCACCAGTTCACCGACGTGCGCGACCTGGCGAGCGCGATCGACGCGGTGCTGACCGGCGACCCGGTCGCGCCGGTGTACGACATCGCGACGGCGACGCTCACTGGCAACGAGCTGGCGAAGGTCGTCTGCGCCTCGGTCCGTTCCGTACCGACGGAATACGTCACTTCGACGACGGAGACACCTGTGCTGAAACTGGGCCTCGCCGCCGCGGAACTCGGCTGGACGGCCACGATCCCGGCCGACGAAGCCGTGCGCGCCTTCGGGAAATGGCTCGCCTACGACACGGACCGCGTCCGATGAGGATCCTCGTCGCGGGACCCGTCCCCGAAGCCAGCGACTACGGCAACGGCGTCACCGCGCGCCGCTGGGCGCATCTGCTGCGCGACCTCGGCCACGAGGTCCGCGTCGTGCAGGACTACGACGGCGGGCACCACGACCTGCTGATCGCGTTGCACGCACGCAAAAGCGAGGCCGCCATCCGCGCCTTCACCGCCGCGTGCCCGGAGTCGCCCGTCGTGATCGCGTTGACCGGTACGGATCTCTACCCGGACCTGGCCACCGCCGGCGTCGACCTGGCCCTGCTCGAACGCGCCGCGCGGATCGTCGTCCTGCAGTCCCAAGGAGTTCTGCAGGTCCCGCCCGGGCTGCGGAGCCGGACCAGGGTGATCACCCAGTCGATGCCGCCGATCTCGGGCGAGCCGCCCGCTCCGGACCGGTTCGAGATCGCGTTCCTCGCGCACGCCAGACCGGTCAAGGATCCACTGCGGCTGAGCGAGGCGGTGCGCCTGCTGCCGTCGTCGTCGCGGATCACCGTGACGCACGTCGGCGGCGTGCGCGAGGACGACATCGGCGACCGGCTGCGCGCCGAGTCGGCGGAGAACCCGCGCTACACCTGGCTCGGCCCGTTGCCGAGGCCGGAAG
This sequence comes from Amycolatopsis sp. NPDC089917, assembly GCF_040684635.1. Taxonomy (NCBI): domain Bacteria; kingdom Bacillati; phylum Actinomycetota; class Actinomycetes; order Pseudonocardiales; family Pseudonocardiaceae; genus Amycolatopsis; species Amycolatopsis sp. NPDC089917. Next base: position 85,491 of record NZ_JBFBGL010000021.1, on the reverse strand, counting down.
CGCTCGCCGTCCTCGCCCGCAGCCGCCTGCTGGTGCTCACGTCGTTGCACGAGGGCGGCGCGAACGTCGTCACCGAAGCGCTCGCGGCGAGCGTCCCGATCGTGTCCACCCGCATCCCGGGTTCGGTCGGGCTGCTCGGCGAGGACTACGCCGGGTATTTCCCGGTCGGTGACACGGCGGCGCTCGCCGCCGTGCTCGACGCCGCCGAGCACGACCGGGACGGGCTCTTCACACAAATGCGGTGGCAATGCGCCGCGCGCCGCGCTTCGGCGGATCCGGAGCGCGAAACCGAGGCATGGGAACGATTGCTCGCCGAAGCGGTTCCAGCGAACGCCGGATACGAGGGAGTGCGATGAAACTCAGGAAGAGCGTTCCGAAGGTCGGGGGCGGCGGGGTGCACCGGGAGTTCACCGCCGAACAGACCTACGCGCGGATCGAGCCGCACCTGCGGCGCGCCGGGGTGACCCGGGTCGCGGAGATCACCTGGCTCGACCGGGTCGGCATCCCGGTCTACAACGCCATCGCGCCGCGCTCCAACGACATCATCTCGGTCTACAACGGCAAGGGCCTGACGAACATCGACGCCAGGACGTCCGCGGCGATGGAGGCGATCGAGCGGTTCTCGGCCGCGCTTCCCGTGCGGCCGCAGGTCATCGCGTCCTACGAGGAACTGGTCGCCGAAGGCCGCACGGTGCTGGACCCGCGTGAGAACAACGCGGAGCTTTCCGCGCACTACCGTGACGACCTCCCGATCTCGTGGGTCGAGGCGTACGACCTGATGAACGAAGAGTCGATCCTCATCCCGCAGGCGTCCGCCGTCTACGGGCTGAAGTTCCACGAACCTCCTTGCTACAAGGTGCTTTCGACCAACGGCCTGGCGTCCGGCAACAGCCTCGAAGAGGCCATCTGCCACGCGCTCACCGAGCTGATCGAACGCGATTCGATGACCAACGCCGAACTCGTGAGCAGCCAGCTCGCGCAGGTGCTGGAGAAGGGCATCTTCGTCGAACCGCAGCCGGAGCACATCACGTCGTACCTGCGTGAGCTGCATCCGCACGTGGACCTCGAAACGCTGCCGCCGCTGGCGAAATCCCTCGTGGACAAGTTCCACGACGCCGGGCTGAAGATGCGGATCGTGCACATCACCTCGGATCTGGAGATCCCGAGCTTCCTCGCCGCGACCTCCGAAGACCTCGGCCCGACGACGTCGCAGGGGCACGGCGGGTTCGGCACGCATCCCGACGCGAACGTCGCGCTCATCCGCGCCATCACCGAATGCGCGCAGGGCCGCGCGGTCGACATCCAGGCGATGCGCGAGGACATCCGGCTCCCGACCGAGAACGTGTCCAAGTACCAGAACCACGTCCAGCGGTCGGCGACGATCGACAAGGGCGCGTGGGCCTGGCAGCCGATGCGCAAACAGGTCGCGTTCGACGAGATCCCGTCGTGGACCACCGACGACGTGATGACCGACATCAAGCTGATCCTGGACCGGATCCGCGCCGCCGGCATCGACCGCGCCCTCGCTGTCGATCTCTCGCCGCCAGGGATCCCGGTGAGCGTCGTCCGGGTGATCGTGCCGCGGCTCGAATCGTGGGCCGTCGACCACTGCAAGATCGGCCCGCGAGGCGCGGCGGTCTGGAACGACACGCTGCTGGAACTCTCCGCCCGCATCCGGGCAGCCGAACTTTCCAAGCCCGCCTAGGAGATCGTCATGCGCGCAGTGGTTTTCATCGGCCCGAGCATCGACCTCGAATCGGCCTCGGCCGAACTCGACGTCGAGTTCCTGCCGCCGGTCAAACGGGGCGACCTCGCCGAACTGCTGGCCCGGCCCGAGCCGCCGGAGGCCATCGGCATCGTCGACGGCCGGTTCCTGCAGAGCCTGTGCATCTCGCCGAAGGAGGTGCTCGAAGCGATGGACCGCGGCGTCACGATGTTCGGTTCGTCGAGCATGGGCGCCTTGCGCGCGGCGGAATGCTCTCCGTTCGGCATGGTCGGCGTCGGCAAGATCTACGAGGAGTACTTCTCCGGGCGGATCGACGCCGACGACGAGGTCGCCGTCACCTACGACGAGGAGAACCTCTCGGCGTTGTCGGAGCCGATGGTGAACATGCGGTTCGCCATCGCCGCCGGCGTCGAACAGGGCGCGTTCGCCCCCGAAACGGGGGAGCGGTTCCTGGAGATCGCCAAGGAGCTGTACTTCCCGCAACGCGTCAACCGGACCGTGCTCATGCTCCTGCGCCGGGAGCTCCCGGAGGACGAGTACGCCAGGATCGCCGCGTTCTTCGCCGCCGGCGCCCCCGACACGAAACGCGAGGACGCGCTGCTGCTCCTCGCGGCGATGCGGGAGCACCTGGACCCGGCCGCCAAACCGCAGATCAAACCCGTCGAAGACCGAGGTGCGCTGTGAACGTCGACCCGTCGCTCGCCCCGCTGGCCGGATTCAGCCCCGAGCAGCTCGAACGGTTCCTGGAGGCCGTGCGGACGTCGTCTGACGGCGTCCAGGGCACCCTGGAGTCCCTGACCATGACGATCATGACGTCGATCGAGTGACCCGAGGCGATCAGGAATCGAGAAGCGCCGCAAAGCGGTCTCACCTAGCGTGATCGGCATGGACATCGCCATTCACGGGAGCTTCCTCCCGCAGAACGACCCCGAAGCCGCCATCGCGTTCTACCGCGACCTCCTCGGCTTCGAGGTGCGCAACGACGTCGGGTACGAGGGGATGCGCTGGATCACCGTCGGCCCGCCGGGGCAGCCCGTTTCGATCGTGCTGCACCCGCCGGCCGTCGATCCCGGCATCACCGAGGACGAGCGCCGCGTCATCGGCGAGATGATGGCCAAGGGCACCTACGCGAGCATCCTGTTCTCGTCCGACGACCTCGACGGCCTCTTCAAGCACCTCGCCGAGGGGAACGCCGAGATCATCCAGGAGCCGACCGACCAGCCGTACGGCCTGCGCGACGGCGCCGTCCGCGACCCGGCCGGGAACCTGATCCGTATCCAGCAGCGCGTCTGACGTCACCGGGTGCGGGCGCGGACGTGGACCCGCTCGCCCCGCCTGCCGAACAGGCTGAGCACCTCGACCCGCCCGCGGCCGGTGGCGCCGAACCAGTGCGGCGTCCGGCAGTCGAATTCGGCCGCCTCGCCGGGGCCGAGGACGACGTCCTGGTCGCCGAGCACGAGCCGGAGCCTGCCGCGCAGCACGTAAAGCCATTCGCGGCCGGTGTGCGTGCGCGGGCGGGGTTCGTCGTCGCCGTCCGGGATCGTCATCTTGTAGGCGCGGGGCCCGTTCTCATGCCGCGTGAGCGGGATGAGAACGCGGCCGTCCTCGGGCGCTTCGAGCACTCTCGGTGACGAGACGATCTCGTCGACGCGCACGCCCAGCGCGGCGATGACCGGCAGCACCAGTTCGAGGCTCGGCTTGCGCTGCCCGGATTCGAGGCGGGACAGGGTGCTGGTGGAGATGCCGGTGGCGCGGCTGAGCTCCACCAGCGTCGTGCCCTTCTTCTCCCGGGCACGGCGCAGGCGGGGCGCGATCAGCTCGATCGCCGCGGTGACGGCGGGTTCGCTCTCCATGCCGCCAGCACACCAGCTCGTCCCGATTCCGGCAAAGTTCTTTGCCGAAACAGCCAGAAGGCGCCGACGCTGGCGCCATGATCGAAACGAAACGGCTCCCCACCGGGGTCTATCTCCTCGCCTTCAGCCTGTTCGCGATGGGCAGTGCGGAGTTCCTGATGGCCGGGGTCCTGCCTTCGGCCGCTGAAGATCTCGGCGTCTCCCTGTCGTCCGCGGGCGTGCTCATCACCGCGTTCGCGCTCGGCGTCGTCCTGGGCGGGCCGCCGTTCGCCGTGCTCAGCCTGAAGTGGCCCCGGCGGACGGCGCTGATGGTCACGCAGGCCGTCTTCGCCGCCGCCATCGCGACCGGCCTGCTCGCCGACGACTACTGGATCCTGCTGGTCACCCGGTTCGTGGCCGGTCTCGCCTACGCCGGGTTCTTCGCCGTCGCGGCCGTGACCGCGATCAGCCTGGTGACCCCGGACCGCAACGCCCGCGCGTCCGGCGTCGTCGTCACCGGCCTCAGCGTCGCGATGGTGGCCGGGGGACCCGCGGGCACGCTGCTCAGCAACCTCACGGACTGGACCGGCGGGTTCTGGGGTGTCGTCGCGCTCACGGCCGTGGGTGTGGTCGCCTGCGCCGCCGGCCTGCCCGCCACCGCGTCCGCCGCCCCGAGCCTTTCGGGGGAATTGAGCGCCCTGCGTTCTTGGCGCCTGTGGGGTGTCTACGCCGTCACGATCCTGAGCACCGCCGCGTACATGGTGTCGTTCAACTACCTGTCGGCGATGCTTGCGGACGTCGTTCCCCTGGTTTGGATCCCCGCTGTGCTCGCGTTGTTCGGGATCGGCGCCTTCGCCGGACTGTCCGTCGGCGGCCGGATCTCGGACCGGCGCCCGCGCCACGCGCTGCTCGGCGGGGTCATCGGCATAGCGGTCTTCTCCGCGCTGCTCGCCGTCTTCGCGGACACCGCGTGGGTCGTCGTGCCGCTGGTGTTCCTGCTGGGTGTCGCGGCCTTCGTGATCAATCCGGCGCTCTACGGCCGGGTGTTCACGATCGCGTCGGACGCCCCGACCCTCGCCGGCGCGACCACCGTCTCGGCCTTTCAACTCGGCATCAGCCTCACGCCGGCCTTCGCCGCCGGGGCGCTGAACCTGGGCGCTTCGCTGACCGCCATCCCGTGGATCGGCGCGGCCCTGGCGCTGGTCACGATCCCGCTTGTGCTCATTTGCTAGCATGCGAGCATGGCTCAGGTCGAGAAACGGCAATTCAACGTCTATCTGCCGCCCGACCTCATCAAGCGGGTGAAGCACGCGTCCGTCGACGCCGACGAGTCGCTCTCGTCGTTCGTCGAACGGGTGCTGGAGGAGTACCTGCGGACCAGTGAGGAACGCGAACGATGAAGGTCATGCCGATCCGGTACAGCTCCGATGTCGCGGCGATGACGCGGTTCTACGAGGCGCTCGGCCTGCGGGTCGGTTCGGTGTCGCGCCCCGGCGGCTGGGTCGAACTGCCCGCCGAGGGCGGGATGCTGGCCGTCCACGAGGCGTCGGGCGAGGACGTGGGCCGCTGTGAACTGGCGTTCGAGGTCGGCGAACCGCTGGAGGACGTCGCGGAACGCCTGCGGGCGGCCGGATTCGAGCCGGGACCGCCGATGGACGAGAACCACGGGTACTCGATGCGCGTCCAGGATCCCGACGGTGTCTGGGTCCAGCTCAACCTGTACGAGCGAGACCTCTACACATGACGGGGATCCGGCTGGCGGTCGGCATCGTCGCGCTCGAGTTCGCGGCCGCGGTCACCGGTTTCGTCGCCTCCACCCTGCTGCCCGTCGTCGCCGCCGATCTCGACGCGAGGGACGACCTCGGTCTCCTGATCGCCGGGTCGACCTTGGGCCTGTTCGTCGCGCTTCCCCTGGCGAGCCGGGTTCTCGCCCGTATAGGCCCGCGCGGCACGCTGGCCGCCGGAATGACCGCCTACCTCGGCGGCCTGCTCCTGGCCGCGCTGTCACGGACGGCGTGGACGTTCGCGCTCGGCCAGTTCTCCGCCGGGCTCGCGAGTGGACTCCTGGCGGTTTTCGGGATCAGCTCGGCGATCCGGCATCTCGACGACCGCCTGCGGATCCGCGTCGTCGCCGCGTCCTCGGCGATGTGGATCGTGCCCGCGCTGGTCGGCCCGGCCGTCACCCTCGGCCTGGAACACCTCGTGGGCTGGCGGTGGACGCTGCTGCTGCCGGTGCCGTTCGTCCTTTTCGGACGGTTGCTGGTGGTGCGCGCCGCCCGCGGCTCACTGTCTGCCGAAGACGCGCCGCGTCCGTTGCTACGGACTTTGACGGTGCCGCTGGGCGCGGCATGCGTCGTGTTCAGCATGGGCCACTGGCCGGTCGCGCTCGCCGGGGCGGCGATCACCGTCGTCGGAATGATCGCGATCCTGCCCGCCGGCACCGCCCGTCTGCGCCCCGGCACACCCGCCGCGCTCGGTGCGATGGTGCTGTTCGCGATCGGCTATTTCGGCGCGGACAGCCTGATCACGGTCCTCCTGACGAGCGAATACCAGGTGAGCCTCGGCCAGGCCGCGATCGTCCTGAGCGCCGCCCCGCTGGGGTGGGCCGTGACCAGCCTCGTGGCCACCAAGTTCAGCTTCCCCGCCGTGGGCCTGAGCCTGACCGCCGCCGGCACCGCCGTCGTCGCTTTCGGCGGCTCGTTCCCCGTGGCCCTCGTCGCCTGGGCCGTCGCGGGAATCGGCGTCGGCTTGGCCTATCCGAGCCTCTACATCAGAGCCACGACCGCCAACTCGACCGGTTTGACCGCCGCGGAACTGGCGACCGCCGTCATCACCGCGGAATGCGTCGGACAGCTGCTCGGCCGGGCCGTCGGTGGCTCTCTGAGCTCCTCCGGCCCCGGCCTGCTCGCCTCATACGCGCTTTTCGCGGCCGCCTTGGCGGCGGCCGCGATCGCCGCCCGGTCTAGCTGAACAGCCTGTCGTTCCCGTTCGCCATCCGATGGGTGCCGCCGTGCTTGGCCACCCAGTGCCGGACGAGCGCCACGGATTCGGCGCATTCCTTGCCGTCGTTGTATTCGGTCACCTGATCTTTGGCCCAGCCGACGATGATGCCGTCGACCTTCCCGACGTCGAGCAGCTTCTCCACGTACGGCCCGTCGGTGTGGTCGGTGGTCCAGGAGAACGTCGCGGCGAGCTTGTGCCGGTCACGCGAGATCGCCGCGTACTTCAGTTCCGTGCAGGTCGTCCGGCTCACCTCGGCGCAGGTCCCGAAGCCCTTCCGGATGTCGGAGTCGCCGTAGTCCAAAGCCCGCTTCTGCACGGGAATTCCCTTGCCGTACTTGGCGTAAGTGTCCTTGACGGACCCGAGCGATCCGGTCACCGTGATGCCTTCGAGCGGGCCGAGCGTCCCTTGCAGGCTCTGCCATCCACGTCCGCCCTTCTCCCCGGCGTGATAGCCGTAGAAGCCGTACATGACCTGGATTCCGGCCCTGACGAGACGCTGGGCCTTGTCGTGCAACCCGGCGACACTGCACACGCGGTTCTCCTTTTCCCCGCAATAATCAGGATCCTTGATGTCCAGCCAGACCAGGCTCAGCTTGTGATCCTTGCCGGACCGGTCGATGGCACGGTCGATCCAGCTGTCCAGACCGGGACCTTCCGGGCTGCCGCCCTTGTCCGGGCAATCGTGATGCACCCGCCACTGATCCGGCCTCGCCCAGCCGCACAGGTCCACCTCGATCCCGTTGGCCCCGTGCTTGATCGCCGCGTCGATCCCGTCCAGCGTGTCCACGCGATGCGCGATCGCGTACACCGGCCGCTTCCCGGCCGCCGCCGCGGACGCGGTGACACCGACGAACCCGACTCCCGCCAGCGCGACCACCAGTACTGCCGCCAGAATTCCCCGGCGACGTGGCTTCTCCATCGCATAAGGCATGTCTCTGATCTCCCTCGACTCTTCGGTGAGCCCTCGCCCTCGGACAGACGCAGCGGGTCCGGGAGGGTTGTGGAAAATCGGGGACCTTGCCCGAAAGCACAAAAAAGCTCGCACTCTTCGTGAGTGCGAGCCTTGTCTGTGGAGCTGAGGGGAATCGAACCCCTGACCTTCTCGATGCGAACGAGACGCGCTACCAACTGCGCTACAGCCCCTGGTGAAACTTGCCCCTTCGTTTGGAGCTCCATGAGCCTATCAGTGGCTCACGGAGCCCCGAAACGCGGGGGTCACTCTCCGGCGGCCCGGCGGAATGGCCTGGTCCCGGGCTCGTCGAGCTCGTGGAAGGCCGGGTCCTCGTCGTCGAGGTCGACGACGACGGCTTGGCGCCGGAGGCGGGACATCGGGGACGGTTTGCGCTCCACGACGGCCGGGCGTTCGGTGGCGACGACCTCGATGTCCTCACGGGGTTCGTGGGACTCGGAGTCGTCGGCGACGGAGCGGCGCGGGGCGCGGGTGTTGTTGAAGCGGGCCTGGCGGCGCTGCCGGATCTCGTTTTCGATGCGGACCTGGCGGCGCAGGTACACGAGGTAGCCGATGAGGACGGCGTCGACGACACCGTTGGCCCACCAGACCGTCGGGGTCAGGAAGCCGGCGACGGCCGCGGTGGTGACCACCAGGACGAGGAGCGCGATGACGATCCGCTGCCGGAACGCGTATTTGGCGCGCGCGGCGATGTCGGCGGCCTCGGGGTCGAAACCGCCGCGGCCCGGCCGGTAGCCGGTGCCCTGGCGTTCCCTTTCGTTGTGGGACGCGTGCGAGGGCTGGGGTAGCGGTTCGGCTTCCGGCTCCTCGTCTTCGAGGTCGGCGTCGAGTTCCGCCTCGAGCTCGGCCAGGTCGTCTTCTACCGATGGTTCCGTGTTCTCCGCCATGGCGAACTCCTCCGGTCCCTCGTGGCGTGTGCTCCCGCTCCGCACGACCCGCGCCGCCATGGCCGAGTCCGTCGTCCGTGCGACCTGCTGGCGCTTGCGGGCGACCATGGGCACGAGAACGACGAGCCATGCCGCTGCGAGCGCGACGATGATCACCGAACTGGGCATCTCCCGTCACCTCCCCCGATCCACTGCTGTAGTCACGCTAGCCACAACAGTCACACACGCCGCGCAGACTCGCCGGTTTCGATCACGGAAAATGCATCACCAAATTAGGTGAATCTCACAGTTTGTGGTAACGCAATCACGGGAACGGGCCCGTGATGGGGTCAAACGCGCTCCGCGAGGCCCTTCGCGACGAGCCTGGAGACCAGCCCGTCACCGGTCTCCTCCTTGGTGATCGCGTAGCAGAAATGGTCCCGCCAGCCGCCCGCGACATCGAGATAGCGCTCGAAAAGGCCCTCTTGCCGGTACCCCGCTTTGCCGAGAACCCGCAGGCTGGGGGTGTTTTCGGGGCGGACGGTCGCTTCGAGCCGGTGCAGCCCGCCGAAATCGAAGACGTGGTCGGTGACGAGGGCGACGGCGCCGGTCGCGACGCCGCCGCGGACGATGTCCGACGACACCCAGTAGCCGATCCAGGCCGATCGGAGCGACGCCCGGATGACGTTACCCACAGTGATCTGCCCGGCGAAGCGTCCGTCCACCGTGATGGTGAACGGGAGGCACTGGCCGCGCCGGGCGAGGCCGCGCAGGGCCAGCCATTGCGACGGCCACGACCAGAACGCGTTGCGTTCCGGCCACGGCCCGATACCGGTCGGTTCCCACATCTCCAGATGCGCGCGGTCGCGCAGCCGGATCCGGCTCCACTCGCCGGCGTCCCGCAGCCGGACCGGCCGGACGGCGAGGACACCGGCGGGCACCCGGAGCGGCCCGAGCTTCGCGGGCCAGCCCGGATGCCGGGTCTCGATCGGATACGCGACGCCGGAAATCGGTGCGCCCATTACGCCCGCTGGGCCAGGAAGGTCACCTTGACCTGCTCGCCCGCGGCGACCTCGGTGAGGTCTTCGTCGATGTTGATCAGGCAGTTCGCCTCGGCCAGCGACGCCAGCAGATGCGCGCCGGAGGTGCCGAGCGGCTGCACCAGGTACTCGCCGTTGCCCTCGTCGCGCAGCAGCTGCCCGCGCAGGAAGCCTTTGCGTCCCTTGGTCGAGGTGATCGGCGACAGCAGCCGCGCGCCGACGATCCGGCGGTGCGGGTTGCGGGTGCCGCGCGCGGCGCGGATCAGCGGGCGGACCAGGACCTCGAACACGACCAGCGCGCTCATCGGGTTGCCGGGGATCAGGAACGTCGGCACCGAGTCGGGGCCGAGCCTGCCGAAGCCCTGCACCGAACCGGGGTGCATGGCGACGCGGGTCATGTCGATGTTGCCGAGGTCGGACAGCGCCGCGTGCACCTCGTCGCCCGCGCTGCCGCCGGCGCCGCCCGCGACGACGACGATCTCCGACATCAGCAGGCGGCCTTCGACGATCTCCCGCAGCCGTTTCGGATCGCCGGGGACGATGCCCACGCGGCTCACCTCGGCGCCCGCGTCCCGCGCGGCCGCGGACAGCGCGTAGGAGTTGACGTCGTAGACCTGCCCGACCGAGGGGGTGCGGTCGATGTCGACCAGTTCGTCGCCGACGGACACGATCGAAACCCGGGGCCGCGGGTAGACCAGCACCTTCGCCCGGCCGACCGCGGCGAGCAGGCCGACCTGGGCCGAGCCGATGGTGTCGCCCTTGCGCACGGCGACGTCGCCGATCTGCACGTCCTCGCCGGTCCGGCGCACGTAGCCCGCCGACGGGACCGACTTGTGCACGGTGACCTTGGCCTGGTGGCCGTCGGTGTAGGCGGTCGGGACGACGGCGTCGGCGAGCGTGGGCAGCGGCGCGCCGGTGTCGACCCGCACGGCCTGGCCCGGCTGGAGCCGCCGCGGCTGGCGTGAACCGGCGGCGATCTCGCCGACCACCGGCAGCTGCACCGGCTCCTGGCCCGCGGTGCGGACGTCGACGCTTCGTACCGCGTAGCCGTCGACGGCGGCCTGGTCGAAACCGGGCAGCGCGTGTTCGGCGACGACCTCTTCGGCGCACAGGAGGCCTTGGGCCTCGGAGATGGCGACCCGGACCGGGCGCGGGCGTACCGCGGCGTCCAGGGTCAGCGCGATCTGATCCTCGACGGAACGGAACTGTCCCGCGTCTTCGGTCTCGGCCGCTTCGGCGATGGGCTCCGTCATGACTGGGGGATCTCGATCCGTTCTCGCGACCAGGCACGCGATGAAGGCCCGTCGGTGAACTGAAGTTCACCACCGTTACCAGGAGTGATGCGGTCCGAAGCCGTGGAAATCGCCCGATCGGGCAAGTCCCCCGAGGTCCGTGCCGCCGGGGTGGTCGCTGCGCCTGTCATAGGCGCGAAGCCTAACCTGACCTCGTGTGCGAGCCCGGCAATGAACACCTGAGCAAAGCGGAGTGGCGTTCTCGGATAACCGTCGAACGTCGTTCACAGGTGACGGAAGAGTGGGCGCGGGAGGCCGCGGCACTGGCGGCGATGGCCGCTCGGCTGCCTGGCGAGGTCGTGTGCGCGTACGTCCCGTTCGGGACCGAACCGGGCTCGACGTCGCTCCTTGATCGACTTCTGGACCAGGGCAAACGGGTGCTGCTGCCGATCGTCCCGGACGAGCCGGGGCCGCTCGGGTGGGCCGCCTACGAAGGCTCGCCGAGCCTCGGGCCCGGCCGTCTGCGCGGACTGCTCGAACCGACCGGCCGCCGGCTCGGTCCCGACACGCTGGGGACGGCCGATCTGGTGCTCATCCCGGCGCTCGCCGTCGACGACGAAGGCGTCCGGCTCGGCAGGGGCGCCGGGTACTACGACCGGTCGCTCTCCTTCGCCGCGCCCGGCGCCGCGCTGATCGCCGTCGTCCGGGACGCCGAACTCGTGCGCGCCCTGCCCGCGGAACCGCATGACGTCCGCATGACCGGGGTACTGACACCGGGGCAGGGCCTGGCGCCGCGCCCGGTGGGTTAACCCGGCAGGACCCCGGCTTCGGACACAGTGGTCCGGGTCGCCGCGAAACCTTCGGCGAGCATGCGGCGGACCGCCTCTTCTGCGTCGGCTTCACGGAAGACGCCGAACACGCAGCCGCCCTTTCCCGTCCCCGTGATCTTCGCGCCGAGAGCGCCGTGCCGTTTCAGCGCGTCGACGCAGCTGTCGGTCACGTCGTCGCTGACACCCATGTCGTCCCGCAGGGAACTTTGGGCCATGTCGAGGAGTTCGCCGATCGCGGCGACGTCCGGTGCGCCGGAGGACAGCAGTACGGAGAGCGCGTCGACCACTTCGGAGGTCCGCCGGACATAGGCCGCGATCGCCGGGTCCCCGGCCTGGCTCCGTGCCCGCTTCCAGCGGATGACCTCGCTGGTGTCCCTGGCACGCCGGGTGTCGAGGACGACGACCGCCAGGCCCTCCGGCCACCCGAGCCGGTCGATCGACCGGATCGCGCCGTCGTCGCAGGCGACCTGTACGACCCCGCCGACCACGCACGGCACGTAGTCCATGGGGCCGACATCGCGGCCGGCGAGCCGCCGCTCCACCACGAGGCCCTCGGCGATCCGGTCCTCGGAAGAAGAAGCATCCGCCGAAACGGCCAGCGCGGCGACGCACAGCGCGGCGCTGCTGGCCAATCCCGCGCCCGGCGGGACCTCGGACACGATGTCCAGCGCGCTCGGCCAGAGTTCGTCACCGCGATCGTGGTGGAAGGTCACCGCGATCCGGGCCAGTTCGGCCCAGGGCCGGTCGCCCGCGGTCCACACGTCCACGGCCCTGGCCCGGCCGATGAGTGTGCCCGCGGCCCGCACCTCGAACGCGGTCGCGCGCGGGGAAAGGGAGAGCGCGCACCGGATCCGGAGATCGAGTGCGGCCTGGATCGGCGCTCCGCCCAGCCAGTCGAGGTCCTCGCCCGCGAGACAGATCCGGCCGGGCGCGGATCTCGGCGGTTCAGTCGAGCTGTTTGTCATTCCGGAAGATCTCTCGTTTGCCGACCCCGTCGAGCACCAGCTTGAAGACGATGAACCGGACCGGCTCGCCGGACTTGTTCTCCCACGTGTGCGGCGCGGTGCCCAGCCGCGCGACGTCGCCGGGTCCCAGTTCCTCGGTGTACTGCGCGCCGTCCGCGCGCCAGTGCAGCAGCATGCGGCCCGCCACCACGTAGACGGTCTCTTCGATGGTGTCGTGGTGATGCCACTGCTGGGTGACCCCGTCGGGCAGTTCGTTCCAGTGGATCTCGTATTCGTCGAACAGGTGGTACCGGACAGCGGTGCCGTCCGGTTTGACGGTCTCCTTGCCGTCGGCCGCGCGGGAGATCAGCGGGGTTGTCGTACGCACAATCGGGACTCCGTCACAGGAAAGGGTCGTAGTCGGGGATCGTTTCGCGGGGCTCCTCGCGCATCTCGAACAAGGCCAGGTTGGAGCGGTGGCGGATGCAGTGGAACCGGCAGTGCCTGTCGGGCCGGACGCCGTCCCGGACCCGCCGACGGCGTTCACCGTTCCACATCGCCGAAAACGGCTCGGTGGCGGGATCCCCGTACCGCGCCGCGGGATTCCCGCGATGATACGGGCAGAAGTAGGCTCCGGACGAGGTCAGCAAAGTGCGGAGATCGGCCACAGGGCAGGTGGTGTAGTCCTTGACCTCCTGCGCCGCGTCGCCCGCGCCGCCGACCACGTCGAGCGTGCCGGGACTCACCACGGTGAAACCGTCGTCCTCCAGTTCCCGAAGCCGGGAAAGCTGGCTGGAAAGCGTGTCGAGCAGCTTCGGGTCCTGACCCCGGATGTAATGCTCCATGTCGTACTCGGGTTTCACTTCGAAGTAGTCGCAGCCGATCCTTTTCGCCAGTTCGGCGGCCGCGGCGATCTCGCCCGCGTTGGTTTCCGTGAGCGAACCGTCGGCGGCGCGACGGCCCATCACGAGAAACGAATAGCCGAGTTTTCCGCTTTTGCGCGAACCGAGCAGTTCCATGTTCGCTATCACTTCGGCGAACCGGTTCCGGCCGCCGCGTCCCGGCCGGAACACGCCATAGGTTTCCGCGGTCGCCGCGTCGACCGAAACCCGGGTCCACTCCACCTTCCCGGCCAATACGTCGATATGCCGGTGAATCATGGTGCCGTTCGTGGTGATGCCGATACTAGTCCCACCGGCGTGCAGGGTGGTGATCACCTCGCCGATCGCCGAATGCAACAACGGTTCGCCGCCGCCGATGAGGATCACCGCCTCGACGCCCGCTTCGACGAGTTCGACGGCGAGCCCGGTCAGCCGCTCGGTGGTGAACCTCCCCTCGTTCAGCAGGCCTCCGCTGATGCATTCGGGGCACGCGAGGTCGCAGAACGACGTCGGATCCAGTTCGACGACGACGGGCGCGGCGGGTTGTACCCCGTTCGCGGCCAGTGAAACCTGTGTGCGGGTGAATTCCTGGTAAAGCTTCGAGGTGAGATCGAGTGGTCCGCCCTGCGAGTCCGCCGCCATCCGCGCCCCTCCGGTCTTCGCGGCCTCATACCGCGACGGGCCGGGCAAGCCTTCGCCCGGGTCGGATATACTAACGCCTTGGGAAGTGTCCAGAAAGGTCACAATGAGCGTGCCTGATCGTTTCACCGAAACGTTGTCGAAAATGCGTTCCGCTGGGGCGCACGCCCAGGAAGTGGCCGCGCTGCGACGACGGCTCGAGCAGCTTTCCGAAACCGGCGCCGGTGAATTGCCGGGTTCGGAACTCGAACCGCTGGAGGACATCAGCCGCCTGGTGGATCTGCCTGAGCCGGATGCCGAAACGGCGCGGCGGGTATTGGACCGGACGGCGGTACTCAAACTCAACGGCGGTCTCGGCACGAGCATGGGCCTGTCCGGTCCGAAATCACTGCTGGAGATCAAACCGGGCAAGACGTTCCTCGACGTCATCGCGATGCGGGTGCTCGACACCCGCGCGGCCTACGGCGCCCGGCTGCCGCTCATCCTGATGAACTCGGCGGGCACCCGTGAGCCCTCCCTCGCGCTGCTGAAGAACTACCCCACGCTCGCCGACCCGGTCATCCCGGCCGACTTCCTGCAGGGCCGCGAACCGAAGATCACCGCGGACGGGCACGTCCCGGTCGAGTGGCCCGCCGACCCCGAGCTCGAATGGTGTCCGCCCGGCCACGGCGACATCTACATCGCCCTGGCCGTGAGCGGCATGCTCGATCTGCTGCTGGCCGAAGATATCCGCTGGGTTTTCGTGTCCAACGCGGACAACGTCGGCGCCGTGCCGGACGCGCGGATCGCCGCGTGGCTCGCGGAGAACGACATCCCGTTCGCGATGGAGACCGTGCTCGGCACGCCCGCCGACCGCAAGGGCGGGCACCTGGCGCGGCGGGACGGCCGGATCGTGCTGCGCGAGTCCGCGCAGGTCCCGGCCGGTGACGACTCCTTCGGCGACGTCGACAAGTGGCGGTACTTCAACACGAACAACATCTGGTTCGACCTGGAGCGCCTGAAGGAACTGCAGGACGCCGACCCGGCCGCGCCGGAGCTCCCGCTCATCGTGAACCGCAAGACCGTCGACCCGACCGACTCCGCGAGCACCCCGGTCATCCAGCTCGAAACGGCGATGGGCGCGGCGATCGCCTCGGTCGAGGGCGCCCAGGCCATCGAGATCCCGCGGTCCCGGTTCGCGCCGGTCAAGACCACCGACGACCTGCTCGTCGTGCGGTCCGACGCCTACCGGCTCGACGACAGCGGCGAGATGGTGCCGCAGTTCACCGCCCCGCCGGTGGTGTCGCTGAGCAAGGAACACTTCAAGCTGTTGAACGATTTCGACGCCCGGATCCCGGACGCGCCGTCGCTGCGGGAGTGCACCAGTCTCGACGTGGAAGGGGATGTCACGTTCGGGAAGAACGTGGTGATCCGGGGCGCGGTCAAGATCGTCGGACCGAAGACCGTGCCGGACGGCGAGGTGCTGTGACCGGGGTCAGGAAGTCACGTCCGCTTGGTGGGCGTGGGACTGCACCCCGGCGAGGATGATCTCGGTCTCGGCCTTCGTCCAGGTCGAGATGTGCACTTCCCAGGCGTCGTCCTTGCGCAGTTCCTGTTCGAGGGCCCGCCACATCCATTCGAAGCAGATGGCCGGGTCGAGCCCGCCGAGCCCGGCGCCGAACAACGGCATGAGCACCGAACGGAGCGGGAGGCCGTCCTCGTCCCGTTCGCGGCGGGCGAGGTCGAAGACGTTGTGCACGGCCTGCGCGACCGAAACCGGGCTCACTTCGAAACGGTCGGTGCCGGGGACGGGTATGCCGATCGCGGCGTGGTAGATCCGGCGGACGTCACGCCGGATCAGATCGCCCGACGAGGTGGCGGCGACCGTTCCCGGTTCGACGGGCAGGCCGAACCGGCCGTTCTCCCTCATCCAGGCGTCCAGTTCGGCGGCGGCGGTGTCTTCGATGATCTCGCCCGCCGGTCCCTTCTTGGCGGCCGCGCGCCGCAGGCGTCCCGAAACCGACGGTTTGAAGGTCATCGCCATCTGCATGTAGATGTTCTCGGACGTGCAGACGATGTCCACGCCGGCGATCTGGTCGACCGGCCCGGACCGGACGGCCACGGCGACGGGCCTCTTCGAGGCGCCCCCGATGTCGACCATGATGGGACCGTGCAGGGTCATTTCGGCGTGGTAGTCGTCGCTCTCCGACGAAGCCATGCCGGTCTTGCGTTTCGCGGGGGAGGGCATCGGCTCGGTGAGCGCGGTGCGCAGCGAATCGCGGACCACCAGGTAGGTCGGGTGGGTCACGCCGTCCGGCTGGATGATCGAGGAGTGGTCGCCCTGTAACACCCCGACCGTCGGGAACACGCTTTTGGCCGAGGAGGCCCAGACGATGTTGTCGGTGTCCCCGGCGTAGCAGACGACCGGTATCGGGCACCGGTGTTCGTCGAGGTGCGGCGCGTAGACGACGTCGGCCAGTACCCGGCGCTGGGTTTCGACCACCGTCTCCGCGAGCGGCCGCAGTTCCCTTTCCTGGGTGTGCCAGCCGAGCAGCGAGCGCCGCAGGGTCAGCATGAACTCGGAGCCGTTGTTGGGACAGGCGAACAGCACGATCCGCCGGATGCGGCTCAGCCTGACACCGTTGCCTTCGGCGAGTTGCCGCATGAGGAAACGCAGCACGATCAGCCCGCCTTGACTGTGCGCCACCAGGACCACGCGCGGCGCGTCGGCGTGTTTGGTTTCGAGAAGGCTCGCCAGCCTGTCGGCGAGGACGTTGAAATCGGGGATGCGGCGCGCCGGGTTCATGCGCAGCTTCGGCGTGGAGTAGCCGAAAGTGTCGAAGTCGTAGTCTTCGCTGAGTTCCGTGTCCGTCGCGAGTAGACCGCGTAAGGCGTTCCAAGTCGCTTCGGTGGAAAACAGACCATGTACGAACAGCGCCAGGGACTTCGCCACGATGATCTCCTCAGGCCGTGAGATCACACGATACCCGGGCCGCGCGCTCCTTTCAGGTCGTGCGCTGGGAGATGAACACGTACTCGCGTCCTGGACGGTCGGGGGCGTCCCGGACGTCCAGGACGCGGAAACCGTGTTCCGCCAGCAAGGCTTCCAGGTCTTCGCGTTCACGGAACCAGAGCGTCGAGTCCGAGGTGACGATCTCGCCGTCGGGGAACCGGTAGCTGTACCGGAACGAGACGAACGGGAGGTTCACCTCGGTGACCTCACGCCATTGCTCGACCTCGCCGACGCCCGGGACGTCGATGACGTCGTGCGCGGTGTCGGCGGCCCAGTCCTCCCAGACGCGGCGGCCCGGGCGCCGGATCTCGAACACCAGATGACCACCCGGCTTCAGTGCCGTGCGGACGCCTTCGAGAGTCCGGCGCCATTCGTCGTCGGTGAGGAAGACCTGGGCCACGTTGCCGGTCATCACGGCGAGATCGGCGCCTGCCTCGCCCGCCGCCTTCGCGTCACCGTGGATCCAGGTGATCTTCCCTTCCGGGTCTTTGGCCTTCGCGATCTCCAGCGACGCTCCGGCCGGATCGACCCCCACGACCTCGATCCCGCGCTCGGCCAGGAGAACGGCCAGGCAGCCGGTGCCGCAGCCGACGTCGAGCACCCTCCTCGCCCCGAGTTCGCCGATGATGGCCAGATAGTGGTCCAGATCGTCGCGAGCGCCGTCGAAGGCGTCGTAGATCGGTGCGAGCCGGGCGTGGGCGAAGAGCGCGTCAGGCATTCCGCGACGATAGTTCCGGGACGCGTTCGGGGGCCACGGATTTACGGTCACGGGATGCCGCCTCGATCTACCAGGTGCTCCATCCAGACGTTCGGCTCCACGTAGACGCCGACGTCCAGGGTCGAGGAGGCGAGCACCGGCGCTATCCCGCCCGGAACGGCCGTCAAGCCGTCCTGGAGTTCGACGCCGGTCCACGCCTTCCACTGGGCGAAGGTGCCGGTGACCGTCATCGCGAACGGCGCCACCTTCACGAACCGGGCGCCGAGCCGCTCGTGCGTGCGCAGCCACGGATCTTCGGGCAGGCCGTCCGGGCGACGGCGGGCGACATAGTCCTCAAAGGACAGTCCGGGTTCGTGCTCCTTCCCGGCCGGGCGGACCGGCACGACGAGGTTGCGCAGCCCCGTTTCCGAGGCGCGTTTTCTCAAGGCTTCCAACGCTTTCGTGGCCAGGCCGCCGCCACGGCGGCCTGGCGCGACCCATCACTTCCAGGGCGATCAGCGTATTCGTCTCACAGGCGCTCAGCAGGTCTTCCGCGGCCCAGATCAGGGCGGCGTCCCAGCCGTGGTCCGGCAGCTCCGGACGTTCGGCCGTCGGGAATCCCACCGGGACGGCGGCCGCTCTCGCCACCGGGACGCCGTCTTCCAGCAGCACGAGGAAGTATTCCGGCCAGCGGGCGGCCAGATGGGACGACTTCGCCAGCAGGCCAGGCAGGTCGTGCTGGAGGAATTCGCCGCCGACACCGCCGAGGCCGAGCGCGGGCTCACGCAGCTCAGGCCGGGTGGCCAGGTCTTCGATCACGATCATGTCCTCAGTAGACCCGAGGACACGCGTTTCTCACGAGGTGGTTTTCACGGTGGTCTAGCGAACCGGCAGCGCGCGCCGCCGTCCGGTGAGACCGGTGGTGTTGAGGTTGGCCCGCTCGCCGGCGGAGTGTCCGTCGAGGTAGCCGCTGCCGGACAACCGCCTCGGCGGGGCCGAGCGCAGGTCCCCGTATTGCTCATCGTACGCCTGTTTGACCATCGCCGTCCGGTCCTGGATCACCAGTTCCGCGGAGCGGTTGCCCGCCGACGTGGTGTGGGTGCGAGCCGCGGTGTCCTCGCTGTTGCGGAGCCTTTCGTAGACGGCACCGGAGAACCCGTGCAGCCAGGTGCGCCGGTACGCGGCCAGCGATTCGCCCGCGAACACCCGGTTCTCCGGGCGGACCCTGGTCAGCTGGGTGGTCGCCTGCAGCAGCAGGCTCGTGTACAGCAGTTCCGTCCGCTCCAGATCGGACCGGAAGCCGAACACCGTCACCGCGGTGACGGACTGGCCGAGCCGGTGCAGCAGGGCCCGGCAGCGCAGCGGATGCGCGATGTTCGTGAGCAGCCCCGCCTTGTCCCGGCTGTACGGGTTTTCGAGCGGGATCATGATCTGGGTGATCTCGTCGGCGGTCGCCCCGGAGGCGGCCAGCAACGCCTGGTCGATGCCGTACCGGGCGATCAGTTCGGCGGCCTTGGTGTTGTACGACTCGGCTTCGGCCTCGGTGACCGCCGGGTCCTCCGCCTTCGCGAGGAGTTTCCGGACGCGCGCGAGCAGCGTGTCATGGTCGGGCATGGCCCTCCTTCCTGATTGGGTTGGAGCGGGTCAATCTAGGAGAGAGGTCCGACAATATTCGGACGGATGTTCGGATCCCGGCAAGGGGGCGGTATGGCGATCGACGTTTCGGTGGTCGGTTCCGGTCCGAACGGGCTCGCGGCGGCCGTGTTGCTGGCCAGAGCGGGTCTGTCGGTCGAAGTGCACGAGGCGGCGGACGAGATCGGCGGCGGGACGCGCACGGCCCCGCTGTTCGACGACGACGTCCGGCACGACATCTGCGCCACCGGGCATCCGATGGCCGCGGCGTCCCCTTTCTTCCGCTGGTTCGACCTCGCCGGGCACGGAGTCGACCTCCTTCGGCCGGAGATCGCGTACGCGCACCCGATCGACCGTAGCCGGGCCGGACTCGCCTATGAAGATCTCGACCGGACCTGTGATGCCCTTGGTACGGACGGCCCGCGATGGCGCCGCCTGCTGGGACCGCTGGCCGCGCACAGCCGCGAGCTGGCCGATCTCCTGCTCGGCGACCTCCGGCATCCGCCCCGCGACCCGCGTGCCGCCGCCCTTCTCCCCGCCCGGATCGCGCTGCTCGCTTCCGGCCTGGAGCGCCGGCTGTTCACCGGTCCGGAAGCGCCCGCGCTGCTTTCCGGCGTCTCCGCGCACGTGATGAGCCGCCAGCCCTCGCTCGCCGCGGCGGGCGCGACCCTCCTGCTCGGCCATCTCGCGCATTCGACCGGCTGGCCGATCGCCCGCGGCGGCAGCCAGACCATCACCGAGGCGCTCGCCGCCGACGTCCGCGCGCACGGCGGCCTGATCCACTCTGGAAGCCGGATCACCGATCTGCGGAGCTTGGCGGGTTCGCGGACGGTGATCCTCGACATCGCCCCGCGCGGTTTCCTCGACGTCGCGCGCGACCTGATGCCGCCGCGCTACCGGAAAGCACTGGAGTCCTATCGCTACGGGCCCGGCGCGGCGAAGGTGGATTTCCTGATTTCCGAACCGATCCCGTGGGCGGTCCCGGAGGTCGGCAAGGCGGGCACCGTCCATCTCGGAGGCACGAGGGACGAGGTGTACGCCGCCGAGAACGCCGTCGTGCGCGGGGGAGATCCGGAGGACCGTTTCGTGCTCGTCTCCGATCCGATGGCGATCGACCCGTCCCGCGGACTGCCGGGCAAACGGCCGGTGTGGGCGTATTGCCATGTGCGGCACGGGGATCCGCGAGACGCCACCGAGCTCGTCCGGCGGCGGATCGAACGGTTCGCGCCCGGGTTCTCCGACACGATCCTGGCGAGCCGTTGCCTCGCCGCGCCGGAACTGGAGGCCTACAACGCGAACTACCCCGGTGGCGACGTCGCCGCCGGCGCGGTGAATCTGCGTCAGGTGCTCGGACGGCCGGTCGCGCGGTGGAATACGCATCGCACCCCGCTCGGTGGTGTGTACCTGTGTTCGGCCGCGACGGCGCCGGGACCCGGTGTGCACGGAATGGGCGGGTGGCATGCCGCGAAATCCGTATTGGGAAAGGACTTCGACCGCGTTATTCAAGAACCGCGAGGCCGCACGAGGCCTGTTTCGTAGGCGACCACCACGGCCTGGGCCCGGCTGGAGATCCCGAGTTTCGTCATCAAGCGGTTCAGATGCGTCTTCACCGTCGCTTCGCTGACCAGCAGGCTTCGCGCGATATCGGAGTTCGGCACGCCGGTGCCGACGAACCGCAGCACCTCCAGTTCGCGTTCGGTCAGTCCGGTGAGCGAGGGCGGGGCCGCCGGTTTTTCCGGCGGGCCCTGGGTGAAGGCCTCGACCAGCCGCCGGGTGATGGTGGGGCCGAACAGCATGTCGCCGCGCGCGACGGCGTGGATCCCGGCGATCAGCGTCTCCGGCGGGCAGTCCTTGAGCAGGAACCCCGCCGCCCCCGCGCGCAACGCGGTGTAGACGTACTCGTCGAGGTCGAACACCGTCAGCATGAGCACGTTCGGTTTCTCCGGCCCCGCCTGCGCCAGGATCCGCTCGGTCGCCTTGACGCCGTCGAGTTCGGGCAGCCGGATGTCCATCAGGATCACGTCGGGACGCAGTTCGAGGGCCTTCTGGACGGCTTCGAGCCCGTTCCGCGCTTCGCCCGCGACGTGCACATCGGGAACCGCGTCGAGCAGGGCGACGAAACCCGCGCGGACGAGGTCCTGGTCGTCGACCACCAGCACACTGGTCACCGGGCTCGCTCCTGCGGCAGATAGGGAAGGGTCAGCACGATCGCGAAACCACCGGATCCGGCCGGTCCCATTTCGAGGGAACCACCGTACATTCTCGCCCGTTCGCGCATTCCGATGAGGCCTTGCCCGGCCGGATTCGGCGGCGGCGTGTCTTCGGAAGCCGAATTGCGGACACTCAGCACGAGCGCTTCCTCGCCGTATTCGAGGACGAGTTCCGCGCACGCCTTCTCCGCGTGTTTGAGTACGTTCGTAAGCGCTTCCTGGGCTATTCGGTAGGTGCACAGTTGCTGCCCGGGAGCGAGCCGCCGCGGTTCGCCGACGGTCCGCGTCTTCACCGTGAGACCGGCTTCGCGCACGCGGGTGACCAGCGCGGGAAGGTCGGCGAGACCGGGCTGAGGGCGGTACGCGTGAGGTTCGCGGTGCGGTGGGCGCAGCACCCCGAGCAGACGCCGGAGTTCGTCGAGCGCTTCCGTCGTCGTGCCGGTGATGGTGTCCAGCGCGGTGCGCGCGGTGCCCGGCGAGGATTCGAAGACGTACCGCGCGAGGTTCGCCTGCACCGCGATCACCGAGATGTGGTGCGACACGACGTCGTGCAACTCGTGCGCGATGCGGATGCGCTCCTCGACGACGGCCTGTTCCGCTTCGAGCCGGATCTCGCGTTCCGCGCGGACGGCGCGTTCCACCAGCCGGTCCGCGCGCAGGAAACCGAGCCGTCCGACGATGATCGTGCCCAGGCACTGCGCGACCAGGCGCGTCGTGTCGGCCACGAACGACGGCACTTCCCCGAGGACGAGCCCCACTTCGAACAGCACGACCCACGCGATCGTCGGTGCCAGGGCCTTCGCGGGCGGATAGCGCGCCCACACCGTGTACGCCGCGATGAAGGCCGAGGGTTCGCCCAAGGTGGCCCGGTAACCCAAAGCGGTGTACACGGTCATGATCGAGACCGAGGTGAGCAGGACCGCGATCGGGTAGCGGCGGCGCATCAGCAGCGGGAGCGCGACGAGCACCGCGAGGGCGACGGCCCCGGCCTCGACCGGATCGCCGAACGCGCCGCCGCGGGGTGCCGCGCCCAGCGCCAGGAGAGTGGCCGAGGCCGCCGTGATCAGAAAATCGATGAGGGCCGGCCGTGCGCGGAGGAGCTGAAAGGGCTGAGCGAGGGACGGCACTTCCGAAAGTTACCGCCGGAACGTCGGGCCGCCCAATTCCTGCAACTTTCGCGGTATTCACCCGGCTATATACCGCGAAGGTTTACCCGGGCTTCCGACTCGTGGTGATTCCGCCCGGTGATCCGTCCGGATAACGTCGGAGCAGGATGGATATTCCATTCCCCCAACTCGGCGAAGAGGTCGACCTCCTCCGGGTAAGAGGGCCTTCGGGAGGGGATATCCGGAGCTGGCCGCCTCTTCGCCGAGCCTCAGCCCAGATAAGCGTCCAGCGTGACGGCCAGCGCGCTTTCCGGTGACGGCGCGAAGCTCGCCCCCGCCAAACCGCCCCAGAGCCACAACTGGGCGAGACCGTGCAGCGACGCCCACAGCGAGGACGCGAGCAGCCGCGGATCGGTCCCGGGGTGCCAGTCCCCGTCCTGGAGCGCGCCCACGAGCGCGGCGAAGAAGTCGAAGACCGCGCTGCTCACTCGCGTGAGTTCGGCGTCGTCCGGATCGATGAGGTCGCGCCGGAACATCAGCTCGAACATCGCGGGATTGGCCAGCGCGAAGTCGAGATAGCCGTGGCAGGCCGCGATGAGCCGTTCGCGCGGCGTCCCGTCCGGCAGGCCGGTGCCGCGGTCGAGCAGTTCGGTGTAGCCGCGGGTCGCGACCGCCGAGAGCAGGGCCGCGCGTCCGGAGAAATGCCGCAGCGGCGCGCCGTGCGAGACGCCGGCGGCCTTGGCGATCCCGCGCAGGGTCACCGCGCCGACACCCTCTTCGGCCAGCAGGTTCGCCGCGGTGTCGATCAGGCGGGTTCGGGCGCCCACGACCGGGTCTCCTCGAGGACGGGAAGGAGGTCGGGGCGCTTCGGCAGGAAGCCGTCACCCGGCTGGCGGCCGATGAGCCGGTTGCGGAACCGGCTGACCGCGACCGGGAGGACCTCCCGCGTCAGCCAGCGCATGTCCGCGCGCAGACCGGGACGTCCGGCCGAACCGGGGAGCGGGGCGAGCCAGGCCGGGTCGTGGGTGATGCCGAGCTTGCCGAGCACGTGCCCGGCCAGGCGCCGGTGGCCCTGTTCGGACAGGTGCAGCCGGTCCGGGCCGAAGTAGCGGGAATCGTGCGCGGCGTCGTCCGGCCAGAGGTCGACGAGCGTCGCGCCGTAGCTGACGGACGCTTCGCGGACGGCGTCGTTCAGCGCGACGATGCGCGGGCGCATGCGGTGACCCATCGGCATCCGGTGGGAGATGTCGCTGAGGGTGAAGGTGACGACGTCCGGTGCGATCTCGGTGCAGGCGCGGATGGTGGCGTCGACGCGGCGGGCGACCGTGCGCGCGTCCCAGCCGCGGCTCATCACGTCGTTGCCGCCGCCGAACAGCGCGATCAGATCCGGCCGCAGCCCGCTCGCCGCCGGGGTCTGCTCGGCGTGGATCTGGTCGAGCCTGCGCCCGCGGACCGCGAGGTTGGCGTAGCGGAAACCGGGCTCTTCCTCGGCGAGGCGTGCCGCGACGAAGTCGGCCCAGCCGCGGTAGAAGCCACCCGACGGATGCGGATCGGCCAGCCCTTCGGCGCAGCTGTCGCCGAGCGCGACGAATCGTTGGTAGCCCATCCAGATCTCCGTAACCGCGAGTTCACCTTGTAGACACTGTCTATCAAACCGATGTAGACGCTGTCTACTCAGCGGCCCAGACGAGCCCGATGGGTGAAGGCGACGGCGCGCCGCGGGTCGCCGGCCGGGAGCACTCGGCACAGCGCGTCGACGATCTCCACGTCGTCGGCACCACAGGGCGTCTCCCAGTACGACCACAGCGCCGCCGCGTCCCCGCTGCCGAGCGCGACCCGCCGGACCGAGGCGGTGACCGACTCGCGTTCCTCGCGGATGGCGGGCGACTCCGATTCGGCCAGCAGCGGACCGCGGAACGCGTTCGCGGCACCGGCGACGTCGCCCCGTTTGAGCGCCGTGCGGACCCGCAGGAAGTCGGCGTCCACCTCGGCGGAGAGCCGGTACGGCCGGGTCCGCACGATGTCCGACCCGAGTTGCGTGCGCAGCCGGTGGATCTCCGCGCGCACCGTCACCGGATTGCCGCTCTCGCCGTAGAGCAGCAGGGCCAGCCGTTCCGCCGACAGGCCGCCGGGATGCAGGGCGAGCAGGGTGAGGATTTCGGCGTGCCGCAAGGTGAACGGCACCTCACGACCATCCACCGTGGTCGATGGCGGGCCGTCGGTGAGGAACTCCAGAGCGAGCCGCGGACGTCTCGACGGACCCCGGTTCCCCAGCCGCAGCAGATAGCCCTCGTTCAACGGCTCCACCGTGCCGAGCCGTCCGTCGGGCAGGGTGACCGCGCCGCCGCCGCGCCGGATGTCCACGGTGGCGGGAAGATCGCCGCAGGAGTCGGCCGCGAGCACGCGTCCCTTCGCCGAAAGCAAGGCACCCGGTGAGCCGCGCAACGCTTCCAGGTGAGTCATGTTCAGGACCCGTAACCGCTCGTCGCGCATGGCGAGCCGGGCCCGCAACTGGCCTTCGGCGAGCTGGGCGGCCGCCGTGACCAGCGCCAGCATCGCCGGATGGACCGTCCGCAGCGGACCGCTGACGTCGATCGACCCGAGCAGCGCCCCGGTCTCCGGATCGCGTACGGGCGCCGCCGCGCAGGTCCAGCCGTGATAGGTCCGTACGAGATGCTCGGCGGAGTAGATCTGCACCGGCTCCCCGGTGGCGAGCGTGGTGCCCATCGCGTTCGTGCCGATGACGTCCTCGCTCCAGCGCGTCCCCTCGGCGAGCATCACGCCGTCCGCGCGCCGCAGCACCCCGGCCGCGCCTTCGCGCCACAGGATGTGCCCGGCCGCGTCGGTCACGATCATCATGTGCTCGGCGTCGTCGGCGATGCTCACCAGCGTCTGCCGCAGGATCGGCAGCACCGGCGCCAGCGGATGCTCGTCCCGCAGGCCGCTCAGCTCGCCGGAGTCGTAGACCAGCGGGGCGACGCCCGTGTCCGGGTCGACGTGCGCGGCGAGCGAGCGATCCCACGACGCCGACACGATCGACCTGGGTGAACGCGGCGCGGGAACACCGGAGAGGACGGCGTCGTGGACGTCCTTCAGCAGCCGCGCGTACGCCTGAGGGTCACGCGGCGACGCTTCACCTCCGGGCAGCTCCGCCACGTTTCCGAGGATAGGTGACCGGGCTCACTTCGTTGCAACGTGCGTGCAACCTCACCCGGCCTACCTTCGCCGCCATCCGCCACCCCTAGCGATGAGGCAGGAAAGATGGCCAAGTACGCGGCACCGAACACCGAAGGCAGCGTCGTCAGCTACGAGTCGCGCTACGACCACTACATCGGCGGCGAGTACGTACCGCCCGCGAGCGGCCAGTACTTCGAGAACCCGACCCCGGTGACCGGCCAGACCTTCACCGAGATCGCCCGCGGCACGGCCGCCGACGTCGACCGCGCGCTCGACGCGGCCGAAGGCGCGGCCGCGGCCTGGGGCCGGACGTCGGTGGACGAGCGGTCGAACGTGCTGCTCAAGATCGCCGACCGGATGGAACAGAACCTCGAGGCGATCGCCGTCGCCGAATCGTGGGAGAACGGCAAACCGGTCCGCGAGACCCTCGCCGCCGACATCCCCCTGGCGATCGACCACTTCCGCTACTTCGCCGGCGCCCTGCGCGCCCAGGAGGGCGGCATCTCCCAGATCGACGACAACACCGTCGCCTACCACTTCCACGAGCCGCTCGGCGTCGTCGGCCAGATCATCCCGTGGAACTTCCCGCTGCTGATGGCGGTCTGGAAGCTCGCGCCCGCGCTCGCCGCGGGCAACGCGATCGTGCTCAAACCGGCCGAGCAGACCCCGGCGTCGATCCACCTGCTGATGTCGCTCATCGGCGACCTGGTCCCGCCGGGCGTGCTGAACATCGTCAACGGTTTCGGTGTCGAGGCGGGCAAACCGCTCGCGTCGAGCAACCGCGTGCGGAAGGTCGCGTTCACCGGCGAGACCACCACCGGACGGCTGATCCTGCAGTACGCCAGCGAGAACATCATCCCGGTCACCGTCGAACTCGGCGGCAAGAGCCCGAACATCTTCTTCGACGACGTCGCCGCGGCCAACGACGCCTTCTACGACAAGGCACAGGAGGGCTTCGCGCTCTTCGCGCTGAACCAGGGCGAGGTCTGCACCTGCCCGTCGCGGGCGCTGATCCAGTCCGGCATCTACGACCGATTCCTCGGCGACGCCGTCGAGCGTGTCAAGAAGATCAAGCAGGGCCACCCGCTCGACACCGAGACGCAGATCGGCGCGCAGGCCTCCAACGACCAGCTGGAGAAGATCCTCTCCTACATCGACATCGGCCAGAAGGAAGGCGCGAAGATCCTCACCGGCGGCGAGCGCAGCGACCTCGGCGGCGAACTGTCCGGCGGGTACTACGTGCAGCCGACGGTCTTCGAGGGCGACAACAAGATGCGGATCTTCCAGGAGGAGATCTTCGGCCCGGTGGTTTCGGTGGCGAAGTTCGACGACTACGCCGACGCGCTGAAGATCGCCAACGACACGCTGTACGGCCTCGGCGCCGGTGTCTGGTCGCGCGACGGCAACACCGCCTACCGCGCCGGCCGCGACATCCAGGCCGGCCGGGTGTGGGTCAACAACTACCACGCGTACCCGGCGCACGCGGCCTTCGGCGGGTACAAGGCGTCCGGGATCGGGCGCGAGAACCACAAGATGATGCTGGATCACTACCAGCAGACCAAGAACATGCTGGTGTCCTATTCGGACAGTGCGCTCGGGTTCTTCTGATGGCCGAGCGGGTCGGCTTGACACCGGCCGCCGCGGAGCTGCTGCGGCGGCTGGTGTCGCTCCACGGGCCGGTGATGTTCCACCAGTCCGGCGGATGCTGTGACGGAAGCGCGCCGATGTGCTACCCGGCGGGCGAATTCCGCACCGGGGTGTCCGACGTCCATCTCGGCGACCTCGTCGTCGAAGGGATCGAGGACGTCCCGGTGTGGATGTCCGGGCCGCAGTTCGAGTACTGGAAGCACACGCATCTGACCATCGACGTCGTCCCGGGGCGGGGAAGCGGATTCTCCTTGGAGGCGCCCGAAGGAGTCCGCTTCCTGGTCCGCTCCCGGTTGTTCAGCGACGAGGAGTCGGCGGAATTGAACGGCCCAGCAACGCGATGAGCGCCTCTCCCGGTCCGGCGCCCGGCGGTTCCTCGACAGCGTGGTCGAAGGCGCCGCCGGGCCCGCGCACCGGCATCACGTCGGGGTAGCGGCTCGCCACGCGTAACGCGGCCGTCGCGAGCTCGTCGTCCCAGTGGTGTTCACGGCCCAGGGCGGCGTCGAGGTCCCAGTCGTGGACGAGGTTGTCGACGAACAGCACGGCCAGGGCGTTCTTCCCCGGGAGCGGCCCGAAGGTGCCGAAGTCGAAGGTCTTGTCCAGGGCCTGGTCGTCGAAAGCCGCGAGGAACTCGGCGGAACTCTCTTCGTAGGACCTGGCGAGGTCGTCGTCCGTCGTCGGCCGGGTCTTCCGGGGAAGGCCGGACGCCTGCGCGGCGCGGTGCTCGTTGTTGTCGATCAGGTGTTTCACGACGTCACGGACGGCCCACTCGGCGCAGGGGGTCGAGCGGTCCCAGTCGTCCTTGCCGATCCCGGCGATCGTCTCGCCTGTCGCCTGATGTGCTCGTGTCGTCAACGCGAGGAAGTCCATCCCGGCAACATATACGAACGGTCGTGCTATTTTCTAGGTGTGAGCGGACTCGAACTGAACGAAGTCTTCGTGGGGCGGCCGTCCGTGCTGGGGACGAAACGCGACGTTCCGGTGTACAGCGCGATCTCGAAGGCGCGGGTGGAGGCGCCCTTCCTGGACCTCGGCGAGATCAATCTGACCGGGGACGACCAGGCGGACCGCACGGTCCACGGCGGGGTCGACAAAGCGGTCTACGTCTATCCGGCCGCGCATTACCAGGCCTGGTCGGAGCAGGGTTTCCAGTCGGTCGCCGGTGATTTCGGGGAGAACCTGTCGGTCGAGGGCGCGGACGAGTTCGAGGTGCGGATCGGGGACGTCTGGTCCTGGGGAGACGCGCTGGTGCAGGTCTCGCAGCCGCGGACGCCGTGTTTCAAGCTCGCGATGAAGACCGGGCGCAAGGACGTCATCCCGGCGATGATCGATTCCGGGCGCAGCGGCTGGTACCTGCGGGTCCTCCGGCCGGGGCGGGTCCCGACGTCGGGACGCATGACGCTCGAACAGCGCGATCCGGTGAATCCGACGATCGCCGAGGTGTACGTCGCGTCGTTCACCAACGTCGTCCAGCTGGACGACGATCGGCGGGCCGCGTACGGGGCGCTGCTGGACCGGGTGCTCGCGACGCCGTCGCTTTCCCGGCAGTACCGTGACGGCCTGGAATCGGCGAAACGGCGGAAAGAGGAACGGAATGCCGGTTGACGGCCGGGTTGCCCGAGGCGACGCGACGAGGCGGATCGTGCTCCGGCGCGCCGTCGACATCGCGTCCGTCGAAGGGCTCGACGGGCTGTCCCTCGGCAGGCTCGCCGCCGAACTGGAACTGAGCAAATCCGGGGTGTTCGCGCTGTTCGGCTCCAAAGAGGAACTGCAACTCGCGGCGGTCGAGACGGCGAGCGCGATCTTCGCGGAAAACGTCGTCGAGCCGACCTTGAAGGCCGAGCCGGGAATCGACCGGCTGCGCGCGCTGTGCGCGAACTGGCTGGACTACTCGGAACGCCGGGTGTTCCCCGGCGGCTGTTTCTTCTTCAACACCGGTGCCGAATTCGACGCGCGGACCGGCCGGGTCCACGACGCGGTCGCGAAGGTGAGCCGGGCTTTCGCCCAGTTCATCCGCTCCACCGCCGTCGAAGCGCGGAAGCTGGGACACCTCCGCGCGGCCGTCGACGTGGAGCGGCTGGCCTTCGAACTGCACGCCCTCGGCCGGGCCGCGAACGCCGATTCGGTGATGTTCGGCGGCACGGAGCCCTACGCGCTGGCCCGTGCCGCCATCACCGAACGTCTCGACTACTGCCAGTCGACCTGAGTGGACCGGTAGAAGTCGATGCCCTGCTGAACCCAGCGCGGGCTCTGCTTCGCCAGCCGGAGCCGGTAGGCGTCCCAGGTCTGGGAATCCTTCGGCGACCAGCCGATCTCGGCATAGCCCGGCAACCTCGGGAACGCCATGAACTCGATGTGCTCACTGGTCACGAGCGTTTCCGACCACAGTGGCGCCTCGACGCCGATGACGTTCTGCTCCGTCACGCCCTGCAGGTACGTGGCCGGATCCCAGTCGTAGCCGGTCTTGACCTCGATCAGCCCGGCCCAGCTCAGGCCGAGCGGGGTCTGCGGGTGGTACTTCATGTCCATGTATGCCTTGTTCGCGGGCGACATGAGGATCTTGTTGCCCCTGGCCGCGGCCGCGGCGACGTTGGCGTCCGTGCCGGTCGTGCCCCAGAACTGCGGGACGGCCGAAACCGGCGGATTGGTCTTGGCGATGTCGTGCCAGCCGGTGATCTGCTTACCGTACTTCGCGACGATCGGCTGCACCTTCTTGGCGAAGGTCTGGTAATCCTCCGGGGTGGTCGCGTGTGCCTCGTCGCCACCGATGTTGAGGTACTTCCCGGGGGTGAGCGCCGCCAGTTCGCGCAGGACGTCGTCGATGAACGTGTAGGTGATGTCCTTGTTGATGCACAGCGAGCTGTAGCCGACCTCGATGTCCGTGCGCGCCGGAATCGGCTTGCCGTCACAGTTCAGTTCGGCGTAGGAGTGCTGGGCCGCGTTGGTGTGTCCCGGCATGTCGATCTCGGGGACGACCGTGATGTGCCGCGAAGCCGCGTAGCGCACGAGGTCCGTGTACTGCTCTTGCGTGTAGTACCCGCCGGGGCCGCCGCCGACGGCGGTCAGCCCGCCCACGGTCGCCAGCTTCGGCCAGCTCTTGATCTCGATCCGCCAGCCCTGGTCGTCGCTCAGGTGCAGGTGGAGCGTGTTGATCTTGTACTGCGCGATCTGGTCGATGTAGAGCTTGACCTGCGCCGGCGTGAAGAAATGCCGGGCGACGTCGAGCATCGCGCTGCGGTAGCCGAAGCGCGGGTAGTCGAGCACCGTGCCGCCCGAGACCACCCACGAACGCTTCTGGACGGTGGTCGCCTCGATCGCCGACGGGAACAGCTGGCGCAGAGTCTGGACGCCGGAGAACAGGCCCTTGTCGGTGTTCGCCCGCAAGCGCACGCCGGAGGACGACACCTTGAGCTGGTAGCCCTCGGCGCCGACGCGGTCGCTCGAGTGACCGGTTTCGAGCGAGATGGCGGGGCCGCCGCCGCGGTGGTCGCCGACGACGGGCAGCCGGTAGCCGGTAGCGGGCCGGAGCAGGCCGGCCAGGTATTCGCCGACTTGTCTGCCGTCGCGGTCGGTGCGGATGACGGTCGCGGGGCTGAGCCGGAAGTTCGCGCGAGGGTCGGGTTTCGCGTCGACGGGTGCGGGGATGACGTCGGTGACGGTCCGCTCGGTCTTCGTGTGCTGCGCCGCGCTCGCCGTCGCGGGCAGGCCGAACGTCACGAGACTCAGGACTGCCACGCCGAGCACGGTCGTGGACAGGCGTTTACTCATGGAGCACCTCCGGTCGGGGAACTGGAGACTCTCTGCTCCTAGAGGTATAGACCAATAGGGCAAAGGGGACAACACCCGATCGGACTAGGAATACGTACCGGTCATTGGTTCACTCGCCGCGCAGAACGGCTTTCAGCGCGTCGAGGACACTCGCGTCTTCGATCGTCGACGGCACCTGCTCGTCGCGGCCGTCGGCGATGCCGCGCATGGTCTTGCGCAGGATCTTCCCCGACCGCGTCTTCGGCAGCGCGTCCACAATGGACACGTCGCGGAACGCGGCGACCGGCCCGATGTCACGCCGCACCAGTGCGACCAATTCGGCCTTGAGCGTTTCCGCGTCGGCGTCGACCCCCGATTTCAGCACCACGAAGCCGCGCGGGAGCTGTCCCTTGAGCTGATCCCGGACGCCGATCACCGCGCATTCGGCGACGGCGGCGTGGGACGCCAGGACGGCCTCCATCGAACCGGTCGAAAGCCGGTGGCCCGCGACGTTGATGACGTCGTCGGTGCGGCCCATGACGAACAGATAGCCGTCTTCGTCGACGTATCCGGAGTCGCCCGTCAGGTAGTACCCATCGTACCGCGAAAGATACGCCTCGCGATACCGCTCGTCGTCCTCCCACAGCGTCGGCAGCGATCCCGGCGGGAGCGGCAGCTTGATCGCGATGGCGCCTTCCCGGCCGGCGGGGAGCGGGTCGCCCGACTGGTCCAGGATCCGCACGTCCCAGCCCGGCACCGGTTTCGTCGCGGAACCGGGTTTGACCGGCATCGGTTCCAGCCCGCGCGGATTCGCCGCGATCGGCCAGCCGGTCTCGGTCTGCCACCAGTGGTCGATCACCGGGACGCCGAGCTTCCCGTGCGCCCAGTGATACGTCTCCGGATCGAGTCGTTCCCCCGCCATGAACAACGTCTGAAACTCGCTGAGCTGGTATTTTTCGATTTCGGTCGCGTCCGGGTCGACCTTTTTGATCGCGCGCAACGCGGTCGGCGCGGTGAACAGCGCCTTGACCCCGTGGTCGGCGATGACGCGCCAGAACGCGCCCGCGTCGGGCGTCCCGACCGGCTTGCCCTCGTACATGACACTCGTGGCTCCGATGAGGAGCGGCGCGTAGACGATGTAGGAATGGCCGACGACCCAGCCGACGTCGGAAGCCGTCCACCACACGTCGCCCGGCTGGATGTCGTAGATCGCGCCCATCGACCAGGCCAGCGCGACCGCGTGCCCGCCGGTGTCGCGCACGACGCCCTTCGGCTTCCCCGTGGTGCCGGAGGTGTAGAGGATGTACAGAGGATCGGTGGCGGCGACCGGCACCGGATCGGCGGGAGAGGCCTTCGCGACCAGCTCGGCCCAGTCCGCGTCGCGCTCACCCAATTCGGCGCGGGCGCGCTCCCGCTGCAGCACCACGACCTTGTCCGGCTGATGGACGGTGCCCGCGAGCGCGTCGTCGATGATCGGCTTGTACTCGACGACCCGAGCCGGCTCGATCCCGCACGACGCGGCCACGATGACCTTGGGTTTCGCGTCTTCGATCCGCGCAGCGAGCTCCTTCGGGGCAAACCCGCCGAACACCACCGAGTGCACCGCGCCGAGCCGGGCACACGCGAGCATCGCGATCGCGGCTTCGGGGACCATCGGCATGTACACGATGACGCGGTCGCCCTTCCCGACACCGAGAGCGGCGAGCGCGCCGGCGAAGCGCGCGACGTCGTCCAGCAGTTCCGCGTAGGTGAACCGCCGTACCGAATCGGTGACGGGCGAATCCCAGATCAGCGCGGTCTGCTCGCCGCGACCGTCCCGCACGTGCCTGTCGAGCGCGTTGAACGCCGTGTTGAGCTCCCCGTCCGGGAACCAGCGGTAGAAGGGCGCCTTCGCCGCGTCGAGGGCTCGCGCCGGCGGCCGGGTCCAGTCGATCGCCCGGGCGGCTTCGAGCCAAAAACCCTCCGGGTCTTCAAGGCTCCGCTGGTACGTCTCGGCGTACATCGAATGCTCCTTCGCGCTCGGGTACCGGACCATCATGGACTTCCGGCCGAGCTCATGCCGGGTGGTAACGGCGGAGAGACGGCCGCGACAACCCGGCAACCCCGTGAGGGCATGAGGCGTCCTAAGCTGAACCAGGAGAAAACCGCCGGAAACGGCCTCGACAAGCTAGGGGAGCAGGGTCCATGGGACTAGCGAGCGCGCTGCTGTCGTTCGCGCACAGCCTGTTCGGACCGGGGATCTGGCCCGGGGACTGGGTGTGGGCGACGAGCACCGCGGGAGCGCTGGTCGCGCTGCTGCCCGCGCTGGGCGCGATGGTCGTCGCGATCATCCGCAAAGGCACCGGCAACCGCTACGACGTGGTGACCCTGTCCGTCTTCGGCGGGATCGGCGTCGTCGCGGTCTTCCTGCTGCCGTGGTTGCTGGCCACCGGTGTTTCGCAGACCTACCAGGAAGCCGCCTCGTCGAAATCGGGCGGGCAATCCGGCTTCTCCGGCAGTGACCTGGCGGCCTTCAACACCGACTACAGCCCGCTGATCGGCAAGCAGAGCGAGTACCTCGGACGCGGCCAGAACGTGTACGAGGTGTTGTTCTATCCGAGCGGGATGCAGCTGAGCTACATCTTCTACCTGATCCTGCTGGTCGGCCTGCCCGCGCTGTCCCTGCTGTTCGTCATGCTGCAGGCGCGGACCGCGTTCCGCCGCGGTCCGAAGTGGCCCTCGCGGTTCTTCTGGATCCCGTTCGTGCTGATGGTGCTCGCCAGCGTCGGCATGGGCGCGAACACCGCCGTGCACTTCTGGCTCGGGTTCCTGCCGCTCAGCGTGCTGGGCCTGATCCCGGTCGCGCTGGTCGGGCCGCCACCATGGTCGGTGATCAACCGGCCGGAGCCGCAGCCCCGGCAGAAGGTCGAGCCGTACCGCCCGGAGCCGCCCGCCCCGAAGCCGCAGCAGCAGCTGCCGCCCCCGCCGCAGAAGCAGTACCCGGCGACCGCGCTGGCGCAGGCGCCCGAACCTCCCGCGTTGGCCGCCGTACCCGGCCCCGTCCCGGCACCCCCGGGTTCCCGCAACTCCGGTGGCAGTCGCTACAAGCGGGTCCGGCGGCTCGGCCACGGTGGCTTCGGCACCGTTTGGGAAGCGGTCGACACGCAGCTCAACCGCACGGTCGCGCTGAAGATCGCGCACGCGCCGGACCGGGACACCGAGGAGCGCATGCAGCGCGAGGCCAGGGCACTGGCCGTGGTGAACCACCCCAACTGCGTCAAGGTGTACGACCTCGTCGAGGAACCCGACGGGCTCGCGCTGGTCATGGAGTACCTCGAAGGACGGTCGCTGGCCGAGATCGTCGACTCGCAGGGCCCGCTCGACGACATCGCCGCCGGACGGC
This sequence comes from Amycolatopsis sp. NPDC089917, assembly GCF_040684635.1. Classification (NCBI taxonomy): domain Bacteria; kingdom Bacillati; phylum Actinomycetota; class Actinomycetes; order Pseudonocardiales; family Pseudonocardiaceae; genus Amycolatopsis; species Amycolatopsis sp. NPDC089917. The sequence goes on along the minus strand of NZ_JBFBGL010000021.1, from coordinate 50,938 downwards.
TCTGGTCGACCATGGCGGGCGCGCTCGCCGCGGCGCACGAGAAGGGTGTGTTGCACCGCGACCTGAAGCCGTCGAACATCATCCTCGACCGCAACGGGCTCGCCCACCTGATCGACTTCGGCATCGCCCGCAGCCAGGGCGACTCGAAGATGACCGCGACCGGGATGATGATCGGCACGCCGGACTTCGTCGCGCCCGAGCAGGCGATGGGCTCCCAGGCGAGCCCGGCGTCGGACGCCTGGCAGCTCGCCGCGACGGTCAGCTACGCGCTGTCGGGCCAGCCTCCGCGCGGCACCCGGGAGACCCCGATGGCCGCGCTGATGGCCGCCGCCCGCGCCGAACCGGTCTCGAAGCTGCCGAACCGCAGCGCGCACGCCCGGATCCTCATCGCGTCGCTCGACCAGGAGCCCCGCCGCCGCCCGACGCTCACCGCCGTCCGGCGCGACGTCGAGGGCTGGCTCGCGCGGGCAGGCAAGTCGCCGGACGGCCCGGTGACCCAGATCGTGCCGCGCCGCCCTCCGCAGCAGCAGCCCCACCAGCAGCCGCAGCCCCAGCGCCACCCGCGCTGACCTGCGAAAAGAGAGCAAGGGACCTTTGCTCACGTTGGTTAGTGTGCTAACGAACGTGAGCAAAGGTCCCTTGCTCTCCCTCAGTCGACGACGACCCAGGTCCCGCCGCGCCACCCCATGGTGAACGTCTTGGGCTCGGCCTGCATCATCGCGATCTGCGGCGAGATCGAGGCCGGCGGGACGACGACCTTGTCCGGTCCCTTGCTCTGCAGCTTCGCCCGGTCGACGCGGATGTCCTTCAGCTTCTTGAGGTCATCGTCCGAGAACATCCCGAACTGCATCGGGGTGAGAGTGCGGCATTCCTTCATCCCGCCGTCGAACGCCGGACCGGTGATCCGGCAGACCGTTTCGAGGTCCTTGGCGCCCAGGGCGTGGAAGTACTCCTCCATCACGCTCGCCGCCCCGTCCGGACTGTGCGCCACCGCGCCACCGGTGGCGGGCGTGGTCGCCTCGGAAACCGTCGCAGCGGTCGCCGTCGGCCGCGAAGCGCTGGCTTGAGCCGAGCTGCTGGCCGGCGCTTCCGAAGTGCTCGGAACGGCCGAAGTCTGCGGCGACGCTGTTCCCGGCGTCTGGTCCTCGCAGCCCGCGATCAAGAACAACGCCGCGGCCGCGCAGGCCGCTCCGAGCGGTCGGATCGTCATGGTGCCCCCTGGTCGAACTGCTGTTGACCAGGGGAGAGTAACAACTCTCGTCCAAGTGTCACACTTGAAACGGGAAATCCGGACGTCCGATCGGGGTCACTTCCAGGACGGAAGCCACAGCTCGGCGTTCCAGTGGTCGTTGGTGATCGCGTTGCCGTTGAGGATCGGCCACAGCCAGGCGAAGTTGGCCACGACGAGACCCAGGTAGAGGGCGACGACGAGCATGCCGGTGCCCCGCCGTTCGAATCCGCGTTTCGCGCTGCCGAGGATCTGGCCGAGGATCAGCGTCAACCCGAGAGCCAGGAACGGCGCCAGCGGCGTCGCGTAGAAGTAGTACATCTGGCGGTCGAGGTTGGTGAACCAGGGCAGGTACCCGGCGAGGTAGCCGACGAGCACGGCGGCGTAGCGCCAGTCCGCGCGGAAGAACGACCGCCACGCGCTCCAGCCGAGCATCGGCAGGGCCAGCCACCACATCGCCGGCGTGCCGATCAGCATCGTCGCCCGCACGCAGGTCGACTCGCCGCAGCCGGTCGCCTCGGTGCCGCCCGCGTACGCGTACAGCATCGGCCGCAGCCCCATCGGCCACGTCCACGGCTTCGACTCCCACGGATGCGGCTTGTCCTTGGGCGTCACCAGGTTCGCGTGGAAGTCGAGGACGTTCATCGAGTAGTTGCCCAGCGACCGCAACGCGGGCGGCATCCAGGCCCAGAAGCCGGGATCGATGTCCTTGATCGCCACGTAGTTGCGGTCGGTCGCGGTCTCGCTCGCGAACCAGGCCCAGTAGCAGGCGAGGTACACCAGGATCGGGATGACGACGATCGCCCACAGCGCGGGCAGCACGTCGCGGCGCAGCGTGCCGACCCAAGGTCGCTGCACCCCGGCGGCGCGGCGCGCGGCCACGTCGAAGAAGACCGTGAGCAGGCCGAACGCGGCGATGTAGTACAGCGCCGACCACTTGACGCCGAAGGTCAGCCCGATCATCAGGCCGCCGGCGAACCTCCACCACCGGAAACCCAGCTTCGGGCCGAACCGGGACTCGTCGATCCAGCCTTCGCGGACGGCCACGGCGAGCCGTTGCCGGACCTGGTCGCGGTCGCACAGCACGCAGGCGAAGGCGGCGAGCACGAACAACGCGATGAAGATGTCGAGCATGCCCATCCGCGACTGCAGGTGCAGGACGCCGTCGCTGATCACCAGGATCCCGGCGACCGCGCCGAGCAGCGTCGAACGGGTGAGCCGCCGCGCGATCCGGATGGTGAGGAACACGATCAGCGTGCCCGCCAGCGCGGGCATGATCCGCCAGCCCCAGGCGTTGTAGCCGAACAGCCACTCGCCGATCGCGATGAGGTGCTTCGCCAGGGGCGGGTGCACGATCAGCTCGTAGCCGTAGTTGTCTTCGTAACCGCCGTTGCGCAGCATCTGCCACGCCTGCGGGACGTAGTGCTTCTCGTCGAAGACAGGGGTGCCCTTGTCGGTGGGCGTGCCCAGGTTCTGGATCCGGACTATGCCGCCGATGAGCGTCAGCACCAGCGTGACGACCCAGCCGCGCAGGCGGTCGGTCGGCATGCCGCGGCCGAGGAGGGTGGCCTCCCGGTCGTTCGGTGGCCGGAGCGCGTCGACCGGATCCGGCCGCACGCTCTCGTTGTCCCGGGTCAGCAGTGCGGTCACGGGGCATGATCCTACGGGCGGAAGAGTGAACTCGGTGTCCGGATGTGCGAACCGGTTAACCTTCGGGAATGACCGAAGGACGCCTCGTGCTGGCAGCCACCCCGCTCGGAGACGTCCGTGACGCTTCGCCGCGCCTGTCCGAAGCCCTCGCGACCGCCGATGTGATCGCCGCCGAAGACACCCGGCGCCTGCGCTCCCTCACCACCGCGCTCGACGTCTCGCCGGTCGGGCGCGTCGTCAGTTTCTACGAGGACGTCGAGACGGCTCGCCTGCCGAAACTGCTCGAATCGCTTCAAACAGGCGAAACGGTGGTCCTCGTGACCGACGCGGGGATGCCGAGTGTCTCCGATCCCGGATTCCGCCTGGTGGCGGCCTGCGTCGAGGCCGACGTGCCGGTGACCTGTCTTCCCGGCCCGTCGGCGGTGACCACGGCGTTGGCGCTGTCCGGCCTCCCTTGCGACCGTTTCTGTTTCGAAGGATTCGCCCCGCGCAAACCCGGTGAACGCGCGAAGTGGCTCGGTTCGCTGAAGGACGAGCCCCGTACGGCCGTGTTCTTCGAATCTCCGCATCGCCTCGCGAGCACCCTCGCCGACGCCGCCGACGTCCTGGGAGCCGACCGTCGCGCCGCCGTGTGCCGCGAACTGACCAAAACCTATGAAGAGGTCAAACGCGGCAACCTGCCGGATCTGGCCGCCTGGGCCGCCGAAGGGGTCAAGGGCGAGATCACGGTCGTCCTGGCGGGCGCGCCGCCGCGTTCGGTGAGTGTCGCGGACCTGGTTTCGGAGGTCTCGTCGCGCGTCGAGGCAGGCGAACGCCTCAAATCCGCCGCCGCCGAAGTCGCCGAGGCCGCCGGGGTGTCGAAGAAGGAGCTCTACGACGCCGTGCTCGCGTCCCGCAAGAGCTAGGACAGCAAGGCCGTCGCGGCGGCGTACGCCTTCGCGGCGTCGGGCTCGGCGCCGGTGATGACGTCGGTGTAGATGAAGGACTCGCCGATCCGGACCAGCAGATAGGCCAGGTCCTCGACCGGCAGGGGCGGCGCGAGTCGTCCCGCCGCGACCTCCTCGTCCAGGAACTCGCGCATCTTCGCGATCGCGCGGCTCTGCACGACGCTGGCCTTCGTCGTCAGGATCCGCAGCGCCCGCTCGGGCTCGTTGCGCAGGAACTCCCGGAACGGTGTCGAGTCGTTCACGGTCCGGACGAAGGTGCCGACGAGTTCGGCGATCCCCTCCGCGCCGCGTCCGAGCTTGCCGGAAGCCCTCGCTTCGAAGACCTCGACGGTCATCGACCACAGGATCTCGCCGAGCAGCTGATCCCGTCCGCCGACCCAGCGGTGCAGCGTGGCCCGGCTGATCCCGAGCTCGCCCGCGAGATCGCCCATCTCCACTCGGCGCCCTTCGAGGAACCAGGCGCGCGCGATCGTGAACGCGCGCACGGCGTCCGGGCGCGGCGAAGTCAACTGGCGTTCGAGTGCGGTTTCGATAAGTGAAACATATCACGCGACGTCTCACGGATGAGACATATGCAAGAATGTCTCATCTCGATGAGGAGGATGCGGATGCGCGCAGTACAGGTGACCGAATTCGGCGGACCCGAGGTGCTCAACCTCGTCGACCTGCCCGATCCCGTCCCCGGACCGGGTCAGCTGCTGGTGGAGGTCGACCGGATCGGCATCAACTACGCCGACACCCACCAGGCCGAGAACTCCTATCTCGCGCCGAGCAAGCTCCCGCTCGTGCCCGGCGGCGAGGTCGTCGGCCGCACCGCGGACGGCAAGCGGGTCGTTTCGCTGCTCAACGGCGGTGGTGGCTACGCCGAGCGCGCGGTGGCGAACGAGGTCACCAGCTTCGCCGTGCCCGACGGTGTCGACGACCTGACCGCGCTCTCCTTCATCGTCCAGGGCACCACCGCCTCGCTCCTGCTGCGCAAGAGCGCCCACCTCGAAGCCGGCGAAACCGTCGTCGTGCACGCGGCGGCGGGCGGAGTCGGCTCCATCGCCGTCCAGCTCGCCAAGGCATGGGGAGCAGGCCGGGTCATCGCGACCGCCAGCAGCGACGAGAAGCGTGCGCTCGCCCTCGAACTCGGCGCCGACGTGGCCATCGATTCGCGCGCCGAGAACATGACCGACGCGCTTCGCGAGGCGAACGGCGGAAAGCGCGTCGACATCGTGCTCGACATGACCGGCGGCACCGTCACCGACCAGAGCATCGCGGCGCTCGCGCCGTTCGGCCGCCTCGCGTTCTACGGCATGGCCAGCCGCGAGCAGCCGAAGCCGATCGAAGCCCGCAACATCCTCGGGCACAGCACCACCGTGGCCGGGATGTGGCTGCCGCACGCCTTCAAACTCCCCGGAAACGTCTTCGGCCGTACGCTCGACGAGCTTTTCGAACTGGCGCTCGCCGGTCGGGTCCGCGCCGTCGCCGGCGGCGAGTACGCGCTTTCCGACGCGCGCGCCGCCCACGAGGCCCTGCGTTCGCGCGGCACGATGGGCAAGCTCCTGCTGGATCCCACCAAGTAACTTCAGCCGAGCAGACGCTCCAGCGGAGCGGATTTGTGCAGGCATTCCTGCCATTCCGCTTCGCTGTCGGAGTCGGCGGTGATCCCGCCGCCGACTCCCAGTGCGATCTCGCCGTCGTGGATTTCGAAGGTTCTGATCGCGACGTTCAGTTCCAGCCCCGAGATCGGCGACGCGAGCCCGATCGCGCCTGTGTAGACACCACGCGCCGTGGGCTCCAGTTCGGCGATCAGATCCAGCGCCCGGATCTTCGGCGCGCCCGTCACCGAACCCGGCGGGAACGTGGCCGCGAGCAGGGCCGCGTCGTCGACGCCCTCGGCGAGCGATCCCTCCACAGTGGACTCCAGATGCCAGACCCCGGGAGCGGGCCGGACCGCGAGAAGCTCGGGGACGCGCACACTGCCGGTGGCGCACACTCGGCCGAGGTCGTTGCGGACGAGATCGGTGATCATCACGTTCTCGGCGACGTCCTTGGTGGATTCCCGCAGTCGTCGCGCGAGATGGTCGTCGGCCGCGTTCCGCCGCGGCAGGGTGCCCTTGATCGGTGTCGAACGCACGTGGCGCCCATTCCGGGCAAGGAAAAGTTCGGGGGAGAACGACACGATCGAGCCCCAGTCGCCGGCGAGGAACGCCGCCCGGCGGGCCCGCAGGCGACGTGTGCCTTCGGCGAACAACGCGATCGGATCGCCTGCGAATCCGCCGCTGAAGCGAGTGCAGATGTTCGCTTGGAACAGCTCGCCGGCTTCGATCGCGTGCACACACGCCTTGACCGCGTCGTAGTGCTCCGACGGAAGCGGCCGCGACAGCGGGCCGGAATTCCAAGCCGTCGCCTCAGGGAGCTCGGCGAGCGCGGATTCCGTCGCGGACACCTCGTCGACCGGATCCGGGGCGTCGTCGGGAACCAGGGCTTCGAACCACCACGAACCGTCCGCGTCCAGCCGCAGCACCCGGTCGACCCAGCCCCAGGCGGCCGGAGGAAGAGCGCCGGAACGGCCTGAGGGATCGGTCAGGTCGTAACCCAGGTAACCGAACCAGCCACCTCCGACGGCGCCCGGCACGGCGTCACGAACGACAGGCATCCGCGTGGGAATCGCGAACGCCTCGGAGACGTCCTGTACAGGAGTCAAGTGAGCGTTCAACGCGATGACCGCGCGCGAGGAAAACCAGTCCCCGCAAAGCGCCGCCGGTGGCGCGAGCCCGAGCGCCTCGGCGCGTACCCCAAGAGCCGCCAGCGCCCGTTCGGGCCCGACGTCCGTACGCAGCCTCCGGCACATCAACCGCACGCGACATTGTCTCCGTCCGGATGGGCGCGAACGCAACCGCGCCCGGCGGAAAGTGAGATCCGCGACCACACGGTGACTTCGCGCACACCCGTCGTCACAGAGCGAGTACTACAGAAGCACGTCCGAGAGAGCGAAGGGATAGACGACGGCGTCTTGGGCGATCGGACCGTCCACACCGGGCAGTCCGGTACCGAAACCGTGCTGGTGCAAGCCCAGCCGCGAGTGGAACCAGCCCGGCCTTCCCGGGATTTCGTTGTGCCGGACCAGCCAGAGCACGACTTCGCTGTCCGCCCACTTGTCCGGGTGCAGGCGATCCGTCCAGCAGTCGAGCCCCGCGTACACCAGGACACGTTCGACGCGCGCCGCGTGCCGGACATGTTTGATCCACGCCTTGATGAACCGGTCGTCGACGCTGGGCGCCTCCACTTCGAGCGCGGGCGCGAGCGAACCGGGTGCGAAGGCGCCGAGCGCGCTCGCCGTCCGCACGAAATGGTCGGCCTGGTCGTGGACCGCGCCCGGGCGCGCGTAATGCCGTGCGCCGGTATGGATACCGACATGCTGCGCGCCGGCCAGATTGCGTTCCGCGGCGGCGTCCCGCCAGTTGGTGTTCTCGCTGACCGTGACCGAGGCGAACCGGATGTCGGCGCCACGCACCGCCGCCCAGTCCGTCACCGTCTCGCGGTGGGACAGGGTGACGCCGTGCTCACCTTCCGGATCGATCAAAGTCACCTGTCCTCGAATATCGCCCCAGCACGCCCGAAAGGTCACCTTACGTCCGCGAGGCGGGCATAAGGCGACCTTTCGGTTCAGCGTGTCTCAGGCGTTTTCGCGCTGGAAGGTCCGCGAACCCCACCAGATGGCCAGGATCGCCATGACCAGCACCACGACGCTCCCGGTGAACAGCGCGTCCATCGAGAAGTCACCGCGGAAACTGTTCCGCTCGACATCCACCACATGCCGGAACGGATTGATCCGGGAAATCGTGTACAGCCAATCCGGCGCCGAGCCCGCGGTGATCGGGATCAGGATTCCGGACAGCAGCAGCAACGGCATGAGAACCGCGTTGAGCAAAGCCGGGAAGGCGTCCTCGCTCTTGAGCATCAGCGCCAGCGCGTACGAGCACGACGCCAACGTGATCGACAGAAGGAAGACGATCACCAGGCTGAGCACGACACCACCGAACGGCGCGTTCAGGTCGAAGACCAGATACGCCAGCGCGATGATGATCAACGCCTGGACGACGGTCTGCAACGCGTTGGCGAGCACCTTGCCCAGCAACAGCGCCACGCGGCTCACCGGCGTGACCCGCATCCGCTCGACCACGCCCGCGCGGAACTCCGCGAGGAGCCCGAACCCGACGAAGGAACTGCCGAACAGCGCGAGCTGGGCGATGATCGCCGGAGTGAAGATCATCCAGCCGTCCACATCGGACATCCCTTGGGCGTTGAGCGCCTTCACCAGAAGCGGCCCGAAGAAGAACAAGTACAGCAACGGCTGCATGATGCCGATCGCGAGCCACGTCGGGTTGCGCAACGCCGCGAGCATGTCCCGGCGGAAGGTCAACCAAGTGTCATGCAACATGCGTGGCCTCCTTCTCCGTCGCGCCGTCGACAGGCGCGCCCTCTTCGGCATCGCGCAGGCTGCGGCCCGTCAGGGTCAGGAAAACGTCGTCGAGCGTCGGCCGGTGCACCTGCATGGACGTCATCGCGATGTCCCGTGCGTCGAGCGCCCTCAGCAGTTCGGGCATCGCGGTGTCCCCACGCGGCACGCGGAACCGCACCGTGCCGTCGGTGACGGTCATCTCGTGCGCCCCTTCGAGGCGGCCCGCGACCTCCGCGGTCTCCGCCGCGGATTCCGGTGAGACCCCGATGACGACGCTGTCGCCGGAAACCCTCGCCTTCAGCGAATCCGGCGTGCCTTCGGCGACGATCTTCCCGTCGTCGATGACGATCAGCCGATCGGAGAGCGCGTCGGCCTCGTCGAGGTAGTGCGTGGTCAAGAAGACCGTGACTCCCTGCTCGTCACGCAGCCTGCGGATGTGGTCCCACAGGTTCGCCCGGCTCTGCGGATCGAGTCCCGTCGACGGCTCGTCCAGGAAGACGAGCCCGGGCGAATGGATCAGCCCGAGCGCGATGTCGAGCCGCCGGCGCTGCCCGCCCGACAGGGTCGCCGTCGTCCGCTGGTCGAGCCCGGCGAGATCCAGCTGTTCGGCGAGGACGGCCCCACGCGCGAGCGCGTCCGCCTTGCTCATCCGGTACAGCCGTCCCTGGAACTCGATCTCCTCGACGACTTTGCTCGCCGGCGCGGTGCCGCCGCCCTGTGCGACGTAGCCGATTCGCCGGCGCACCCCCAGCGGGTCGGCGAGCAGGTCGCAGCCGCCGACCGTCGCTTCACCGGCGGTGGGCTTGAGCAGCGTCGTCAGCATGCGCAGGGTCGTGGTCTTCCCCGCGCCGTTCGGTCCCAGGAAGCCGACCAGTTCCCCGGCCGACACGTCGAGGTCGACGCCCTTGACGGCGTGGACCTCGCCCCCGTTGCGGCCCTTGCGGCGGAAGCGCCGCTCAAGGCCGCGTGCCTTGATCATGTCTACTCCTTTCCGTGGCCAACTATTCAAACTTGACTAGTTGGCTGGACGCACTGTGCCCTAGGAGTCGTTCCGTAGTCAAATTTGATTACTTGGGCGGTGCGCCGAACACCGCTTCGTCGTCGCTTTCGCCCGCCATCACGTACTCGCCTGCTTCGAGGCGGCCGATCAGATCCCGCATCCACGACACGTTGGCGTCCGCGTGCGCGCTCCATAGTCGGTACAGCTCGCTCACATGCGGCGGCTTCCCCAGATCGACGGCGTGTTCGCGCGCGTAGTGGGTCGACTGGGCGTGCGCTTCCATATTCGCCAACTGCTGTTTCAGCAGGGACAGCACCTGCGGGCGAGGCAGGGTCGGCATGAAAGTGACCGCCGCCGACAGCGAGTACCCGGTCGCGTCGTCGCTCGACAACGCCCTGCCGAGCTGCACGACGAACTCGGTCTCACCGTCCTCGGTCAGCCTGTACGCGGTCCTGTCTGGCCCGCTGCCCGTTTCGGCGTCCTCGACCTGTTCGAGAAGGCCTTCGGCCGTCATCTTCTTCAACGCGTGATAGATCGAACCCGGCTGGACGTTGCCCCACTTGTCGGCCGCCCACGAGAGAAGCTCGCGCCGGACCTGGTAGCCGTGGGCCTTCCCGTACATGCGCACGACACCCAGTACCAGCAGACGCGTGGCGGACACCGAGGCCTCCGTTCCTCTCCCGGACAACAATGCCTTGGACGACGTCCGTAGGCTAAACAAGCATGAGCACCCCAGTGTTGACTGCGGTGGCCTGGCCCTACGCCAACGGCCCCCGCCACATCGGCCACGTGTCCGGATTCGGCGTCCCGTCCGACGTCTTCTCCCGCTACCAGCGAATGGCCGGCAACCGGGTGCTCATGGTGTCCGGTACCGACGAACACGGCACCCCGATCACCGTCCAGGCCGACAACGAAGGCCTCACCTCCCAGCAGACGGCCGACAAGTACACCCGTCAGATCGGCCAGGACCTGCAGGGACTCGGTCTCACCTACGACCTGTTCACCCGCACCACCACGGGTAACCACGCCGACGTCACGCAGCAGATCTTCCTCGCGCTGCACCGCAACGGCTACGTCGTCCCCAAGACGACCCGGGGCGCGATCAGCCCCTCGACCGGCCGCACGCTGCCTGACCGGTACATCGAGGGCACGTGCCCGATCTGCGGCTACGACGGCGCGCGCGGCGACCAGTGCGACAACTGCGGCAATCAGCTCGACGCGGCCGAGCTGATCAACCCGAAGTCCCGGATCAACGGTGAAACGCCGAAATTCGTCGAGACCGAGCACTATTTCCTCGACCTGACCGCGTTCGTCGGGACCCTGGGCAAATGGCTGTCCAGCAAGACCGACTGGCGCCCGAACGTCCTCAACTTCACGAAGAACCTGATCGACGACATGCGGCCGCGGCCGATCACCCGCGACCTCGACTGGGGCGTGAAGATCCCGCTGGACGGCTGGCGCGATCAGCCGCTCAAGCGCTTCTACGTCTGGTTCGACGCGGTCATCGGTTACTTCTCGGCGAGCGTCGAGTGGGCACGCCGCTCCGGTAACCCGGAAGCCTGGCAGGAGTGGTGGAACAACCCGGACGCCCGCTCCTACTACTTCATGGGCAAGGACAACATCACCTTCCACGCCCAGATCTGGCCCGCCCTGCTGTTCGGCCACAACGGCGAGGGTGACCGAGGCGGCGTGCCCGGCAAGTACGGCAAGCTGCACCTGCCCGACGAGATCGTTTCCAGCGAGTTCCTCACCATGAGCGGCTCGAAGTTCTCGACTTCGCGCGGAACGGTCATCTACGTCCACGACTTCCTTCGCGAGTTCGGCCCGGACACCCTGCGGTACTTTATCTCGGTCGCGGGTCCCGAAACCCAGGACACCGACTTCACCTGGGACGAGTTCGTCCGCCGGACCAACTTCGAGCTGGCCAACGAGTGGGGCAACCTCGTCAACCGGTCCATCTCGATGGCCCACAAGAACGTCGGCGCCATCCCGCGGCCCGACGCCCCCATGGCCGCGGACGAGGAGCTCAAGGAGCTTTCCCGCAAGGCGTTCGACACCGCCGGCGCCCACCTGCAGCGGTCCCGGTTCAAGGCGGCGGCGAGCGAGGCCATGCGCGTCGTCACCGCCGCGAACCGGTATCTCTCGGATCAGGAGCCCTGGAAGCTCAAGGACGACCCCGCCCGCCGCGACAGCGTTCTGCACACCGCTCTCCAGGTCGTGTCGGACGCCAACACGCTGCTGACCCCCTTCCTGCCCCACTCGGCGCAGAAGGTGCACGAGGCGCTCGGCGGCACCGGCGTCTGGGCGGCCCAGCCCGAGCTGAAGGAAGTCGAAGACCTCGACATCCCCGGCCGGATCAACCCCATCATCACCGGGGACTACGAGACCGAGAAGGCGCGCTGGAAGTCCGTGCCGATCGAGGTCGGCAAGCCGCTGGAGAAGCCGACCCCGCTGTTCGCCAAGCTGGACCCGGAACTCGGCGAGACCGGTCCCGAATGGGCGCCGATCTCGAAATGATCAGCTGATGGGTGCGGAGAAGAAGGAACCGCCGCCGATCCCGGACAGGCTTCCGGTTTCGGTGGTGGACGCGCACACCCACCTCGACGCGTGCGGCGCGGTCACCGCGGCTGATGTGACAGCCATGGTCGATCGCGCCGAACGCGCCGGTGTTTCCCGGGTGATCACCGTCGCGGACGATCTCACGGCCGCCCGCTGGGCCGCGCAAGCGTCCACTTGGGACCCGCGGGTCTGGGCCGCCGTCGCGATCCATCCCACACGCACCAAGGATTTCGGCGAGGACGAGAAATCCGAAGTGGAGAGTCTCGCGAAGGAGTCCAGAGTGGTCGCTGTCGGCGAGACCGGTCTCGACTACTACTGGGACTACTCGCCCCACGACGCCCAGCAGGACGCCTTCCGGTGGCACATCGATCTCGCCAAGCGGATCGGGAAGCCATTGATGATCCACGATCGAGACGCCCACGATGACGTTCTCCGGATCCTCGAAGAAGAAGGCGCGCCCGAACAGGTCGTCTTCCACTGTTTCTCGGGGGACGAACTCGTCGCCCGTCGCTGCATCGACGCGGGATACGTGCTTTCGTTCGCCGGGACGGTCAGTTTCCGCAACGCCCGCGGTCTCCACGAAGCGGCCAGGCTCGTTCCGGCGGACCAATACCTCGTCGAAACGGACGCGCCCTTCCTGACTCCGCACCCGTTCCGTGGGCGCCCCAACGAGCCCTACTGCGCCGCCTACACCGTTCGTCACATCGCCTCGCTCAGAGGCGAGGCGGTCCACGAGGTGGCGGAAGCGGTGCGAGTGACCGCTGAGCGGGTCTTCCGTTTGCCGACAGTCACCGCCGGTTGAACGGACTGCGACATTAGTGATCATCAATGGTCCACTCTGATGAGTGACCAACGTCACGACACTCCGGGGGGTGTTTGCGCAACCCGGCGAGGTTCGTTACTGTCCCGTGATCGTGCCGGTCGGTGCCCGTTCATACGGTCTCCGGCTGTTACGCCCACAGTCACGTCAGTGCACGTCGGGGAAGCGGAACCGGGAGCGGTACGGCCTGGAACCGTGACGATGGCGCTGGCTGCGGGTGTCGGACTTCTAGAGGTGTGCCGAAGTGCGCATCGAGACGAAGGACGTAGTGGAGCGGTAGTCGAGCTCTTCGACGTCTTGGGAAAGGGAACGACCCAGTGACTGGTAGCAGTAGGCAGGATGGCTCGCGCCTCGGCGCAGAGACGAACACCTTCGCTTCCGCCGGTTCGGTTGCCGTGCTCGACCGCGACACTCAGTACGGCGAGCTGGACTACTCCGACGACCCGCGCATCACGCAGCAGGACGTCCTCGCCGCGCTCGGCCCCGACGCCGACACCCTGATGGCCGAGATCGACGTCGACGTCGACGAGCTGATCCGCCTCATCAGCGCCGAGACCACCATGCTCCCGCCGATCGTCATTCCGGACGAGATGGCCGAGGACCGCACCGCGGGCGCGCCGATGAAGGCCGCGACCAAGGACGAGGTCATCTCCAGCGCGACCCGCGTCTGGAAGAAGCGGTTCCTCAAGGGAACCGTCATGGCGGTGCTGCTCACCCTCGGTGGCGGCGGCGCGGCCGCGATGGCGATGAACAAGAGCGTCACGCTCGACATCGACGGCAAGCAGCAGACCGTCCACAGCTTCGGCGACACGGTCGGCGAGGTCCTCGAGGACGCCGGCCTCTCGGTCGGCGCGCACGACTCGCTCTCGCCCTCGCCGCAGGCCGAGGTCGGCGACGGCGGCGTCATCAAGCTGGAGCGCGGTCGCAAGCTGAACCTGATCGTCGACGGCGCGCCGCAGCAGGAGTCCTGGGTCCGCGCCACCAACCTCGGCGAGGCCCTGAACCAGCTCGGCCGTTCCGATCTCGCGAAGTCCGGCACCTGGACCTCGATGCCGCAGAACGGCGAGCTCCCGCTCGACGGCACCACCGTCGAGGTCAAGACCCTCAAGAACGTCACCGTCTTCGACGGCGCGAACGAACCGCACAAGGTTCAGACCAACTCGGTCACCACCAAGGAATTCCTCGGTGAGCTCCGGATGACCCTCGGCCCGGACGACGAGGCCGTCGGTGGCCTCGACGTCAAGCTGGTCGACGGCGCCGAGGTCCACATCAGCCGGACCGGCGTCACCATGGTCAAGCAGAACGAGGAAATCGCTCCGCCTGAGCAGAAGGTCGACGACCCGGACCTCGAAAAGGGCAAGACCAAGGTCGAGGACCCGGGCACCCCGGGCCAGAAGACCGTGACCTACAAGGTCACCAAGCGCAACGGCAAAGAGGTCGGCCGCGAGAAGGTCTCGGAAGAGGTCATCACCGAGGCCAAGCCCAAGATCACCAAGGTCGGCACGAAGAAGCCCGCCGACCCGGTCATCGGTGACGCCGGCGCCTGGGACCGGATCGCGCAGTGCGAGTCGACCGGCAACTGGGCCGCCAACACCGGCAACGGCTACTACGGTGGCCTGCAGTTCAACAAGAGCACCTGGGACGCCTACGGCGGCGACCAGTACGCCGCGTACCCGCACCAGGCCAGCAAGGCCCAGCAGATCGCCGTCGCCGAGAAGGTCCGCGACTCCCGTGGTGGCTACGGCGCTTGGCCGCACTGCGGCAAGAAGGCCTGACGTCGGCTAAGTCCTCCTTTCCTGAAGGTCATCGTGTGGGTTCCGCCCGCATGGTGGCCTTCAGGCCGTTAAGGGCTTCTGAGGTCGTTGGGCGTGGGTCTCGGCTCTCGGTTTGGACAGCCGCGCCCACCAGCGTGTGGGCCGCCTGCGGGCCACGTTCTGGGATTGCCCGGCCACGGCGGTCTCTCGAACGCCGTCATCGCCGCTGCGCGGGCGTGGGTGGCTCTTCGGCCGCACTGGGGTGGTCTTGGGGCCGCCTTCGGGTTTCTTGACCGGCTGTGTGGACTGAGGCCGCTCCGAGCCCTGTTCCGGGGCCTGGCGGGGCAAGGGGACGTCCGGTCCGCTCTCCGCGAGATCGACGATCTCGGTGAAGGCGTCACCGCGTCTCTCCGCCGGTGTGCGCACGTCGGCTTCCCCGTTCAGGGATGGGTAGGCCCGTGGCACCAGAAGCGCGTTCAGGCGGGCGCCTGTCTCCGGATCGAGGTTGCCGCGCATATCCCAACGGCCGGTTCGTTTCTGGCGCAACCAGAATTCGCTTCGCTCGCGTTTCGGAGCGGGGTCCTCGCCGGCGCTGCCATCCGGGTCGTGCTGTGCGAGCAGGTCTGTTCCGGCCACGGTGATGTCGCGCGGTCTCGCGACGCTGGCGAGATCGACGAGGTCCTTCTCGGCCTCGAGCCGTGCTTCCACGGCGACGTGATCGGGCAGCCTCCTCATGACGGTGACGATCCGGTCGATGCCGGCTTCGGCCAGCACGCCGGTGGCGGCTGTGACTCCGGTCAAAGGCGCGACGGGTTGAGTCGATGTTCCGTCGCGCGCACGTCTCGAGTTGAGCGCCAGCGCCCGGCTGGTCACCTTCTGCGCCTCCGCTCTGGGAACTCGAGCCACATGCTCGTAGAAGACGGCGGTCGAGTTGTATCCGTAGAGCTCCCGGACACCACGTGACTCGATCTCGGCCAGGATCTGGCCGACTTCGGCGGCGAGACGCCGCCCTTCGCGTAGCCGGGTCTGCAATTCGTCGAGAAGCAGATCGGCGTCACCTTCCGGCAGATTGAGCGGGAAGGTCTTGGGGGTGTTTGTGCTGGTCATCCCTCGATTGTCGGGCCAGATTCGAACTAGTGCACGGTATCGATCAGGTGAATGATCATTACGCTCCGGCGGCTCGAATCCGCGCCCATCACCCGTGAGTGGAACGGATGCGGATCGGGTTCGCCGGAAGGATGACGGGGGCGAATCGCGGCCGCCAGCCGAGGCCCGAGGGGCCTGGCTACGATCGTCGGGTGACTGAACTGCTCGGGCCTGCGGAGATCAGGGCGCTGGCGGCCGAGCTGGACGTGCGTCCGACCAAGAAGCTCGGCCAGAATTTCGTGCACGACCCCAATACGGTGCGCCGCATCGTCGACCTTTCGGGGATCGGTGAAGGTGACGTCGTGCTGGAAGTCGGGCCGGGTCTCGGCTCGCTGACCCTCGGGATGCTCGCGACCGGAGCCGAGGTCGTCGCGGTCGAAATCGATCTCGTGCTGGCCGGACGGCTGCCGAACACCGCGGCCGAACGAGGCGGGGCCGAAAGGCTCACGGTCGTCGGGGCGGACGCTCTGCGGATCACGGCGGACGACTTGCCCTCGCAGCCGACCGCGCTCGTCGCGAACCTGCCGTACAACGTCGCCGTGCCCGTCGTGCTTCACCTGCTGGCCGAGTTGCCGTCGCTGACCAGCGGTCTCGTAATGGTCCAGACCGAGGTCGCGGACCGTATGGCGGCCGGCCCGGGAAGCCGGACTTATGGCGTGCCCAGCGTCAAGCTGGCGTGGTACGGCAAGGCGCGCAAGGTCGCCGCGGTGCCCCGTGCGGTCTTCTGGCCTGTTCCGAACGTGGATTCCGCGCTGGTCGCTTTCGAGCGTGGCGACGTGGTGTCGTCCGTGGAGCGCGAGCGGTTGTTCGCGGTGGTCGATGCCGCCTTCTCGCAGCGTCGGAAGACTCTGCGTGCGGCGTTGGCGTCATGGGCGGGTTCCGCCGAACGGGCGGGGGAGTTGCTCGAAAAGGCGGGTATCGACCCCAAAACCCGTGGAGAGCAGTTGGATGTCCATCAGTTCGCCCGGATCGCCGCCGCGGCAGGCTGACCATCTGTCGCAGGTGTGACCGGCGCCGCGTGAGCGCGGTGCCGGTGGATGTCAGCACGACTGCGTAACCCTCTCCTGGATCTGCATGATCCACATCTGTCTTCGCAGGCAGCGGCCTCGCCGTAGCACGAATGCGTCCGCCTTTGTCTCAAAATATGGACAGCTCATCCTGTATGATGGACGCGACCAGACGTGTGATCTGCGCCTACGCGCTTGCTTTCATCCAGTGGGATCGGTTTTACTCAGTGAGCCATCCCGAGCGACTGAGAGACCTGGCTCGCCGAAGTCGCAGCAACCACCCTCCACAGGGCAGGTGCTACAGCCAGGACCGATGGAGGCTGTGCCTAATGAACAGGGTCACCCACCCGCTCCTGCTGACCAGGCGACGTGTCGTCGATGAAGGTCGCCGCACGGTAAGTGCGTGTCGACGCTCCACCGTTACTGCCTGAGTCTCTTTTCCCTTACCTCTGAAACCCGTCCGCTCAGGACGGTCACTCGGTGACGGTTGGCGCGCTCGAAAGAAGCAGCGCCCCATTTGCATGGAGCCTTTCGTGATCACTGTCGAAAACCTGTCCAAGTCCTTTCCCCTCAACGGAAATCCCGTCGTCGCCCTGCGCGACGTGAGCGTGGACATCCAGGCGGGCTCGCTGTTCGGAGTCGTCGGTCCGGCCGGCTCGGGCAAGTCGACCCTCGCTCGTTGCATCGGGCTCCAGGAGCGCCCCGACCGGGGTGTCGTCCGCCTCGACGGCCTCAACACCGGAACCCTCGACGGTCGCCGTCTGCGCGAGATCCGCCGCCAGGTCGGTGTCGTGAGCACCAAGCCGGAGCTGCTCGCCGAGCGCACCATCGCCGGCAACATCGCGTCGCCGCTCGAGCAGCTCGGCCTCGACGGACCGCAGCGCCGCAACCGGGTCGGCAACCTGCTCGACCTGGTCGGGCTCACCCCACGAGCCGGGCAGCGACCGGGCGAACTGTCCGAGGGGCAGCTGCGCCGAGTGGCCATCGCCAAGGCCTTGGCCGCCGGGCCGTCCGTGCTTTTGGCCGACGACCCGACCTCGGGTGTGCAGCCCGAAGAGTCCGGCGCGGTCCTGACCGTGCTCGACCGGGCGCGTGCCGAGCTCGGGGTCACCGTGCTGCTCACCACTCCCGACGCCGGCGTCGTCCGTCGTGTGTGCGACGACGTCGCGGTCCTCGAGGCCGGGGCGGTCATCGAACGCGGATCGGTGCTCGACCTGATCTCCGACCCGAACAGCCGGACCGCGCAGGCGCTGCTGCCCACGATCGAGACCGGCCGGGCGCAGGCCTCGAAGTACGACCGCGCGGTGGACGTCGTGCTCGTCGGTTTCGCTTCGGTCGGCGCGCTGCTGCCCGAGGCAGCCGGTCGCTTCGACGTCGAACTCGCCACCATCGGGGGCGGCCTGACCCGGATCGGCGACACGCCGGTCGGCCGGTTCCGCCTCGGTGTGCGTGGTGAGCGCGCGGACGCCGCCCTCGCCTGGATCGCCGAACGCGGCGGCCACGTGACCCACCCGGTCCGCGGACCGCAGGGCGTCGCAGCCTGATTTCTCCGAGAATGGGCCGCTCAGGACGAAATCCGTCCGGGGCGGCCCGTTCGTGTCTGACTCGACCTGTTCTCTTTTCTCCTGGTGACAGCGTAAGTGGAGCGGCCACGTAGGCTTGAGTCGTGCTCGCCGTCGTACCGCCCCCAGTAACCGTCCGGGTTCCCGCCAAGGTCAACTTGCACTTGGCGGTCGGTGACGTACGCCCGGACGGCTACCACGAGCTGGTGACCGTGTTCCAGGCGCTTTCCCTGACCGATGAGGTGACCGTCGCGGCCACCGAAGACCCCGGTGTCGAGGTCTATGGCGAGGGCGAAGGCTCCGTGCCGACAGGGGCCAACAATCTCGCCTGGAGGGCGGCACAGGCCCTGGCGGCCCACGTCGGCAAGGCGGACGGTGAGTCCAAGGTCCGGGTGGTGCTTCGCAAGGGCATCCCGGTAGCGGGCGGGATGGCCGGTGGCAGTGCGGACGCGGCCGCGACGCTGGTAGGACTCGCGTCGCTTTGGAAACTCGACATCTCCCGGGACGAACTGGCGGGTATCGCCGCGAAGCTCGGCAGTGACGTTCCTTTCGCGCTCTACGGTGGGACCGCGTTGGGCACCGGTCGGGGCGAGCAGCTCGTCCCGGTCCTGTCGCGGCACACGTTCCATTGGGTTCTCGCCTTCGATCAGCGTGGTCTTTCGACGCCGCGGGTGTTCGGGGAACTGGACAGATTGCGGGAAGAGGGCGATCCGCCGCGGATCGGTTCGCACACTCCGGTGGTCGAGGCGCTGGCGTCCGGTGACCCGCGCCAGCTGGCGCTGCTACTCGGCAACGACCTGCAGGCGGCCGCTGTTTCGTTGCGTCCGGGACTGCGACGCACGTTGCGAGCGGGAGTCAACGCGGGTGCGCTCGCCGGCGCCGTGTCCGGGTCCGGGCCGACCTGCGCCTTCCTGTGCGCGGACGCCCAGTCGGCCGTCGAGGTCGCCGCGGAGTTGTCCGGGGCGGGGGTCTGTCGCACGGTTCGCGTCGCGCACGGGCCCGTTCCCGGGGCTCGGCTGGTAGGCGGGGACGACACGCCGCGCCCGGCGCCGCCTCGGGTGCACGCGTGAGGGTGTCCGAAAAGGACATCGACCAATTCGTTGTGGTGCAAGCTTTTTGGGAAAGGATCGGCTGAGGCATGGCCAACTTGGTCAACCTGGAGTCGGTGAGCAAGTCCTTCGGGGTGCGCCCGCTGCTCGACGGTGTTTCGCTCGGTGTGGCGGAGGGGCAGCGCATCGGCGTCGTCGGTCTCAACGGGGGCGGGAAGACGACGCTGCTGGAGGTCCTCGCTGGGATCAGCGAGCCCGATACGGGCCGAGTGAGTCAAGTCCGTGGTTTGCGGATGGCCGTCGTCACTCAGCGGACCGAGCTCCCGGACGGCAGCACGGTGGGCGATGTCGTGCTGGAGCGCTACGGCGCGGAGCACGAGTGGGCCGCTGACGCGCGTGTCAGGTCCATTATGGACGGCCTGGGGGTCACTGCTCTGGGCCTCGACAAGGCGACGGCGAACCTGTCCGGTGGCGAACGCCGCCGGGTGGCGCTGGCGGCCGCTCTCACCGGTGAGCTGGACCTCGTGGTCCTCGACGAGCCGACCAACCATCTCGACGTCGAAGGTGTGCGCTGGCTCGCGGATCACCTGCTCAACCGCAAGATCGCGGTCGTGGTCGTCACCCACGACCGGTGGTTCCTCGACACGGTCGCGAGTTTGACCTGGGAAGTGACCAACGGTCGTGTCGAGCAGTACGAAGGTGGCTACGCGGACTGGATCTTCGCGCGGGCCGAGCGAGCGCGGCTGGCGGCTACAGCCGAAGAGAAGCGACAGAACCTGGCGCGCAAGGAACTCGCGTGGCTGCGTCGCGGTCCGCAGGCCAGGACATCGAAGCCGCGCTACCGCGTCGAGGCTGCGGAGGCCTTGATCTCCGACGTGCCGGAGCCGCGTGATTCGGTCGAACTGCAGGCGTTCGCCCGTCGGCGGCTGGGCAAGACCGTGCTGGAGGTCGAAGACGCCACGTTGACCGTCGGCGACCGCACCCTGCTCGATCACGTCACCTGGCGGATCGGACCCGGTGACCGGATCGGCCTGGTCGGCGTAAACGGGTCGGGCAAGACGACGCTGCTCAAGCTGCTCGGCGGAGACAAGGACCCCGAGACGGGACGACGCATCCAGGGCAAGACGGTCAGCCTCGCGCATCTGCGGCAGGAGCTCGATGATCTGCCGGGTGACCTACGCGTGCTCCAGGCGATCGAAGAGGTCTCGGGACGGGTCGTGTTCGGCAAGCAGGAGCTTTCCGCTTCGCAGCTGGCTGAAAAGCTCGGGTTCCCCCAGGCGAGGCAGTGGACGCCGGTCGAGGATCTTTCCGGTGGTGAGCGACGCCGTCTGCAGCTGTGCCGACTCCTGATGGCCGAGCCCAACGTGCTGCTGCTCGACGAACCGACGAACGACCTCGACATCGACACCTTGCAGCAGCTGGAGGATCTGCTCGATTCGTGGCCGGGCAGCCTCGTCGTCGTTTCGCACGACCGGTACCTGGTGGAACGCGTCTGCGACACCATCGTCGCCTTGTTCGGGGACGGGCAGGTGACCCATCTGCCGGGCGGCATCGACGAATACCTGGATCGGCGCGCCAAGAGCCTCGAGAAGGCTGGTGGAGACCGGAAGCCGGCTGGCGGGCAGGCCTCGGCGCCCAAGAAGAGCGCCGCGGAACAGCGGGCGGCGCAGAAGGAACTGTCCCGTCTTGAACGCAAGCTCGACCAGCTGCACGCCAAGGAAGAGACGCTGCACGCGGCGCTGCTCGCCGCGGCGACCGACCCGACGAAGCTCATCGAGCTCAACACCGAGCTGAAGGCCGTCGAGACGGAGAAGGAGGAGGTCGAGGCCCAATGGCTTGAGACCTCCGAAGCGATCGAATGAGTTCACTCGACGGCGAGCGGATCTTTCAGCGCGGACAGTAATGTGACGCGCATGAGTCGGTTCGTGGACACGCTCGTCGCCACCGCGGCGGGGCGAGGTCAGCAGCGGGGAATGGTCACCGGGGAGCCCAAGGAGCCGGTTCGGCGTACCTGGGCCGAGATTCACGAGCAGGCGAAGCAGGTCGCCGGAGGCCTGGTGACGGCCGGGCTCGAGCCCGGCAAGGCCGTGGCGGTCTTGGCGGCGGCGCCGTCGCTGATCGCGCCGACGGTGCAGGCGGTGTGGCTCGCCGGTGGCAGCGTGACGATGCTGCACCAGCCGACCCAGCGCACCGACCTCGCCGAATGGGCTGAGGACACCGTTCGCGTGCTGCGGATGATCGGATCCGGTCTGGTCCTGCTCGGTGAGCCTTTCGACCAGCTGGGGCCGGTGCTCACCGAGCACGGCATCGCCTTCCAGGTGATCACCGAACTGCTCGAGGCCGAGCCGCTGGCCGAGCCCGTGCCGACGGCCGAGGCCGACACCGCGCTCCTGCAGCTGACCAGTGGGTCGACAGCCGATCCGAAGGCCGTGCGGATCACCTACGGCAACCTGTATTCGAACGTCAAGGCGATGGTCGAACGCGCCGAGTTCGATTTCGACGTCGACGTGATGGTTTCGTGGCTGCCCACCTTCCACGACATGGGGATGGTCGGCTTCCTGACGGTCCCGATGACGTTCGGCGTCGAACTCGTCAAGATCACGCCGCTCGAGTTCCTGTCGGGACCGTTGATCTGGCCGCAGCTGATCAGCAAGTACAACGGCACGACCACGGCCGCGCCGAACTTCGCGTACGCGATCGTGGGCAGGCGGATGGCCCGTGTCGAGGACGACGAGGCGTACGACCTCTCGAAGCTGCGGATCGCGCTGAACGGCGCCGAGCCGATCGACGAAACGGCCGTGCAGACTTTCGTCGAGGCCGGGTCACGGTTCAAGATGCCCGCCGAATGCGTCTTCCCGGCTTACGGAATGGCGGAGGCGACGCTCGCGGTTTCGTTCGCGCCGTTGTTCACCGGGCTGACCCTGGACGTCGTCGAAGCCGACGCACTGGAGGCGGACAACCGCGCGGTGCCGGTCCCCGAGGACGACCCGCGGCGCGGAACCGACGAAGTCCGGTCCTTCGCGGTGCTCGGACCGCCGCTCGACGGGCTCGAAGCGGAGATCGTCGACGACAAGGGCACGGTGCTCGGAGAGCGTGAGGTCGGGGAGATCCGGTTGCGCGGCGAGGCCGTGACGCCGGGGTACTTGACCATGGACGGCCCGCTCGCGACGCAGGACGAGAACGGCTGGCTGCTCACCGGAGACCTCGGTTACCTGGTGGACGGCATGATCGTGATCTGTGGCCGTCGCAAGGACGTCATCATCATGGGCGGCCGGAACCTGTACCCGACCGATATCGAACGGGCGGCCACCTCGGTCGAGGGCGTCCGGGCGGGGAACGCCGTGGCCGTGCGAATCGACGCCGGCAGCCGCCGGGAACGGTTCGCCGTCGTCGTCGAATCCAAACTCGCCGGGGATCCGGAAACGGAGAAAGCGCTGGCGAAAGAGGTCGCGGCCAAGGTGCGCGGCGCGGTCGACATGCGGCCTTTCGCGGTGGTGGTGCTCCCGGCGGGAAGCCTGCCCAAGACGCCCTCGGGCAAGGTGAAGCGGGCCGCGACCGCCACCCAGTTCGCGGACAAGATCGCCAAGAACGCGGCGAACAGCTGATACGAAAGTGCCGGGCCCGCTGGTAACGCGGGCCCGGCACTTTTCGCGGCACCTCCCGTGGGTCAGCGGCGTCGCCAGAGCGGCTTACGGGTGTGGGTGTGTTCCAAAGCGGGCGCGATGTAGTAGTCGGCGGACGTGGAGAGCCCGGCCAGCGTGCCCTCCACGTCCCGGAGGAAAGCGTCGACGGCTGCCGGGTCGTAGCCTCGCTTCGAGAGCGGTGCCTTGGCGAAAGCGATGTTGTGGACGTCCGAAACGGACAGGTCGTCGTCGCCGTCGAGGGTCGCGGCCACCCGTTCGAGGAAGGCGTCGACCGCGGGCTCGTGATAGCCCCGGGCACCGATCGGTGCCCGGTCGAACTGCCGGGTTCTCGCTTCGAACGCGGTGATCGGCACTAGCGCTCCCGCAGGAAATCGACGGGAGCGCGGTCCGGAACGGAGCGCTCGGCGGTCGCCTGGTCCTCTTCACGCGCGCCGGGCACGCTGAGCACCTGCTGGCCGGTCCGGTGGGCAAGCTGCTCTTCTATCTTGTCGAGGAACTCGTCGACTTCGCGTTCGTCGTAGCCGCGCTTCCCGATCAGCGGACGCGAGAACATGACGTGGTGGACCTCGGCGGCCGTCAGGTCGTCCCGGTCCGCGATCGTGTCCGCGATCCGTTCCAGGAACGCGTCGACCTCGTGCTTGGCGTATCCGCGTCGCCCGATCGGGGCGTTCGGGAAAGTGGCGCCGGTGATGTCTTCGGCCGTAAACGACATGAAACTCTCTCCGGTTTCGGTGGGGAATGCGATCTCCGCATTCCGTCCTAACGGGTTTGAGAGTTCCCCGGAAGAGCTCGCGCTATTCCACGACTCGATCAGGGGCGTGGTGGAACGCCTTCGAGTGACGAGCTGTAACGCACCGCCATGTGAGCGGGTTCACCCAGCGTGGAAGGTGTTCTGAGCTGCGGCGAGGCCGGTGCTGATAAGCGCTTCAACGGCGTCGGCGCAACGATCGATCTCGAAAGCGAGCTCTTTGCGTTCGACCGTCGAGAAATCTTTCAGCACGAAATCCGCCGGGTCCTGCCGTCCCGGAGGGCGGCCGACGCCGAAACGGACACGGTAGTAGTCCTTCGTGCCCAGGGATTTGGTGATCGAGCGGAGACCGTTGTGGCCGTTGTCGCCGCCGCCCAGTTTCATCTTGAGCGCGCCGAAATCGACGTCCAGCTCGTCGTGGACGACCACGACACCGGCCGGAGGGATCTTGTAGAACCGGGCCGCGCCCACGACCGGACCGCCCGAGAGGTTCATGTACGAGCGCGGTTTGACCAGGACCACCCGCTGTCCCGCGAGCCTGCCTTCGAGGACTTCGGCGCCGCTCTTGTGGGCCTTGAACTTGCCGCCGACGCGGTCGGCGAGTTCGTCGAGCACCATGAAGCCGACGTTGTGCCGGTTGCCCGCGTACTGGGGGCCTGGATTGCCGAGGCCGGCGAGCAGGATCTGCTCGCCGGCCCCGGGAAGTACTGCTTCAGTCACACGAGTGACTTTATTCGGCGTCCTCGGCGGGGGCCTCAGCCGCCTCGTCAGCGCCCTCTTCACCCTCGAGCGAAGCCTCGGACGGCGCCTCGTTGACGGCGACGACCAGCGCCTCGGCGTCGGTGACCAGGGTGGCGCCCTTCGGCAGGGTGACCTGCGAGGCGAGGATCTGGGTGCCGGCTTCGACGCCCTCGACCGAGACCTCGACCTGCTCCGGGATGTGCAGCGCCTCGACCTCGACCTGGAGGGAGTCCAGGTCGGTGGTGACCAGGGTGCCCGGGCCGGCGGTGCCGGTGACGACGACCGGGACGTCGACGGTGACCTTCTCGCCGCGGCGGACGACCAGCAGGTCGACGTGCTCGATGTAGTTCTTCAGCGGGTGCACGACGATGGTCTTCGTCAGCGCCAGCTCGCTCTTGCCGTCGAGGTCGAGGCTGATGACGGCGTTGCTGCCGTTCTCACGCACGACGCGGGCGAACTCGATGGCGGGCAGGGCGTAGTGGCGCGGGTCCGAGCCGTGCCCGTACAGCACCGCGGGGATCTTGCCCGCGCGACGCGTGCGGCGCGCGGCACCCTTGCCGAATTCGGTGCGGGGCTCGACGGACAGGCTTACCTCGGACACGGTGTAGCACTCCTTCAATTCACCAACATGTTCAGCGAAAGCATGCTGAGGTGGGGATGGTTCGGGGCGGTTCTGGTGTTCGGCGGCGAATTCCACAGGCGTGCTCGACAGCGTGTGGCCACTCAAGCCGCCGCGTCGATCACGTCGGGCACCAGGTGCTCACGGAACCCGCCTCGCCGAGACCGGGAAAGTGTAGACCAACGGGTCGCGCGAGGGTCCCGCCGGGTGGCTCGTTCAGGTGACAAGTCGGTGACAGCTGCTTCGGGGACCCGCGGATGCGGTGGTGCGCGACCCCTTTTCTAAGGTGTGATCTCCTCGCACGCGAGACGAAGGGGGCGGCATGCCGGCACGACGGTTGAGGATCGGCGCGATCGCCGCCCTGTGCTGCCTTGTGGCCGGTTGCGATGTCGAGATCGACGGGGCGGCGGGGATCTCGCCCGCCGAGCAGCAGCGGGTGGATCGGCGCGATGAACAGCGAGGCGCTGTCGAGAGCGCGTTGAAGGAGCTTGAGCAGGCTCCCGCCGTTGTCTACAAGTCGACAATCAAGGATGCCTCCGGCAACCCCTCCGAATTGCAGTTCCGGATCACCCGTAACGGCAGCGCGCAGGGCGCCCTGCCGGTCGACGGCCAGACCATCCAGATCATTTCGGCCGACAAGCAGCTGTACCTCTCGGCGACGCCGGAGTACTGGAAGGCGCACGGGCTCGGCAACAGCGAGCAGTACGGCACCAACTGGGTCCGCACCGACAGCTCGGACCTGCCGGTGAACGCCGTCGAGGTGCTCAACCCGCGCAAGGCCGCGTCGACCCTCCGGACCGCGGTGTCCGCGATGAACCGGCTGACCGATCCGGTCCGGTCGAAGCTGCCGGACGGGACCGAGGTCTACGACGTCGGCAGCGGACTTGGGACGCTGCGGGTGACCACGGCGGCGCCTCACCGCGTCGTCAGTTTCGCGCCTGCCCTCGTCGACGCGGCCGGCGGCAAGACGCTCGGCGCCGAAATGCGGGTCGAACCACTCGCCGGGGACTCGCTCAAGAAACTCCAGACCGATCTGGACGGGGCGGTCGGCGGGGTCGGGCAGCCGTTCGACGCGCTCACCCAGGTCAGTGTCAGCGTGGTCGGCGACAAACTGGACTGCACGGACTTCGTCGGGACCTGCCGGGCGACCATCGACGTCGCCAACACCGTCATCGGCGGGGTGAACGGGACACCCGTGCACCTGACGCTGACCGTCGACTTCTCCGCCCAATCGCTCGGAGCGCAGAGCTGCACGGCGGACGCGAACGCGGCGCCGGACACCACGACGAGCATGTCCTGCGAGGTCAAGTTCAAACTGCCGAATCGGAACGCCAGCTACCAGGTGCAGGCGAAGCCGGTGGCCCGTGGCGAGGTCCGGGTCCCGGTCGACGTGAACGGCCTCCGCGAAAAGCTCAAGTCCGAGTTCGCCACGCTGGGTGGCTGACCTGCACGCTCACCCACGGGTGCGTTACATACGTTGAAGTAGTCGATCTTGCGTTCCTAGCATCGGTGTCGTCGCCGATGAACAAGGGAGAACGTGATGGCTAAGTTGGTTGTGTTCGGAGGAACCGGGTACGCGGGCGGGAAGATCGCCGCGGAAGCGCGTAGCCGTGGTCACGAGGTCCTGGCGGTGTCGAGGAACGCAGAAGGCGAGGGGACCAAAGCGGGGTCGCTCTACGACGAGGCCTTCCTCGCCGAGGCCGCCAAGGGCGCCGACGTCCTGGTCATCGCCGTTCACGGGCAGAGCGGTCTGCTCGACGCGGTGCCCTCGATCGCCCGGGTCGCGAAGGACAACGGCGCGCGGATCGGCGTGGTCGGCGGCGCGGGCAGCCTGCGCGTGGCCGAGGACGGCCCGCGGCTGATCGACACCCCCGGATTCCCGGATGAGTACAAGGGTGAGGCGGGAGCGCACGCCGAGGTGCTGGAAGCGTTCCGGAAGCTTCCCGAGGACGTCGACTGGTTCTACCTCAGCCCTGCCGCCGAGTTCGGCGCGTGGGCCGAGGGGGAGCGGACCGGTGAGTTCCGGCTCGGCGGTGACGTGCTCCTGACCGACGAGAACGGTGGATCGAAGATCAGCGGCGCCGACTACGCGATCGCGTTCGTCGACGAGATCGACAAGCCGGAGCGCCGCCGCCGGCGTTTCTGCGTCGCTTACTGACCGGACAGTTCCTTCACGATCGGCGCGAACGTTTCCAGCATCGGCTGGAACACGGTGATGTAGGAGAAGCCGTACCGTTCGCGGCGTTCCTGGAGTTGGCGGACGATCTCGTCGACGGTTCCGAAAAGCAACTGCGGCGTTTCGAGCAATTTGTCCACGTCGAGGCCGTCCGGATCCTCCTCATGCCAGGCCGCGGCGGCCGCGCGCCGGTCGTCCGTGACGACGACCCGCTGGACGAGCATGTTCGATTCGGGATCCCGGCCGTTCGCCTGTGAGCGGAAGAAGGCCACGCGTTCGTCCATGCGCTCGGCGTCGTCGAGCTGAAACGTGCCCGGAGACTTCCCCGGCGCCTGGCGAAGGCCCGAGAAGCCGGTGATGTCGGCTTTCCGGGCGGCGAGGGAGAGCACGCCGTCGCTGTTGCCCGCGAGGAGCAACGGCGGAGGCGTGATCCCTTCGTCCGCTAAATGTTCGCGCAGGTGATCAAGGCTCTTGGCGAGGTACTCGATGCGCTTCTCGGCCGGGGTCCACGGCAGGCCGGCCTCGTCGAATTCCGATTTCATGTGGCCGGAGCCGAGGCCGAGGTCCAGCCGGTCGCCCGTCATCTTCACCGTCGTGGCGACCTCGCGTGCGAAGAGCGCGAAGTTGTAGAAGGGCACGTTGGAGACGAGAGTCCCGACGCGCGGCCGCCGGGTCACGGCGGCGGCCATGGTCAGTGCCGGAAAGGGCGCGTTCCGTCCTGTCCCGAGATGGTCGGGAACGGAAATGACGTCGTAGCCGAGGGCCTCGACACGGAGACATTTCGCGACCCAGTCTTCGCGGTTCTCGGCGCCCCACAGGTTCACGCCGAACTTGAATTTCCCCATGAACGGAACCTAGCCACGCCGGGTGACCCGGCGCGCGCTGTTTCGCGGGCAGCCGAAAACGAAGCAAGGGACCTTTGCTGCCACTCTCCGAGAGAGAGTGACAGCAAAGGTCCCTTGCTTCGCTGAGATCAGGCGTTGCCGTCGAAGAGGGACGTGACCGACCCGTCCTCGAAGACCTGCTGGATAGCCTGCGCCAGCAGCGGCGCGATGGACAGCACGGTCAGCCCGGGGAACCGCTTCTCCTCGGGGATCGGCAGCGTGTTGGTGACGATCACCTCGCGCGCCTTGCAGTTCGACAGCCGCTCGGTGGCGGGGTCGGACAGGATGCCGTGCGTCGAGGCGATGACGACGTCGGACGCGCCTTCGTCGAGCAGGGCCTCGGTGGCCTTCACGATCGTGCCGCCGGTGTCGATCATGTCGTCGATCAGCACGCACAGCTGACCGCGGACCTTGCCGACGACGCGGTTGGCGACGGCCTGGTTCGGCTTGTCCGGGTCGCGGGTCTTGTGGATGAAGGCGATCGGCCGGTCACCCAGCTGCGCCGCCCACTTCTCGGCCAGCCGCACGCGGCCCGAGTCCGGCGAGACGACGGTGATGTTCTCGTCCTGGTAGGTCTTGTTGATGTGCGCGGCCAGCACGTTCTGCGCGAGCAGGTGGTCGACGGGACCGTCGAAGAAGCCCTGGATCTGCGCGGTGTGCAGGTCGACCGTCATGATCCGGTCGGCGCCCGCGGTCTTGAACAGGTCCGCGATCAGCCGCGCGGAGATCGGCTCGCGGCCCTTGTGCTTCTTGTCCTGCCGCGCGTACGGGTAGAACGGCATGATCACGGTGATCCGCTTGGCGCTCGCGCGCTTGAGCGCGTCCACCATGATCAGCTGCTCCATCACCCACTCGTTGATGGGCGCCGGGTGGCTCTGGATCACGAACGCGTCGGTCCCGCGCACCGACTCGTTGAACCGGACGAAGATCTCCCCGTTGGCGAAGTTGTGCGCGGTCTGCGGGACCACCGACACGTTGAGGTGCTTGGCCACCTCCTCCGCGAGTTCCGGGTGGGCGCGCCCGGAGAAGAGCATCAGGTTCTTCTTCGGTGTTCCGGACTTCGAGCTCATGCTGGCGACTCCCCGTCGTTTCCCTTGGCTGAATCGGACACAACGGTGGTGTCCTGCTTCGCGGCGGAAGCTGCTTCCGCCGCGGGTGTTCCCGGCCTGCGCCGGGTCACCCAGTCTTCGATGTTGCGCTGCGGCCCGGTGGACACGGCGAGCGCGCCCGGAGGCACGTCTTGCCTGATCACGGTGCCTGCCCCACTGTAGGCGCCGTCGCCGATGATCACCGGGGCGACGAACGTGTTGTCCGCGCCGAGCCGCACATGGGAGCCGATCGTGGTGTGGTGCTTGTTCACGCCGTCGTAGTTGACGAAGACGCTGGAGCAGCCGATGTTGCTGTTCTCGCCGATGGTCGCGTCACCGACGTAGGTGAGGTGCGGAACCTTCGTCCCGGCGCCGATGTCCGCGTTCTTCGTCTCGACGAAAGCGCCGAGCTTGCCCTTGGTCCCCAGCTTCGTTCCGGGACGCAGGTAGGTGAACGGGCCGACCTTCACGCCGTCGCCCAGTTCTGAATCGGAACCGTGCGTCCGCACCACCGACGCGCCCGCGCCGACGGAGACGTTCTCCAACGTGCTGTCCGGGCCGACCTGCGCGCCCTCGCCGACCGACGTCGAACCCTTCAGCTGCACGCCGGGCTCGATGACGACGTCGCGCGACAAGGTCACGCCCGCGTCGATCCAGGTGCTCGCTGGATCGACGACGGTGACGCCCGCCCGCTGCCAGCCGCGGACGATCCGGCGGTTCAGTTCGGCGCCGAGGACGGAGAGCTGGACACGGTCGTTGACACCCTCGGTCACCCAAGGGTCGTCGATGACCAGCGCGCCGACGCCCTTGCCGTCGCCGCGGGCGATGCCCAGGACGTCGGTGAGGTAGAGCTCGCCTTGCGCGTTGTCGGTCGAAAGCTTCGAAAGCCCGTCGACCAGCACGGAAGCGTCGAAGGCGTAGACGCCGGAGTTGATTTCGGCGATTTCGTGCTGTTCGGGGGTGGCGTCCTTCTGCTCGACGATCGAGGTGACGACGCCGTTTTCGTCGCGGATGATCCGGCCGTAACCGGTCGGATTCTCGACGACCGCCGTCAGCACGGTGACCGCGTTGCCGGTGGAGGTGTGCTCGGCGACCAGGGAAGCGAGCGTTTCGGTGTCGAGCAGCGGGACGTCGCCGTAGCTGACGACGACGGTGCCGGTCAGCCCGTCGGGCAGCGCCGAAAGCGCGCACGACACCGCGTGCCCGGTGCCCTTCTGTTCCTCTTGGACCGCCGTGACGACCTCGCGCTCGAGAGCTTCCCCGACCTTCGCCAGCCGCGCGCCGACCGAGTCGCGGCCGTGGCCGATCACCACGACCAGGTGTTCCGGGCTCAGCCCCGCGGCCGCCCGGACCGCGTGCTCGACCAAGGGACGGCCGGCGATCGGGTGCAGCACCTTCGGGGTGGACGAGCGCATACGGGTGCCCTCACCCGCGGCGAGGATCAACGTGCTCAGCGGGCCGGTCACGGCACTCCCAACATTTCACCAACGGTGGTTGTCGGGCATTGATCCTACGTGGGCTGCTCGGAGTCCCACGCGGGGTCGGTCGGAGCATCCTCGCCAGGCCATCCGGTCACCGGATCGATGGCCATCGAGTTCACCGACGAAACCTGGTTCCCGCCGCCGCGTTTCGCCTGGTACATGGCCGCGTCGGCGCGTGCCAGGACCTGTTCCGCGCGCTCCTGCGGACGGAGCGAGACGAGACCCACGGAGAGGGTGACGCCGTGCGAAAGATGGTGCGGCAGAGATGCGACGGCATTCACAGAACGACCCAGCGCCTGTTTCGCCGCCGATGCCGGAGCCCCAGGTAGAAGCACGATGAACTCGTCTCCGCCGTATCGGGCGACGACGTCGTCGCCGCGCAGGGCGTCGCGCAGCGTGCTCGCGATGACACGGAGCACGTTGTCGCCCTCGGCGTGCGACTGCTTGTCGTTGACGTCCTTGAAACCGTCGAGGTCGACGAGCGCGACCGCGAGCGGCTGGGCGTCCGCGGATGACGCCAGCGAACGGAGCTTTTCGTCGAGCGCGCGCCGGTTCGGCAGCCCGGTGAGCGGGTCCTGCAGGGCCTGCTGGGTGATCGCGCCGTGTTCGGCGGACAGACGTTCGTGCTCCCGGCGCGCGTTGAGCGTGGCGATCTGCGATTCCCGCAGCGACCACATCTCCGTTTCCAGGATGGTCGCGTAGTCGATCAGCGACTGGCTCGCCCCGGACGCGTAGTCCGGGGTGGTGTCGAGCCTGGCCAGCTCGCGGGCGAGGTTCAACCGCATCGAAGGCAGCGAGTTGTCCTCATTGTCTTCGCGGACCTCTTTGAGCACCTGCAGCGCGTCCTCGCGGCGGCCGTCGTTGTCCAGGCATCGCGCCAGCGCGATGGCGATGATCTCGCGTTCGTGCGGGAACACCAGTTCCGGGTTCAGCAGCGAGTTCAGCCGGTCGATATGCGACGAATCGGGCGAGGCCAGCGCGGCCGCCGCGGCGAGCACGCCGACCTGGTCGACCGCGGGCAGGTTGGCCTTGCGCGGGAACAGCGACTCGGTGAACGGGCCTTCGGCGGCCTGCGCCATCGAAGCCGCGGTGCGGAACTTGTCCGCTCCCTCGTCGTAGCGCTCGATGCGTTCGAGCCGCAGGCCCCAGCCCAGTAGCATCTTGACCCGGTTGATCAGCTGGAGCGCGATCTCGTGCGGGCTCGCGCTGTCGCGGATCGCCTGCGCGGCGCGGGCGATGGCCTCCTCGGCCGCTTCGTAGACGCCCAGCTGGTTCAGCACCAGCCAGCAGTCGACAAGGGTCGTGGACAGCATCCTGTCCCAGTTGCGCCTGCCGACCTGCCGGTCCGGGACGGCGGAGTCGTCGAGGATGGCCAGCGCCCTGGCGATCTCGGTGAGGGCGGCGTCCTCCTGCTTGGCGATCACCAGGCGACGGCCGCGCATGGCGTGCGCGTCGGCCCGCATCAGCGCGAGACCGTGCCGCCTGGTGTGCGCGAGCATCTCGTCGAGCCTGGGTTCGGCTTCGGCGGCGAGACCGCGGGTGACCAGCCGGGCCATCGCGGAGTACCGCAGCAGCTGGGCGACCAGCAGCGGTTCGCCGCGGCGCTGCGTCTCGTCGAGGAGTTCGTCGAGGCTGGTGACGATGTCCAGCTGTTCGGCGAAGCTGACGCGCTGTATGGCCGCCCCGAGTTCACGCGCGCGACCGTAGAGCCAGGCGTCGGACATCTCCGCAAGCGCCGGCCGCCTGCCACTGGTCGTCGCGTCCTCGGTCAGCCGCACACACCCCCACCGTTGAAAACGCCGCTGGTCATCTGTTCGTCTGCTCCGCCGCCAGGATTCGAACCTGAACTGTCAGAACCAAAATCTGAAGTGCTGCCGATTACACTACGGCGGATCGATCCTGGTCAGGATAGCCATGCCGGGGACCTCCGCGTGCGCCCGGGGGTTGCCTCGCGGTCGCGGGCACTCCACAGGGGGCGAAACCTCCTGTACCGTAACTTACGGCATCGTAGGTAAGGTCACCCTTAGGGAATCCCTCGAGGGTCGCGCGTAGAAAAGAAGTGACTGCATGACGGCTACCCTGGACCAGTCCCAGAAGCCCGCGAAGGGCCCCAAGCCGGTAACCGACGGACAGCGATCGAGCGCCGTGCAGCTGTCGGTCTACCTCGGGGTCATCTTCCCGCTCGCCGCCCTGCTCGCGGCTGTTCCGTTCGCCTGGGGCTGGGGACTGACCTGGGTCGACGTCGGCCTGTTCGTGGTCTTCTACGCGATCAGCGGACTCGGAATCACCGTCTCGTACCACCGGTACTTCACGCACGGCTCGTTCAAGGCCAAGCCGTGGCTGCGCGTCGTGATGGCGATCGCCGGCAGCATGGCCGTCCAGGGTCCCGTGATCACCTGGGTCGCCGACCACCGGCGCCACCACGCCTTCTCCGACCGCGACGGCGACCCGCATTCGCCGTGGCTGTTCGGCACCTCGCCGCTCGCCATCGCCAAGGGTTTCTGGCACGCGCACATGGGCTGGCTGTTCGACCGCGACCAGAGCAACGCCGAACGGTTCGCGCCGGACCTGCTGAAGGATCCGGCCATCAAGAAGGTCGACGACCTGTTCTGGCTGTGGAGCCTGCTCACCCTGGTGCTGCCCGCGATCCTGGGCGGGCTGATCACCTGGTCGTTCTGGGGCGCGGTGACCGCGTTCTTCTGGGCCGGGCTGGTGCGCGTCTGCGTGCTGCACCACGTGACCTGGTCGGTCAACTCGGTCTGCCACATGATCGGCGAGCGCCCGTTCGCCGCCCGCGACAAGTCGGCCAACTTCTGGCCGCTGGCGATCTTCTCCTTCGGTGAGTCGTGGCACAACCTGCACCACGCCGACCCGACTTCGGCGCGGCACGGCGTGCAGCGCGGCCAGATCGACCTTTCCGCGCGGCTCATCTGGATCTTCGAGAAGTTCGGCTGGGCCTATGACGTGCGCTGGCCGACCCCGCAGCGTCTCGCGCGTATCGCCACCGAAAGCAAATAGCGAGGTCACGTTAGTCTTCTGCAATGGCGGGGAGACGGCGAACCAAACGTGAAGCGGTCACCGGGGCGCGTCCGGTCGCTCCGGTGGCCCGGGTGCGGATGACGGGGAGCGAGCGCAGGCAGCAGTTGCTCAACGTCGCCAGGGCCCTTTTCGCGGAGAAGGGTTTCGAAGGCACTTCCATCGAGGAGATCGCGCATCGCGCGAACGTCTCCAAACCGGTGGTGTATGAGCACTTCGGCGGCAAAGAAGGCATCTACGCCGTCGTCGTCGACCGCGAGACCCAGCTCCTGCTCGACAGGATGGTGTCCACCCTCCACGGTGGACACCCGAGAGTGATGCTGGAGCAGGCGGCGATCGCGCTGCTCTCCTACGTCGAGGACTCGCACGACGGCTTCCGCATCCTGGTGCGGGATTCGCCCGTCGCGAGTTCGACGGGCACGTTCTCTACGGTTTTGAACGACATCGCCAGCCAGGTCGAGCACATCCTCGCGCAGCAGTTCGCCGCGCGGGGCTACGACGAGAAGCTGGCCGCGTTGTACGCGCAGGCGCTCGTCGGGATGGTCGCGCTGACCGGGCAATGGTGGCTCGACGCCCGCAAACCGAAGCGGGACGAGGTCGCCGCGCATCTGGTCAACCTCGCCTGGAACGGGCTGTCCAATTTGGAGCACAAGCCCAAGCTGCGACTGCACTGAGATCTGCGTCGCGCTGCAGTAACGTTTCCCCGGCGATGAGCGCTAGGTCCCCCAAAGAGATCATCCGACTGGGGGAAACACCGTGGAGAACTATCCCGCGCCCGCCGTGGAACCGCTGCTGCCACAGAAGAAGAGAACGTGGCTGAAGCCCGTCATCCGCCTGGGCATCTTCGCCGTCATCGCCGTGGTCGCGTTCTTCATCGCGAATCCGTTCACGGCGTCGAGCACCGAGATCGGCGCCTGTCTCACGGGCAGCGTCGACAAGGCGGACAGCGTCAAGAACACCGAATGCGGAAAGCCCGACGCGAACTTCAAGGTCGTCGGAAAACAGGACAACAAGTCGGAAATCGGACTTCGGCTTTCGGGCGGATCCGAATGCGACGACTACCCGACGACCGACGCTTACTTCTTCCAGGGAAGGAAGGGCGCCAGTGACGGCACCCTGCTCTGCCTGGAGGACCTGAAGAACCCGGGCGAGCGGGCGCCGGTCGTCGGCGATTGCCTGCCCGACGGGGTGGTCGAGGCGAAGAAACTCACGAAGGCGGACTGCGCGACAGCGCGGTACAAGGTCCTCGCCATCGAAAAGAGCGCGACCTTCCTCGTCGACGGCAGCACGGTGTGCACCCAGGTGCCGTCGACCGACGAGAAGGTCCAGTGGCAGCGGTCGGGCGGCACGCTTCCGCAGACGCGGGTGCTGTGCCTGGACGACCTCAAGAAGTAGCGGTCAGCGCAGGAGGCCGGTCTCCCGCAGGTGGTCGAAGATGATCTTGTCCACCGCGGAGATCCGGTCCCTGTCCTCGTAGCCCAGCCACGCGACTTCCTCGATCTCGCTGCTGGCCGCGAGTGTCCCGCTGAATTCGGCGGTGTAGCAGGTCATGCGGACCACGAGCCCCGCCGAGTGCCCGTCGGCCTGCGCTTCGAAGACCCCGGCGGACGCGACGGTCGCCGGGGTGATCTCCACGGTCAGTTCCTCGCGGATCTCCCGGACCAGCGTCTCGGTGTCGCTTTCGCCGGGTTCGCGTTTCCCGCCGGGCAGGTAGAAGACGGACTTGCCGCGCGAGCGAGTGCTCAGGATCCGGCCGTCCACCAAGTGCAGCCAAGCGATTTTGTCGATCACGGCTCAGCCCAGTGCCGCGGCGGTCTCGGCGGTCGTGAGCACTTCGCCCAGCCGAGGGAAGACCTTCGTGATCGCCGATTCGTGCGAGATCGCGGCGATCCCGGTCATCGCGTCCGAAACGGCGATGGTCTCGTAGGCGTGGTCGACGGCGGCCCGCAGCGTCGACTCGACGCCGTACTCGGTGGCGATCCCGCCGAGCACCAGGGTCTTCACGCCGAGCCCGCGCAGGAGCTCGTCCAGGCCGGTGCCGTAGAACGCGCCGATCGTGTTCTTGGTGATCAGGTGCTCGCCTTCGCGGGGCGTCAGCTCGGCGACCAGTTCGCTGCCGGGCGGCTGCTCGTCGACGCCCGGCCGGTGCGCCCGCACGTGGACGATCGGTGAGCCGGCCGCGCTGAAGGCGTCCCGCAGCAGAACGGCGTTCGCGACGACCTCGGTGCCTTCGAGCGGCGTGGTCTCCAAGGCGACGATCCGTGTCTGGAGGTCGATCAGGACGAGCGCAGTCGTCGCGGGGTCGATCTTCGTCATGAGGGGAGCCTAGTGTGCCTATGCTGATCGCATGGGGCAGTACAGGGAAGTAGTGATCACCGGCGGCGGAACGGGAATCGGTTACGCGGTCGCGGCGGCGTTCGCCGCGCAGGGCGACCGGGTGACGATCACCGGCCGTCGCGAACAGGTCCTCACCGAGGCCGCGACGTTGCTCGGCGCGAACCCGGTCCCGTTCGACGCGGCCGATCCGGACGCGGTGGAGCGCGCGCTGGCCGAACTGCCGGAGCGGGTCGACGTCCTGGTCAACAACGCGGGCGGGAACACCGATTTCCGGAACGGATCCGCCGAAGACCTGAAGTCGTTCGCCGCGAACTGGCAGGCCAATCTGGACGCGAACGTGTTCAGTGCCGTGCTGGTCACCCGTGCCCTGCGGGAACGGTTCGCCGACGGCGCGCGGATCGTCACCATCGGCTCCATCGCCGCGCGCACCGGAGCCGGTTCCTACGGTGCCGCGAAGGCCGCGCTGGAGGCGTGGAACGTCGACGTGGCAAGGGAATTCGGGCCGCGCGGGATCACCGCGAACATCGTCGCGCCCGGTCTGGTCGGGGACACCGAGTTCTTCGACGGCAAGCTGTCCGACGAGCGCCGGGCGTGGCTCGTCGGCAACACGCTGACCAAACGCGCCGGCGAGCCCGTGGATGTCGCCGAAGTGGTGGCCTTCCTGGCGAGCCCGGCCGCGCGGCACGTCACCGGCCAGGTCGTCCACGTCAACGGCGGCGCGTACCTGGGCCGCTAGGCGCCCAGGGTGACGCGCAGCAGTTTGTCGTCCTCGCCTTCCGAAGTCGTGATGTAGAGGGCGCCGTCCGGTCCGTTCCGGACGGCGCGCAGCCTGCCGAACTTGTCGTCGAACTCGGGCGGCAAGGTCACTTCGGTGACCTTGCCGGTGTTGTCGAGACGGAACAGCAGGAGTTTCTGTCCCTTCAACGCGGTCACGGCGAGCGAACCTTCGAGTGCGCCCCACCGCGATCCGGTGAGGAACTCCGCACCGCAGATCGCCTCGGTGATCTCGCCGGTTGTCCACAAAGGACCGACCGTGTCCGGGAAGCGTTGCTTGTCGGTCATCGGGACGCTTTCGTCGTAACTCGTCTCGGTGCCGCCCTTGGACGGGTCCCAGCCGTAGTTCGCGCCGGCACGTTCCAGGTTGACCTCGTCGTCGATGGTCGGCCCGTGCTCGGCGGTGAACACCTGCCCGGTGCCCGGCCGGACCGTGACGCCCTGGACGTTGCGATGCCCGTAGGTGAACACGCGCTGTTCGTTCGGATTCGCCGACGTGATGAACGGGTTGTCCGGCAACGGGTTCCCGGTCTTCGCGTCGATCCGCAGCACCTTGCCGCCGAGGCTCGTGCGGTCCTGCGGATGCTGCGGACGGGCGGTGTCGCCGGTCCCGACGAGCAGCGCGCCGTCCGCGCCGAACGTGGGACGGCAGCCCGAATGCCTGCCGCTGGGGTTCACCGGCAGCCCGGTCAGCAGGTCCTTGACCTTCGTGGCGCTCGCGTCGTCCTCCGAAAGCTGCCACGTGACCAGCCGGATGTCGACGGCGTTGTCGCCTTCCTTGTGGGTCTGGCAGGTGATGAACTCGCGCGACGTCGCGAAGTCCTTGCTGATCACCATCCCCATCAGACCGCCTTCGCCACGCACGAGGACGTCGGAGAAATCGGCGGTGACGTCGCGTTTCGTGCCGCCGTCGACCAGGGCGAGCTTGCCGGGCCGCTGGGTGACGAGGATCTTGCCGTCCGGGAGGAAGCCGACGTCCCAGCCGTGTTCGAGTCCGGCCGTCACCTGCTCGACCTTCAGCTTCGACACGGCGGGCTTCGAGGTGACGGGCGGTGCGCTCTGCACCGATTCGCTCGACGCCCCGGAACAGGCCGTGACCAGCGAGAACACTGAGGCGAACGCGACGACGGCGGTAGTGCGCATGGCATCAGCATGCCAGCCTCGCGAATCGCCCGCGAGGAACGAACCGGTCATCCGGTGAGGATCGCGGCGGTTTCGGCGTCGGCGGGCAGGAAGGTCTCCAGCTTCAGTTCCGACACCGTGACGTCGGCGGCGGTCGCGAACGTCGTGATGGCCGTGATCAGCCGCAGTTCACCCGCCGAAGTGGACAGGCGCATCGGCACGGCGAACCCGAGATGGTCCGGGCCGGGCGGTCCCGGCGCCGGAACGTAGCTTTCGAGTTCGGCCAGCAGCGCCGTGAGCCGCTCGTCCGGGGCGTGCGCGATCTCCTGCGTCAACCGTTCCAGGATGTGCCGCGCCCAATCCGCGAGGTTCCGCACCCGCGGCGCCATCCCCCGCGGATGCAGGGCGAGCCGCAGGGTGTTGACCGGTTCCTCCAGCAGTTCCGGCGCCACGTCCTCGAAGAGCAGGTCGAGCGCGTCGTTGCGGGCGACGAGCACGCCGTAGCGGTCGACCACGATGGCCGGATAGGGCCGGTGCCCGTCGAGCAGCCGGCGCATCCCGTCGAGGACCGGCTTCAGCTTCGGGTCGCCCAGTTCCGTTTCGGGGAAACCGGGCGCGAACCCGGCCGCGAGCAGCAGGCCGTTGCGTTCCCGGAGCGGGAGTTCGAGCGATTCGGCGACCCGCAGCACCAGGCCGCGGCCGGGGATCGACCGGCCGCCCTCCAGGAAGCTCACATGCCGTTGGGTGGTTCCGGCCCGGATCGCCAGTTCCAGCTGGGACAGCCGCCGCCGTTCGCGCCAGCCCCGGAGCGCGGGGCCGAATCCGGAAACCATGGTCGTCATCTTGGCGGAGCCGCGTTCGGCGCCGCTATTCCCTCGAAGGAATTGAAGCCATTCCCCGCCGCGGAGAAGCTCACGACATGAAATTCGGTCTGGTCGTTCCCACTTATCGGTCCATCCTCGACGCCGGGCGCACCGCTCCGGGAATGGTCGCCGTCGCGGTCGAAGCCGAACGTCTCGGCCTCGATTCGGTCTGGGTCGGCGACACGCTCGCGAAGGCGCCCATCGATCCGTTGACCGTGCTCGGCGCGTTTGCCGCCAGAACCGAGCGGGTCACGCTCGGCACTGCGGCGCTGCTCCCGGCCCTGCGTGATCCGGTCCTTTCCGCGAACGCGATCCTCTCGCTCGACCTGCTCAGCCAGGGCCGGATCACGCTCGGCGTCGGCGCGGGGTTCGCGGGCCGCAGCGAACCCGAATTCGCCTTCACCCGCGTCCCGTGGGAACGCCGCCGCGCCCGGCTCGACGACATCGTCGCGCTGTGGCGGCACGTCTGGAGCGGGAAGAGCGGTCCGTTCCACGGCGAAGTGCTGCACTACGACACCCTTCCGGAGTACCCGGAGCCGTACCGTCCCGGTGGTCCGCCGGTATGGCTGGCCGCGTTCACCCCCGGTGCGTTGAAGCGAGTGGGACGGTCATACGACGGCTGGCTGCCGTATCCGCCCGACGTCGCGGACTACGTCGACGGACTCGCGAAGATCCGCGAAGCCGCCGTACGCCCTGTGACACCCGCGCTGTTCGCGACGGTGCTCATCGAAGACGACCCGATCCGGGCACGCGAGCGCCTGGAGGACTACGCGCGGCGGAATTACGGCG
The DNA here is from genome assembly GCF_040684635.1 of Amycolatopsis sp. NPDC089917. Lineage (NCBI taxonomy): Bacteria > Bacillati > Actinomycetota > Actinomycetes > Pseudonocardiales > Pseudonocardiaceae > Amycolatopsis > Amycolatopsis sp. NPDC089917. Next base: position 11,464 of record NZ_JBFBGL010000021.1, on the reverse strand, counting down.
TCCCGCTGGACTTCGTCGAGAAGATCCAGGTGCAGATCGCGGGCAGCCGGGACGAGGTCGCCGAAAGGCTCCGCGAATACGGGGAAGCGGGCGCCGAGCACGTGCTGATCCGCATCGCGACGCAGGAACCGGCCGAGTTCGACGAGCAGCTCCCGAGGGTGGTCGACGCCCTGCCCGGGTAATCGCGCGGCGGACTGTCGGTGCCCCCACGTAGGCTGGGACGGTGACAAACGCTCCATTGTCCGGACTCCTTCATTCCATCCTTCCCGATCCGGCCCTTCGCGGGGTCGTCGAGCGGGCCGGTGCCCCGGTGCTCGAACTCCAGGGCGCGATCGCCACCCGCCAGCTGGTCGCGGGCGCCCTCGCCGCGGACGAGGGCGCCGGCCGCCCCGTGCTCGCGGTGACCGCCACCGGCCGCGAGGCCGACGAGCTGACAGCTTCACTGAAGTCGTTCCTCGGCGAAGACGCCGTCGTCGACTTCCCGTCCTGGGAGACGCTGCCGCACGAGCGGCTGTCTCCGCGGGCGGACACCGTCGGGCGGCGGCTGGAGGTGCTGCACCGGCTCGAGACGGGCAAGGACGGTCTGCGGGTCGTCGTCGCGACCGTCCGCAGCCTCATCCAGCCGATGGCTCCGGGACTCGGTTCGCTCGCGCCGATCGACCTGGTCGTCGGCGAGGAGCAGAGTTTCGAAGGGCTGCTGGACAGGCTGGTCGAGCTCGCGTACACGCGGGTGGACATGGTCGAGAAGCGCGGCGAGTTCGCCGTGCGCGGCGGCATCCTCGACCTGTTCGGGCCGACGGCGCAGCATCCGGTCCGGGTCGAGTTCTGGGGCGATGAGGTCAGCGAGATCCGCGCGTTCGCGGTGTCCGACCAGCGGTCGCTGCCGGGCGAGATCCGGCACGTCAGCGCGCCGCCGTGCCGTGAGCTGCTGCTCACGGACCCGGTCCGCGCGAAGGCCGCCGAGCTGGCGACGACGTACGAGGCGGACGCGCAGCTCACCGAGATGCTCACCAAGCTGTCCGGCGGGATCCCCGTCGAGGGCATGGAGGCGCTCATCCCCGTGCTGTGCGAGGGCGAGCTCGACCTGCTGACCGACGCGATGCCGCAGGGCACGCACGTCCTGCTGGCCGATCCGGAGAAGATCCGCGCCCGCGCGGCCGACCTGGTCCGCACCGGGCAGGAGTTCCTCGAAGCCTCCTGGACCACGGCCGCCGCGGGGGGCCAGGCGCCGATCGACCTCGGCGCGTCCGCGTACCGGGACCTCGCGGAGATCGCGAAGCACGCTCAAGAGACGAAGCGCCCCTGGTGGACGCTGACACAGCTGGCCAGCGACGATCCGGACGTCTATCGCGTCTCGGTCGAGGCCGCGCCGAACTATCGCGGCGAGGTCGAGCGCGCGACGACCGACCTGCGCGCGCACACGGCCGCGGGCGGGACGGCCGTGCTCGTCGTGGCTGGGCACGGCACCGCGACCCGCGCCGTCGAGCAGCTGTCGGCGGGCGAGGTCCCCGCGTCGCTCGCGGAAGGCATCACCGGACCGCTGACGCCCGGCGTCGTGACGGTGACGTGCGGCGGTCTTTCGGACGGTTTCGTCTCGCCGGAGCGCGCGCTCGTCGTGCTGTCCGAGTCGGACCTGACCGGCCGGGGCTCCGGCGCCGGAACGTCCACAAAGGACTTCAGTACCAAGATGCCGTCGCGGCGCCGCAACGCCGTGGACCCGCTGGCCCTCAAGGCGGGCGACTACGTCGTGCACGATCAGCACGGCATCGGGCGGTTCGTCGAGATGGTGCAGCGCACCGTCGCCGGCGCGACGCGCGAGTACCTGCTGCTGGAGTACGCCTCCTCCAAGCGCGGGCATCCGGGAGACCGGCTGTTCGTCCCGACCGACCAGCTCGACGAGGTCTCCCGCTACGTCGGTGGAGAGCTGCCGACGCTGAACAAGCTCGGCGGGTCGGACTGGAAGAACACCAAGGCCAAGGCGAAGAAAGCGGTCAAGGAGATCGCCGCCGAACTCGTGCAGCTCTACGCCGCGCGGCAGGCCGCGCCGGGGCACGCGTTCGCGCAGGACACCCCGTGGCAGGGCGAGCTGGAGGACGCCTTCCAGTTCACCGAGACCAACGATCAGCTCGCCGCGATCGACGAGGTCAAGTCGGACATGGAACGCGGTGTCCCGATGGACCGCGTCATCTGCGGCGACGTCGGCTACGGCAAGACGGAGATCGCGGTGCGCGCGGCGTTCAAGGCGGTGCAGGACGGCAAGCAGGTCGCGGTGCTGGTGCCCACGACGCTGCTCGCGCAGCAGCACCTCAACACCTTCACCGAACGGATGAGTTCGTTCCCGGTGAAGATCAAGGGACTTTCGCGGTTCACCTCGAGGCCCGAGTCGGACGCGATCCTCGAACAGCTCGCCTCCGGCGACGTCGACATCGTGATCGGCACGCACCGCCTGCTGCAGACCGGGATCCGGTACAAGGACCTCGGCCTGGTGATCGTCGACGAGGAGCAGCGGTTCGGCGTCGAGCACAAGGAGCACATCAAGGCGCTGCGGACGCACGTCGACGTCCTCACGATGTCGGCGACCCCGATCCCGCGCACGCTGGAGATGTCGCTCGCCGGGATCCGCGAGATGTCCACGATCCTGACCCCACCCGAGGACAGGCACCCGATCCTGACCTACGTCGGCGCGTACGACGACAAGCAGGTCGGCGCCGCGATCCGCCGCGAGCTGCTGCGCGACGGTCAGGTCTTCTATGTGCACAACAGGGTTTCCTCGATCGAGAAGGCCGCGAAGCGCATTCGCGAGCTGGTGCCGGAGGCGCGCGTCGTCACCGCGCACGGGCAGATGAACGAGGAGAAACTCGAGAAGATCATCCAGGGGTTCTGGGAGAACGAGTACGACGTGCTCGTCTGCACCACGATCGTCGAGACCGGGCTGGACATCTCGAACGCCAACACGCTGTTGGTGGAACGCGGTGACCTGCTGGGGCTGGCGCAGCTGCACCAGCTGCGCGGCCGGGTCGGGCGCGGACGCGAGCGCGGGTACGCGTACTTCCTGTACCCGCCGGAGTCCCCGCTCACCGAGACGGCGCACGACCGGCTCGCGACCATCGCGCAGAACACCGAACTGGGCGCGGGCATGGCCGTCGCGATGAAGGACCTGGAGATCCGCGGCGCGGGCAACATCCTCGGCGCGGAGCAGTCCGGGCACATCGCGGGCGTCGGTTTCGATCTGTACGTGCGGCTCGTCGGCGAAGCGGTCGACGCGTTCCGGCGGCACGCCGGAGCGGAGACGTCGGAGGAAGAGGAGCTCGCCGAGGTTCGCGTGGATCTTCCAGTGGACGCGCACATCCCGCACGACTACGTCCCGGGCGAGCGGCTGCGGCTGGAGGCGTACCGCAAGATCGCGGCCGCGCCGGACCAGACCGGGCTCGACGCCGTACGCGAGGAACTGATCGACCGATACGGCCAGCCGCCCGCCCCGGTGCGGCGGCTGCTCGCCGTCGCCGCGTTCCGGCACACCTGCCGCGCGGCGGGGGTCACCGAGGTCGCCGTCCAGGGCACGTCGATCCGGTTCGCGCCGCTGCCGCTGGCGGATTCGCAGATGGTCCGGCTGAAGCGCTTGTACCCCAAGGCTCTCTACAAGGCGGTGACGAACACGGTTTCCGTGCCGAAACCGACCGAAGGTCCGGCAGGCGGCCGCATCGGCGCTCCGGCGTTGCGGGACGAGGAACTTCTCGACTGGTGCGCGAAGCTGCTGACGAATCTGATGAAGTCACCGGCACCCGTCGCGTGAGCGAATCGCGACTCACGACCTGGTTCTCTCCGCCGGATCGGTATGAGAGGGTAGGCGCTGTGATGCGGATCATGGGGCGCCGTCGCGCGCTGGTCGGGGTTCTTGCCGGTTCTCTCCTTCTCGCCGGCTGCAACGCCGGACCCGGGCAGGTCGGCGCGGCGGTGATCGTCGACGGCAAGACCGTTTCGGTGGATCACGTGCAGCAGATGATCGACAAGGCCGTCCGCGAGCACCCGTACGGGCAGCAGCTCGCCAAGGAGCACAAGCTCGACCTAGTCGGCCGCGAGATCGTGCGCCAGGAGATCCTCCACGACCTCACCGAGCGTGCCGCTCAGCGGGAAGGCATCCGGGTCGACGAAACCCTCGTCGTGAACGCGTTGCAGAACGATCCGCTGGCGAAGCCGATGGAGGCCAACCAGCAGAACGATCCCGCGATCAGCGTCCAGCAGCTCGTGGCGCGCGTGCGGGACCACCGCGATTCCCTGGTCGACGCCGCGCTGCAGACCCAGCTCGCGATGAAGTACCTGGACAAGCTCACCGTCACCTTCGATTTCAGCTCGGTCTCTTCGACCGACGCCACCGGCTCCGACGCGGACAAGCTGCGCGAGCAGGCGATCGAGAAGGCCCGGAAGTTCGCCGCCTCGCCGAACGCGGCCGCCGAACTGATCGCGCAGGACCAGCAAGCCTCCGACACGCAGGCGGGCACCGGCCAGAAGCTGCCGGCGCTGCAGTCGCCCGCGACCGCGGCCACCGTCCTCTTCGGTCTCGAACCCAACACCGTCGCCGCTTTCCAGCCGACTCCGCAGCAGCCGCTGTGGGTCGTGGTCGTGGTGCGTGAACGGGCCGCCGACAAGCCCGTCGCGTCGGATCAGGCCACCCAGCCCAGCGCTCAGCAGCTGGCCGGAGTGGGTATCCGGCTCCTGCAGCCGTACCTCGAGCAGGTCGACCTCAAGGTCAACCCGCGCTACGGCGTGTGGGATGTTGTCGGCATGGACCTCGCGCCCAACGAAGCTTCGAAGAAGGGCATCGTGCTGCCTGTGCACGGTGCCGCCCCGCAAAACCCGTGACCGCTGCCGTCGTCGTGATCGCCCGCGGGGCGACACTGCCCGCCGAGGCACTTTCGATCTTGCGAAGCAGTCATGCCGTGTACGCGGCTTCCGACGTCGATCCTGACGTTTTCGGGGTGCCTTCGCTCGGCGACGCACAGGCGCGCGACGTCGTGCTCATCGCCGGTTCGCGCCGGGAACCGACGGCCGCGGCGCTGATCAGCTCAGGCGCGCGAGTGCTCGAAGCACTCGTTCCGCCGCTGGTCGAGGCCGCCGAGGTGATGGACCGCCTGCGTTCGCCGGGCGGGTGCCCGTGGGACGCCGTCCAGACCCACGAGTCGCTGCGTCAGTACCTGGTCGAGGAGACCTACGAGCTGCTCGACGCGATCGAAGAAGGTGACAGGGCCGCGTTGCGCGAGGAGCTCGGCGACGTCCTGCTCCAGGTGCTGTTCCACGCGCGCGTCGCCATCGAGGACGTGAACGACCCGTTCGGGATCGACGAGGTCGCGTCCGAACTGGTCGCGAAACTCGTCGGTCGTCATCCGCACGTGTTCGCCGATGCCCCGCGGGTCGAGACCGTCGGCGACCAGAACCTCAAATGGGAAGAACTGAAGCAGGCCGAGAAGAGCCGGAAATCCATCGTGGACGGCGTCGCGCTCGGGCAGCCCGCCGTGGCGCTGGCCGGGAAGCTCGGCCAGCGCAGCGGTCGCGCCGGGATCCCGCTCGACCTGTTCCCCGAAGGCTCCGAAGCGGCGGCCCAGCTGTTCCGGGTGGCGGCGACCGCTCGCCGGGCGGGCATCGATCCCGAAGGCGAGCTCCGCGCCGTGGCGAAGCGGTTCGCACAGGACATCCGCGCCGCCGAGCAGGCCGCCCGCGACGCCGGTCTCGAACCGACGACGCTGGAGGCCGACGGCTGGCGCAAGTTCTGGCCGAACTAGATCGTCAGCACGAGCTTGCCCCGGACGCGTCCGGACTCGCTCAGTTCGTGCGCCTTCGCCGCCTGTTCGAGAGGGAGGACGTCGGAGATCGAAACCCGTAGCGAACCGGCGTCGGCCAAAGTGGCGATTTCGGCGAGATCCGATCCGGATGGCGTCACGTAGAACTCGGTGAAACGGAAGCCGAGGTCTTCGGCCTTCCGCCGGACCTCCGTCCGGTCCGGACCGTGCCCGACGATGTCGATCAGCGAACCTCCCGGTTTCAGCGTGTCCAGGGACCGGGGGCCGTAATCGCCGGAGATCGGGTCCAGCACGACATCGATGACCTGCGATTTTGAAAAATCGCAGGTCGTGTAGTCGATCAGTTCGTCCGCGCCGAGATCCCGCAGGAACGCGTGCTTCGTCTCCCGGGCGGTCCCGATGACGTACGCGCCCCGGGCCTTCGCGATCTGGACGGCGAGGTGGCCGACCCCGCCCGCCGCGGCGTGGACGAGCACCCGGTGTCCCGGCCCGACCGGGAACACCCTGGTGAACGGCTGCCACGCGGTCAGCGCCGCGATCGGGAGCGCGGCCGCCTCGACGTGATCGAGACTTTTCGGTTTCAGCGCGAGTGCGTCTTCGCCGACCGCGACGTACTCGGCGTACGAGCCGTTCGGCGGGAACGTGACGCCGTAGACCTCGTCGCCGGGCCGGAACCGCGTCCCGGCCGAGTCGACCACGCCCGAGAAGTCGAGTCCGACGGTCAGCGGCGGGTCGACGGCGACCAGCCCGTTCCGGATCTTCCAATCGGCGGGATTCACCCCGGCGGCGTGGACACGCACCAGGACCTGACCCTCGCCCGGAACGGGCTTTTCCGATTCGGTGAGCCGAAGAACGCCGGGCCCGCCGAACGAGTTCTGCTGGATCTTTCGCATGGGAAAAAGCATGTCGGCGTTCGGTACCCGTTGTGAAGTAGGCACTCTCCTGATATCTAGGTACCTCATGGGTACCAACGATGAGCGGCGGTTGTTCGAGGAATGGGTGGCCGTGCACGGCCGCGACTGCCCATCCAGGACGGTCATCGAGGTGCTCGCGAACAAGTGGGCGCTCTACGTCCTCGGCGCGATCCGGCGCTATGAGCGGCCGATGCGGTTCAGCGAACTTCGCCGTCTGCTCGACGGCATCACGCAGAAGATGCTGACCCAGACACTCCGCGCCCTGGAACGGGACGGACTGATCCGCCGGGACGTCTATCCCACCGTCCCGCCGCGGGTCGAGTACGGACTCACCCCGCTCGGCGTCGACGTCGGCAAGCTGACGAACGCCGTGGCCGAATGGGCCGTCGAAAACGTCGACCAGATCTTCGCCGCCCGCTCCGCGTTCGACGAGAAAGCGGCCACGCCCGCGCAGCCGCTGTGATGCGGAACACAATCAGGTGAGAACCGATTCCGCGACCTCGACGTCTTGCCGGGTGTGAAGGGAACGGAACCGGACGAAGAGCAGCTCGTCCGCCGCACGGCCAAAGGTGACCGCGCGGCTTTCGAGGAGCTCTACCGCCGCACGTCGCCGTGGCTGGCCGTACGCCTGCGTCGTCGCTGCGCCGACGAGCAGATCGTCGCCGAGGTGATGCAGGAGACGTACCTCGCGGTCTGGCGCGCGGCCGGGGCGTTCGCCGGTTCGGCCGTCGGCGGGAGCGCCGTCGGCTGGTTGTGGACGATCGCCGCGCGGCGGCTGGTCGACGCCTTCCGCCGCCGGGCGAAGCACGCTCAGCCGCTGCCGGTCGCGGAAGCGGCCGTCTCACCGGCGGCCGAGGACGAGGCGCTGGCCGGAGCGGTCGGCGACCACGTCGGCGACGCGCTGCGCCGGCTCGCTCCCGAACTGCGGCAGGTTCTGCAGGCCATGGTGCTCAACGGACTGACCGTCCGGGAGACCGCGGTCCTGCTCGGCCTGCCGGAAGGAACCGTCAAGACCCGCGCCAGGCGGGCTCGGATCGCGATGCGGGAGGCGCTGTCGTGAACAAGGAACACGTGTCGGAGCGGCTCCTCGCCGGCTACGTCCGCGGAGACGACGGTTTGACGGGCGACGAGGTCTGGGCGGTCGAAGCCCATCTCGAATCGTGCGCGGAATGCCGGGGGAGGCTGTCCGTGGTCAGCCCGCCGACGGTGTCGGCGCTGGTGAACGACGTCTGGGCGGGGCTGGGGCCGAAACTGGCCGAAACGGGACCGGGGCGGTCGCGAAGCCGGTGGGCCGGGCGGCTGCACACCTGGGTGACACCGGTGATGCTGCCATGGCTGGTGATGATCATCCTGATTCCGGCGATCGGCTTCCTGCTGGACGGGGACGGCTTCGTCTGGAGCGGGCACTACTCGTTCGTCCAGCTCTTCTCGCCGGTGCTGCCGGTGCTCGGGGTCGCGGTGTCCTGGTCCAAGGGGCTCGATCCCGCCTACGAACTGGTCACTTCCGCGCCGAGGGGCGGGTTCTACCTGGTGTTGCGCAGGACGACGGCGGTCCTCGCCGTCGTCCTGCCGATACAGGCCCTCGCGGGCTGGATCGCGGGCGGCGGATTCGGGCTCGGGCTCCTGCCGAGCCTGGCCTTCACCACCGGGACGCTCGCGCTCGGCGGGCTGATCGGCGTGACCCGGGCGGCGTACGTCCTGGCAGGGGTCTGGATGGCGGTGGTCCTGGCGCCCGCGGTGGCTTCGCGGGGACGCGCCACCGCACTCGATCCTCACTTGCTTCCGGTGTGGGGCGTGATCTTCGCGCTGACCGCGGTCGTGGTGGTGCTCCGGCGGAGCTCCTTCGGCCTGCTCAGCGGAACCGAACGATAGAACGAAGGGGAGAACATGATGCGAGCTGTCGGGGCCGCGGAGGTCGCGCCGACGACCTACGCGTGGCAGATCAAAGCGGAGGGCCTGAAAGTCCGGGTCGGCAAACGCAAGTTCGCCGTGAACGGGCTCGATCTGGAACTCGGCACGGGGGTGCACGGTCTGCTCGGCCCGAACGGGGCCGGGAAGACCACGCTGATCCGGGCACTGGCGACGGTGCTCCGGCCGGCGGAGGGAGGGCTGGCGCTGCTCGGTGAGTCCGTCGGGGGGTTCACCGATCAGCGCCGCCTGCGCCGTCGGATCGGCTATCTGCCACAGAATTTCGGCTACTACAAGCGGTTCACCGTCCGCGAGTTCGTCGAGTACATCGCGTGGCTCAAGGAAATGTCCAAAGAGGACATCCCGGGGGCGGTGCAGCGTTCGATCGAGCGGGTCGGCCTCGCCGATCGCGCCGACGACAAGATGAAGACGCTCTCCGGCGGCATGGTGCGGCGGGTCGGGATCGCGCAGGCGATCGTGAACGATCCGGACGTCCTCCTGCTGGACGAGCCGACCGCCGGACTCGATCCGGCGCAGCGGGTGCGCTTTCGGGATCTCATGCAGGAACTGGGGCGTGACGCCTGCGTGGTCGTGTCGACGCACCTCGTCGAGGACGTCGCGACCGCGTGCACCGACGTCGTCTTGTTCGAAAGCGGGAAACTCGTCTTCCAGGGGACTCCGGACGAGTTGGCGGCGGCGGGGAGCACGGAACACGTCGGGGACAGCCCGATCGAGCGCGGGTACTCGGCCCTGCTGGGGCACGAGCCGGGGAAGGGGAACTGGTGAACACGCGGATTCTGCGGATCGAACTCCGCCGCACCATCGCCCCGTGGGCCGCTCTCGCGATCCTCGTCGTCGCGTTCGGGTTCCTGTATTCATTCAGTGGTCCGTGGACGAGGGCACCGCTGGCCTGGGACGAGCATTGGGGGCTCGCCGCGCAGTGGAGCCGGTTCCTGCTGGTGTTCCTGTGGCCGATCGCGATCGGCGCCGGTGCCATCCAGGGCATGCGGGACAGCCGGTCCGGCACGGCCGAACTCATGACGACCATGCCGCGTCCCGGGTGGCAGCGGTCCGCGAAACTCGCAGGCGCGCTGGGTGGCCTGCTGGTGCTGGGCTACTTACTGGTCTTCGCCGCCGGCGCCGTCCAGACGATCTTCAACGGCGGGTTCTTCAGTTTCGGCTGGTTGCCGATCATCGTGGTCGGTGTGCTCGCGATGCTCGCGGGTGCCTGGATCGGGCTCGGGATCGGCCGGTTGCTGCCGCATCCGCTGACGGCGCCCGCGGTGGCCGTCGCCGCTCTCGTGACCATGCTCGTGTTCCAGATCGGCGGGTCGGAAGGCAGCGTGATCTTCGGAGCCGTTCCGCTCCGGGTCGCTTTGCTCGCTCCCGCGATGGACGTCGTCAACGATCCGTTCACGACCACTTCGGGCAGGATGGATCTCGGCCAAGGCGTCTGGTTGGCCGGGCTGGCCGCGACCGGGTTCCTCCTGCTGGCGGTTCGCTCCACTCGGGCGAAGGCTCTCGCGGTCATCCCCGCGCTGGTGGCGGTCGCGATCGCCTTGCCCGTTCTTCCCGGCAGCACGGCCGAAGCCAAGGTCGCCGACTCGCGCGCGACGGCGATGGTCTGTGACGGCCCGGTCTGTGTACCCGGCGCGATGGAGTACGAACTCTCCCGGCTCGCCGGGCCCGGCAAGGAAGCGTTGCGGCTGATGGGAACGCTGCCGGATCCGCCGGTCAAGGTCGTGGTGCAGGACCGGCGGCTGGACTACGAAGAGGTGCCGCCGCGTGCCGCTGGCACCGTCTACGTGGACCTGATGGATTGGTCCGTCCGTTCGCTCTTGCAACCGGACGACGTGACGCGGGCGCTGGTCGCCGGTGCCGGGACGCCGACCTGCTACTCCCTCCACGGCGTCGACAGGTCCTTCTCGGACGAACTCGCCGCGCGGACGATCACGTCGAGCTGGTTCCTCGGCGAGTGGAAGCTGCCCGAGCGTTCCTGGATGAGCGACGAGATGAAGAGCGAGGTCGTCCAGAAGCAGGAGATCTTCCGTGCCCTTCCGGCCGATGTGCAGCGCGACCGGATCATCGCGGTGCGGCAGGCGGGCCTGACCTGTCAAGGCAACCAGCTCGACATCCTGCTCGGCGGTGCGCGATGAGATGGGCGGTGCTGTACGCCCGCTCGCGTGCCATGCCCGTGTCGTTCGCGGCGCTGGCGGTGAGCATGGCGGTGATCTGGTTCCTGGCACGGGACCGCTGGTCGATGATCCCGGTTTCCCTGGCGCTCCTGGTGGCGATCGCGGTGACCGCCATCGGCCTCAGCGGTCAGGACGTCGATCTCGACCGGACCGCCGCGATCCGCTGGGTGCCTCGTCGTGGCCTGCATCTCCTGCTGATCGGCGGCCTCGCCGTCGGTGCCGTGCTGCTGCCGCGGCTGTGGGAGGCGGATCGGGTCCCGGTGGAGATCATCCTGCGGAACGCGGGCGGTCTGCTCGGTCTCGTCGGGATCGCCGCGGCGCTGGTGGGAGGGGCCTTCGGGTGGACGTTGCCGCTGTTCGTGTTCGTCGTCTCGTTCGTGGTCTGGGCCACCACGTCGGGCACGGACACCACGCACCTGGTGATCACCTGGCTCTTCCAGCCCACCGACGTGGCCGCGGCCACGTGGACCGCCGTGGTGCTCGCTGTGGCGGGCCTCGGGACCTACATGGTCTTCGGCAACCGCCGCTGACCCCACGCCGGATGTCATGAAAGGGTCGTTCCTGACGAAATTCGTCAGGAACGAACCAATAATGACAAACCGGGGTCAAAAGGACCGCTTTGGGCGGGACATGGGGGGCGGGTCCTGGTCCG
>NZ_JBFBGL010000020.1:0-125311 GCF_040684635.1 Amycolatopsis sp. NPDC089917 | reverse complement strand
GTCATCGCGGACCTCGACGCCCTCGCCTAGCGGTCCGTGAAGGCCTCCTTGAGGGACCCAGAGTCCCTCAAGGAGGCCTTCACGGACTTTCAGAGGACATCCCGGCGCCGCAGCAGCCAGCCGCCGAGGGCGGCGAAGACCACCAGGTACCCGGCCACCACCAGCGTCGCCTGGGAGACGCCGACGAGTTCCCCGATCCCCGGCGTCGCGCCCGAAGCGCCGAGCGACGCGGCCAGCGAACCGGCGTTGGCCCCCGGCAGGGCCCGCTGGAGCGTGTCGACCCAGTCCAGCAGCGGAGCCGCGACCCCGAACAGCAGGTTCTGGACCACCAGCAGCCACACCAGGCCCAGCCCGATCGGCAGCGCCACCCCGCGCATCGCGACGGCGAGCACCGCGCCGAACGCCGCCCAGGTCATCGCGATCAGCCAGCCCGCGCCGATCCCCGTCGACAGCGAGCCGAGCGAAGGCCAGTTCATCGGCTCGCCCTCGGACGAGGCGATGATCGCGCTCGTGACCGCGCCGGTCGCGAAGCTCGTCAGCACGACCGCCCACGTCGCGACGGCCAGCGCGAACAACTTTCCACTGTAGACAGTCAGTCGCGAAGGACCTTGTGTCAGCACGGTCTTCCACGTGCTCCAGCCGTACTCGGTACCGACGGCCAGCACCCCGATCACGAGCATGATCGCGCCGAGGAACACCGGCAGCCCGCCGATCGAGTTGCCGACCAGGTTCGACGGCATGGTCGACGCCAGCCCGCGATCCGTGCCGGGTGCCCCGCTCGACGATCCCGCCGCGCCCGCGAGCGGCAGCAGATAGGTGAAGGTCAGGCCGAGCACGACCGCGATCCCCAGCATGAACCAGTTCGCCGGCCGCCGGACGAGTTTCGCCAGCTCGGCGGTGCAGCTACCCCACATGACTTGCCACCTCTCCGGTGAGCTCGAAGAAGACCTGCTCCAGATCCCGTTCGCGGACGTGCAGTTCGCGCACCGCGATCCCTTCCGTGACGAGTTCGCGGTTCAGCCACGACGCGCGGTCCGGGTCGACGGTCAGATCGAGCCCGGTGCCGCTCGCCCGCACGTTCTCCGCGCCGATCCAGTGCCGCACCAGCTCGGCGGCGCGCGGGTTCTCGTCGGTTTCGATGTGCAGGACGGTGCCGCCGCGGAGTTCGGCCACCGTGTTCTCGGCGACCAGCCGTCCGCGGGAGACGACGCCGACCCGGTCGCAGATCTGCTGGACCTCGCCCAGCAGATGGCTCGACAGCAGCACGGTGCAGCCCTCCGCTCCGAGCCGCCGGATCAGCACGCGCATGTCGGCCATCCCCGCCGGGTCGAGCCCGTTGGTCGGCTCGTCGAGGATCAGCAGCCGCGGATCCTTCAGCAGTGCCGCGGCGACCCCCAGCCGCTGCTTCATGCCGAGGGAGTAGGTCGAGTAGCGGTCCTTGCCGCGATCGGCGAGATCGACCATCGCGAGCACCTCGCCGACGCGGAGCGGATCCGTTCCGCTGTACCGGGCCAGCACCCTGAGGTTCTCCGCACCGGACAGGTACGGGTAGAAGCCGGGCGATTCGATCAGCGCGCCGACCCCGTCGAGATCGCCGGGCGGCCTGCCGAACAGCCGCACGCTGCCCGACGTCGGCCGGACGAGGCCCAGCAGCATCCGCAACGTCGTCGTCTTGCCCGCGCCGTTCGGGCCGAGGAAACCGTAGATCTCGCCGGGCAGCACGGTCAGTTTCATCCGGTCGACGGCGAGATGTTCGCCGTACCGTTTCGTGAGTTCGTCTGTGTCCACGGGAAGGTTCATGGTGACGAATGGTGTCCCGTGAGAGGCCTTCGCCACATCCGTTCCCAAGCGGCACCACGCGTACGTCATCGGACGTAGGGGGATGGCCGGAATCCTGCGACATCTGTCGAAAACCCCGGTACCGGGCACCGGGGTGACGACCATAAGCTCGCGGCGTGTCGAAAGTCCTTTTGATCATTCATGTGCTCGCCGCGATCATCGCGATCGGCCCGGTCACCGTCGCGGCCAGCATGTTCCCCGCCGCCGCCAGGAAGGCGTTCGCCGAACCGGGTTCCGGTCTGTCCGTGCTGCGCATGGTGAACCGGATTTGCCGCGTCTACGCGATTCTCGGTCTGGCGGTGCCGTTCTTCGGATTGGCGACGGCGGGGAGCATGCGGGTGTTCGGCGACCTTTGGGTGATCGTGTCGATCGTGCTCACCGCCGCGGCCGCCGGCGTGCTGGCGCTGCTGGTCTTGCCCGGACAGAACGCCATCCTCGCGGCGCTGGACGCCGAGCCGCCGTCGGAACCGGTCACGGCGGGCCGCGTGGCGATGTACACCGGGATGTTCAACCTGCTCTGGGCCGTGGTGACGGTGCTGATGATCGTGCGGCCCGGATCGACCACTGGTGCTTGAAAGCGGCTACGCCCTCAGCAATTGGTTGAAGAAGGAACGGTAGCGGCGCAGCGCGATCCGGAGGTCTTCGGTGGCAGGCTCGCCCTGGCTCCAAGCGGATTCCAGTTCCTTCTTGTGCTCCGCGAAAGTGGCGGCCAGATTCTGGATCACCGCGGCGACGAGTTCGTCGGCTTCCTTGACCGCTCGTCGCGGATCGTCCACGAAAGCCGTCTGGATGCCCTGCCAGCTGCCGCGGAAGCGTTCGACGTCGGTGTCGCCGAACAGGGTGTGCTCAGTGTCCTCGGCGTCCACAGTGCCCTCATTATCCACAGAGGACTCTTCGACGCGGGGTTCGCGCGTGCCGGGTTCATCCGTGGTGGGTTCGGCGATCACCAAGTCCTCGGTCTCCAGAGGCCTGCTTTCCGTCATTTTTCACTCCTTCGTCACCGTCGGTCAACAGATCTTCGAACACCGCGCGATAGTGCTTCATCGCCTCCCGCATGTCCTCTGTGGACATTTCGGATTCCGCGTGGTGCTCCAGCGTTTCGTGTCCCGCGCGGTAGTGGCGCAAGGCGTTCGCGTGCCGGACGGACAGGTCCGCGAGCTGCTGGTCGTACCCTTCGGTCGGGTAGCCGCGCTCGGCCATCAGGGAGACCAGCACCCGGTCCGCCTCGACGACGGCGCCGGACGGCCGGTCGACGAACTGCTCCTGGATCAGCGCCCACTCCTGGGCATAGCGGTCCTTTGTGGACGAAGAAAGCGGGCGGATGTCGAGATCCGAATGGCGTTTCACCCGCGACGAAAGCTCACGCTCCGCCTCCCGAGGGCTCTCGTGTTCCTTGACGGCGCGGTCGTACTCGGGACCGAACGTCTCTCGTAACCGCCGCCTGCGCTGCCCCGCGACGACGAACCAAGCTGCCGCGCCCACTACCAGGACCGCGGCGATGACGATGATGATGACCAACCAGGTGGACATCCTTATCTCCTCCGGATTTCTTGCCGGTCAACCCCCGACGGGCCATGAGTTCCCGGACATTCGTGAGCGGAAACCCTTGTGTCACAAGAATTTTTGGATCTTAGGCCGGATGGCGTAGTGAAATGATCTCGAACCGGCGCCGTTCCGATGAGTGGGTCAAGCCCTTGTCGGCCATTTGGCTCAGGTCGTAAGGCTCGCTAACTAGGCGTGCCTCTTTTGGGTGCCGCCGATGACTCAGTGTAGGTAAAAACTCCCGATCACTGCTCCGTTGTGGCACTATTGCCCCGTTCGCAGGAAGAGGGCCTGTGAACGGAGGGGACCCGGTGTTTCCGGGACGCCTGGTACGACAAAGAAAGATCAGCAGGGGAGGAGATCGTCGAATGTCGACGCCTACGGACGTCAAGGACCCCATCGGTGAGGAGGAGCCGGTCGACCCGGCTCAGCCCAAGCCCGAACTGCCGCACCACGAGCACGGCCCGGACTGCGATCACTATCGTGACAAGCTGCTGGAATGCTCGGGCGGCTGCATCCAGAGCCCACCTCCTACGCCCTGATGGCGTGAGCCGAAAGGCCTGATCCGCCCGTCAGGGTATTCCTTGACGGGCGGCGGTCTTCCGGCTACCGACTGTGCTGTCATAGATCAGTGGTCGTAACAGAACTCGGGATGGCCGAGGCCATCGAAAAGGCGAGGGCTCTTCAGCGGGCGGGAGTCGACGCGGTCTGCTCGGCCCGGCCGCGTGAGGGTCTGAAGTTGCTCCACCAAGGGATGTCGGTTCTCGACTCGGTCGAGTCGGCTGTCGAAGGCGACCGGTCGGAGTGGCTCGCCGCGCGGATCCGCCTCACGAACTCGCTTGTCGCGCTCGGTGTGGAAACCGGTGGCGAGGTCGCCGTCGGGCTGGCGGAACTGGACGAGGTGCGGTCGCTCCTCGACGAGGTGGGCGATCGGAAGCTGCGTGCGGAGCTGAGTGGCGCCATCGACCACAACTACGGACTCCTGCTCATGGCGGTGGGCCAGAACGAAGACGGCATCGCTTACTTCGATTCATCGATCCGGAACAAGGAATTCGTTCTTTCCTCGGCGCGGGATCCGATTCCCGTGCTTCATCCGTACCTGGGAACGATGATCACCCGTGGGCTCGCCTATACGCGATTGGGTGATGTCGGCAAGGCTCGGGAAGACCTGGCCCAGGCGATGGTCATCGCGGAGAAGTACGAACTGCGGCAACAGGCGGCGGATGTGCGGCGGCCCCTCGGCTCGCTCGAGTTGAGGATCGGGAACGTTCCCGTCGCACTTCGGCTCTACGAAGAATGCGAACGGATCTACCGGGCGCTCGACGTTGAGATCCATCCGCTTCTGCGTCTCGAGCAAGGGAAGGCACTGCTGGCCGCCGGACTGGCGGAGGAGGCGGCCGGTCACCTCGATGAGGTGCTGGTGATGATGCACGAGCAGACCAGTACCACCCGCGATCTCGCCGACGTGGAGTTGTATCGCGCGTCCGCGGCGCTGATGAGCGACGACCTCGAACTCGCCCGCGGCTACGCGGCCTCGGCGCGGCGAAGGATGCTGCGCTGGGGGTGCCAGACCTGTGTCGCCAACGCGACCATCGTCGGCCTCCGTGCCGACGTGCGCGACGCGTTGCGCACCAACGAAATCCCACTCACCTTGACAGCCCGCGCGCTCCGCGCGGCGAACGGGATGCCGATGCCGCGGCTCGCCGATCAGGCCGCGCTGGCGCGCATGCTGGCCGTCCGGGTCGAGCTGCGCAAGGGAAAACGCAAGCGTGCCGCCGATCTGCTCGACCGGATTCCGCGGCCGGGGCGCCTGACTTCCGTCGATTACCGCATGTTGCGACGGCTTTGCCGCGCGGAACTCGCGGTGGCACAAGGGGACAAGACCAAGGCCTTGGCCGAGATCCGGGCCGGGCTCACCGAACTCGACCGCGTCCGCGATCGCATGGGCGGCCTCGAACTGGTGTCCGGGACGGCGGTGCACGGCCGGGAGCTGGCGGATCTGGCGATCAAGATCGTGCTGGAGCGTGCGGACGCGGTCCGGTTGTTCGGCTGGACGGAGCGGACCCGCGCGCAGAGTTACCGGTACGAACCCGTCGCGGCGACCGATCCGGAGCTAGCCGAGCGGGTCGGCGAGGTGCGCGGGCTCGATCAGGCGATCCACCAGGCGCAGCACGACGGGCATCCGACGGCGGCCTTGCGCGCCAAGTACGCCGAGCGGTTGCGCGAGGCGCATCGGCTCGGGTGGCACACGGGGCGGTGGGGCAGGCCGCGGCCGATCGCGCGGCTCGCGGAGGTCGCCGAGGGGCTGGGCGAACGCGCGCTGGTGAGCTTCGCGTCTTCCGGGGACGACCTGGTGGCCGTGGTCGTCGCCGGTGGGCGGTGCGAACTGGTCCGGCTCGGTTCGGCGGCGCGGGCGGCGGAGTCCGCGCGGATGCTGAACGTCGATCTCGACGCGCTCGCGCCGGACCGGCTGGCACCGCCGCTGGTCCAGTCGGTCCTCGGTTCGGCGCGGAAACAGGCCGAACGGCTCGACACTCAGCTGATCCGGCCGCTGGAAGCGCTGTTCGGGGACCGCGGCCTGGTCGTCGTGCCGACCGGTCCGCTGTTCGCCGTCCCTTGGGGTGTGCTGCCGGCGCTGCGGTCGCGGCCGATCGTCGTCGCGCCGTCGGCGACCGCGTGGCTGGGGGCCCAGCGCTCGGCGACGCCGGATTCGCGGAAGATCGTCCTCGTCCGCGGACCGGGTCTCGTCGGGAACCGGGGTGAGCTGGAAAAGCTCACCACGCACTACCGGGCCGCGGAGACGCTGATCGGCCCCGACGCGACGGTGACGTCCGTGCTGCGGGCGCTGGACGGTGCGCAACTAGCGCACATCGCCGCGCACGGCGCGCACGAGCCGGAGAACGCCTTGTTCTCCCGGCTGGAACTCGCCGACGGGGCGCTCTTCGCGCACGAGATGGCGGGACTCGCGCAGCCGCCGTCGCAGGTCGTCTTCGCGGCGTGCGAACTGGCGTTGAACCGGATCCGGCCCGGCGACGAAGTCCTCGGTTTCGCGAGCGCGTTGCTCGCGAGCGGTTCGCGGACGGTGATCGCGCCGTTGAGCCGAGTCGGTGACGAGGCCGCGGCCGCGGCGATGGACGATTACCACCGCGGACTGGCCGAAGGCGCCGGACCGGCGACGGCCTTGGCGGACACCGTCGCGGTTGATCCGTTCCGGCGGCCGTTCGTCTGTTTGGGTGCGGGCTGAACGTACGGCTTGACAACCCCTGTTCGATCTTCACGACTCCAAGTGCCCGGTTGGTTACTCTTGACCGAGTCGTCTGAACCAATTATGGTCTAGACCACATTCGCCAGCCCGGCGCTTCGGCGGATGCAAGTCCCAACCTTCAGTGGTTTTCGCTCGCTGTGACCAGGAAATCGAGTCAGCGGTGGGTGTTGAGATGGGAAAGGGGTAGGCATGAGCTTCAAACGACGGCTTTTGACCCTGGCGGCGGGTACGGCAATGGTGCCGGCGGTTCTGGTCGCGATCCCGGCGGGAACCGCCAGCGCGCACGGCTACGTTTCCTCGCCCGCGAGCAGGCAGGCGCAGTGCGCGCAGAACACCGTTTCCTGCGGTGACATCAAATACGAGCCGCAAAGCGTCGAGGGCCCCAAGGGCCTCATGAGCTGTAACGGCGGGGTCGGCCGTTTCTCGGACCTCAACAACGACAGCAAGGGCTGGAAGGTGCACTCCCTCGGCCGGACCACCCAGTTCCGGTGGACGCTGACGGCTCGCCACCGCACCAGCACCTGGGAGTACTTCGTCGACGGTGCCAAGGTCGCCACCATCAACGACAACGGTGCGACCCCGGGCGCGACCGTCACGCACAGCGTGAACCTCCAGCAGAGCGGGCGGCACAAGATCCTCGCCCGGTGGAACGTCTACGACACGGCGAACGCTTTCTACGCCTGCATCGACGCCAACATCAGCTAGGTGTCGCTCTCGTGAGTGGTAATGCCGGTCCGACCGGCATTACCACTCACGAGTTTTTTTGTGCCAGGCTCACCCCATGAGCGATGACGAGCGCGACGGGGTCAAGCTGACCAACCTCGACCAGCCGTTGTTCGAGGGCGCGACCAAACGCGATCTCGTCGATTACCTGGACGCCGTCTCGGATCGCCTTCTGCCGGTGCTGGAAAACCGGCCGCTCTCGGTGATTCGCATCCTGCGCGGCCAGGGTCCCTTCATGCAGAAGAACCTGCCCAAGTACACGCCTGACTGGGTCAAGCGGCACGGGATGTGGGCGGAGACGTCGAAGCGGCAGGTGTCGTACGCGCTCTGCGACGACCGCCGCACGCTCCTGTGGTTCGCGAATCAGCGCGCCGTCGAATACCACCCGACCTTGATGACCGCGGACGCCGACGCGGGTCCGACCCATCTCGTGCTGGACCTCGACCCGCCCGCCGGGGACGATTTCGCGCACGTCGTGAAGGCCGCCGGGCTGGTGCGGCAGGCACTGTCGGATTCCGGGCTCGCCGGAGCCGTGAAAACCAGTGGCTCCAAGGGGGTGCACATCTTCGTCCCGCTGGTGCCGGGTCAGGGCTTCGAAGACGTCGCGGCCGCCACTCGCGCGCTGGGCGCCCGCGCGGAGCAGGTCGATCCGTCGATCGCGACGACCGCGTACATCGTGGAAGACCGCGAGGGAAAGGTGTACCTCGATTCGACGCGGGCGGGCGGCAACACCGTCGCGGCGGCGTACAGCCCGCGGCTGCGGCCGGGACTGCCGGTGTCGTTCCCGGTGGCCTGGGACGATCTCGAGAACGTGCGCCCCGCCGATTTCACCGTCTCCACGGCGCTCGCTCTGCTGGGGGACAAGGATCCCTGGGCCGACGCGATGCCCGGACCGCAGACGCTGCCCGCCGACCTGGTCGAGCAGGGGCACACGATCCCGGTCGCCCGTGTCGTGGCGATGCACGAGGGGAAACGCCGCGCGAGGCTGCGCGCCCAGGAAGGTTAGGCCGCCCGTTCGACCGGGAGGAGCCGGACTCTTCCCGGCTCCTCGTCGGTGACGAACCGCAGCGCCCCGGTGGCCTCGCGGGTCACCATCCGCGCGCCGCGCCAGCCCGCCGGGACCCAGCCCGCGCGCAGGTCACGACGCACCTTCCCGGCCCGTTTGACGTGGCGGGCGAACGAATGACGGCGGATGACGCGCCCGCGCGCGACCTGGCCCGCGCGGGCTTCCTCCGGCGTCACGTCGAGCCACAGCAGCCGGACCGGACGGCGGCTCAGCAGGCCGAGCAGGGCCAGCGACCCGCGGGTCGTCGCGCGGGTCGACGGCTCATGCACGATCAGCGGGCCGCGATCCGTCAGCGCGGACCGGACGACCCGCGCGCGGTGCCACAGGTGGACCACCGGCCGGTAGCACCGGTACGGCAGCGCGGCGGGCAGTCGCGTGCGCAGCCGCGCGCGGACCTGGTCGGAGTCGAGCACCGGTATCGCGCCGGTCGCCGCCCGGGACAGCAGGGTGGTCTTCCCCGCCCCGGGGATTCCGGCGACCACCAGCAGATCGCGCCGGCCGAGCTGGAGTGCGATGCGATCGGTCATAAGGCCTCAACGACCCGGCTGATGATAAAGGTTCCTTTACCTTGATCCGCTCGGCTCCGGCACTGGTCAGGCCGTCACGGACGGCTCCGGCGCCACCGTCCGATCGGGAAGCAGTGTCCCGCCCTTGGTGAGCCAGGCGACACCGAACGCGAAGATCGCCACCGATTCCAGCCACAGCGCCGGGTAGAGCGACTTCGTCAGATCGTCGAAGACGAGGCCGCAGAGCACGATCAAGGCCAGGCACACCAGCATGATCACGCCCGAGGTGACGTACAGCCGGTTCCGCTCGGGTTTGCGGGCGCCGGGGATCTCCTGATCCGACTTGGTGAACAGCACGATGCAGAAGAACGCCAAGGTGAGGAAGAAGACGGCGGCGAAGACGAGATGAAGGTGGCCGATGACCTCGTCCGTGCGGTCGCCGTTCGACGGTGTGGTGGGGAAGAGCGCCACCCCGACCGCGGCCACCGCCGCGATGTTCCCGGCGATGTCGTCGATCCGGCCGTAACCCCGATAGGACAACAGGAAGACGCCGATGGCGCACATGATGCCGACCCACACGTCGCGCATTCCCGAGTAGTAGTACCCGCTGATCGAGTTGAGCAGGCCGCCGCCGTCGACGATCAGCTTCCCGAAGATCAGCACGAAGGGCAGCCCGATCCCGAGGAAACCTATGGCGCGCCGCAGGAAAAGGTAGTTGCGGACGAGATTGTCGGATGCCGTTCGCGCGCTCATGATCGCCTCCGTGCTCAGTGCGTAGTCGCTACTCGGGAGTATCGACTACGTGAGCACGAAAAATGACACTTCGTGACGACGTTGAGACTATGTGTTATCGAATTGGTCGGCTACGCGGTGTCCAGCACGACGGAGGTGACGTAGCCTCCCATCCCGATCGACGTCTTGACGGTGAGCCCGCTTTCCGGCCTGGTCGGTCCCTCCAGCAGCTGCGGATGTCCGTCAGCCACCGGTTTCGGCGCCGGGATCAAGTCGTGCTCCGCCGCCAGGCAGGTCGCCGCGATCTCGGTCAGCGCGCTGCTCGACTGGCTGTGCCCGGTCAGCGGTTTGATCGAGTAGATCCGCGTACTGGCGGGGAAGACCGTCTCCAGGATCTGGGATTCCGTGCGGTGGCAGAGTTTCGTGCCCGTTCCGTGCGCGTTCACGTAGCGGATGTCCGCGGCGGAGACCCTCGCGTTCTCCAGTCCTTGGGTCACCGCCGTGATCGCCGTCGTCGGGTCGGGGTCGAGCGCCATCGCGTTGTGCGCTTCGTGGGTCATGGCGCCGCCGAGCACGGTCGCGTACGCGTCGGTCTTGCGCTGGGTCAGCACCGTCGCGACCGCGGCCTCGGAGAAGGTGAAACCCAGTGTGCCCTCTTGGAAAGGACGGCACGCCTCCAGCGGGGGCACGTCGGTGATCGCCACCCCGCAGTGCACGAAGTTGCGGACCACCGGCCTGGTCGCGGACAGATCGGTGGTGACCACCACGACGTCGTCGGCCATGTCCGCGTCCAGCCACATCTTCGCGGTGAGGGTCGCGGCGCTGCCGGTCGCGCACATGGCGGACAGGGTCATCGACGGGCCGTGAAAGCCGAACTCCGACATCAGCGAGGCGATCGGGGTCGAGGGCATCATGCCGATGAACTCGCGCCGGTACATGAGCTGATCGCCCATCTCGGTGAGCCTGTCCCAGCTCCGCAGGTCCTCGCGGACGCCGCCGGCGATGACGCCGACCCGCCGTCCGGGAGACCAGCCGCGGGCACCGGCGTCCTCGATCGCGTCGCGTGCCGCCGCGAGCAAAGCGCGGGCGTGCAGACTGCCGTCCCGGGATCTGCCACCCTCGGGGATGTGCGCGACCCAGCCCGGCAGTTCCGGTGTCTCTCCGAAGCCGTCGGTGTACTGGGCGCAGGGGACGCCACTGGCGAGGCCTTCCCACAGCGATTCGCGCCCCCAGCCGTAGGCGGTTACGGCGCCGATGCCGCAGATGTCTGTTTTGCTCCGCACGTGTTTCCCTTCAACTACATTCAGTCAACGCTGGGGTGGAATAGCCGCACCGATCAGCTGTCCGAGGAGGACGGCTACGTCGATTTAGTGATCTAATCGGAAGCTACATCAGTCGAGTAGGGGGTTTGGATCAGATGGATCCTGACGATCTCGACGGTGGGACTCCCGACACCCACCGGCCCTCGGATCAGGATTCCTCGCCAGCGAACGGCGCCGCGACCCGCACGGTGGGAGAACCCGACCGGCACGCCTCGCTCGTCCGTC
The DNA here is from genome assembly GCF_040684635.1 of Amycolatopsis sp. NPDC089917. Taxonomy (NCBI): domain Bacteria; kingdom Bacillati; phylum Actinomycetota; class Actinomycetes; order Pseudonocardiales; family Pseudonocardiaceae; genus Amycolatopsis; species Amycolatopsis sp. NPDC089917. The sequence continues at coordinate 114,091 of NZ_JBFBGL010000020.1, read as the reverse complement.
TGCTGACCGAGTTGTCCGCCGAGAGGGATCGGCGCGGCGAACCCGCGCTCGCCTTTCTCGGCCAGGGGTACCGCCTTTTGGAGCAAAATTCCGACGGCGGGACATTGGGCACCCAATATCTCACGATGGTCGAGGCGAGCCCTTACGGGATCTGCGTCCATCAGCGCGGCAAAGTCGTGTTCGTGAACTCCGCCGCCATGCGGTTCGTCGGCGCGAAGGTGTCGACCGAGATCATCGGGATGCACATCACGGACCTGGTCGACGCCGGTTCGCAGGACGCGTTGCTGGCGCGGATCGGTTCGCTGGTCTCGCCCGGCTCGTTCAGCGAACCGACCGAAATGACGCTGCGCACCTTGAAGGGGGGCGGTGTCGCCGTCGAATCGCAGGCGGTGCTGACGACCTGGGAGGGCGAGCCCGCCTACCAGGTGATCATGCGCGATCTGACCACGCAGAAGGCGGCCGAGGCCGGACTGCGGTTCCAGGCCGCGCTGGTCGGGCACGCGAGTGACGCGATCATCGCGACCTCGCCGGACGGCTTGGTGACGAGCTGGAACCCGGCGGCCGAAGCCGTCTACGGACACGAACTCGACCAGGTCATCGGGGTTCCGGTGGCCGAGGTCGTCGGCGCGCCGATGAGCCCGCGGCAGGTCGTCGCGGCGGGCGGGGTCGTGCAGGCGACGCATTTCAGCGCCGACGGCACGGCGCTGGCGGTGCGCGTCTCCGCGGCCGAGATGTTCGACGGCTACGTGCTGCTGTGCGCCGACGAGACCGCGCAGCGCCGGGCCGAGGCCGAATTCGCCACCGTCGTCGAAACGCTCGACGAAGGAGTGCTGGTGGTCGGTCCCAGCGGGCGGATCGAGCTGGCCAACACCGCGGCGCACCGGATCGCCGGCGTCCCGGAAGGCTCCCTCGTCGGCTTGGAGAGCCGGACGCTGCGACTGCACGACGAAAGCGGCGCCCCGGTGCCGGTCGAGGATCTGCCGTCCGCGCGGGTGCGGCGCTCCGGGAAGGTCGAGACCGGGCGGGTCGTGCAGGTGCGGCGCCGCGACGGCGCGCACCGGTGGCTTTCGCTGACCTCCGGTCCGCTGATGGCGCCGGGGCAGAGCGTGCCGTCGGTGCTGACGTCCTTCGCCGACATCACCGAACGGCGGGCGATCAGCGAGCGGCTGGCCTACGAGGCCACCCACGATCCGCTGACCCGGCTCGCGAACCGCACGCTCGCGCTGAACCGGCTGCACCGCACGATCGCCGATCCGGTCCGCACGACCACCGTGATGTTCATCGATCTCGACAAGTTCAAGATCATCAACGATTCGCTCGGTCATACCGTCGGCGACCAGGTGCTGCGCATCATCGGCGACCGGCTGCGGGCCGCCGCCGGCCCGTCGGACCTGGTCGGCCGGCTCGGCGGGGACGAGTTCCTGGTCATCACCACCGGTTATACCGAAGCAGCCGAGGTACGGGCGCTGGCCGATCACCTGCAGCGACGGCTCGCGGAATCGCTCACGGTGCACGGCCGCGAACTGCATATAAATACAAGTATCGGAATAGTGATCGCCGAACCCGGTGATATCCGCAGTGCCGACGAATTGCTGGAAGACGCCGATTTGGCGATGTACCAGGCGAAAACATTCGGGCCGGGCCGCTACGCCTTCTACGATCCGACGATGCGGAAACGAGTGCGGGATCGTTTCGCGCTGGAGCAAGATCTGCGGAACGCCGTCGCGGAAGGCCTGGTCGAGACCGTTTATCAGCCCGTCGTCGATTTGCGGACCGGCGAAACGGTCGCCGTGAAGGCGAAGTCCCGGTGGGATCACCCGGTCCGGGGATCGATCGATCCTGCGGAATTGGCCGAGATCGCCGACGACGGCGATCTTTTGACGATCATCGGTGCGAAAGTCCTTGCCAAGGCCGCCGGCGAGATCTCGCGATGGCGTGCCGATCATGGTGTGCACTGTAATGTGAATGTGAGCCTTTCGGTCCGCCAACTGGGCGATCCCACGTTGCTGCAAGTGGTACAGACAACTTTGGAGAGCGCGGGGCTGGGGCCGCAGGACCTCAGTCTCGACGTCGACGAGACGGCGCTGAAGGACGCGGCCGACGCCGTCGACGCGCTGCGGAAGACCGGTGTCCGGGTGACCGCGGAACGGTTCGGCGCCGGGTATTCCTCGCTCGCGCAGCTGTGCAGGCTCGATCTGAACGTGATCGAAGTCGACCGGTCGTTCGTGGCGGGGCTCGGGATGTCGAGCGACGCCGAGCCGATCGTCGCCGGGATCATGGCGATGGCGCACGCGGTCGACCTCGTGGTGGTCGCCGAGGGAGTCGAGACCGCGCAGCAGTTGACGGTGCTGCACGAACTCGGCTGCGATTGGGCGAAAGGGCCGCTGGTGGCGCCGCCGGGCCGGGTCGAGGACCTGAAGGCCGCCTACCCGCACGTCGTGCGGTGAACCGGACCGCCGCCGCGTACGTGCTCCCGGGTGAGATCGTTCCTCGCCGCTGACGGGACCAAAGCCTCCTATCACTCCGGCTCTTCGCGACGCAGTCTTGTCGGTGGGGAACAGGTGAAGGAGGCCCGTCGTGTCGTTCGTTTTCCTGTGGCGCCGGATTCACCCCGGCCGGAATCCGCTCGCCCGGATCACCGACCGGATCGAGGCGGTGATCCTCGTCGGCGCCGTCGTCGCCGCGCTGCTCGGCATCCCGCTCGCCGCCGCGGCCGGTTCGGAGGCCTACGCGACGATGATGGCGCGTTCGGCGTTCGAGACCGCCACGCGTCACGCGACGAACGCTGTCCTCCTCGAAGACGCTCCGCCGGCGCGGGTCGGTTTCGACGGCACCCCCGCCGCCGAGACCGCTCGTGTGCCCGCCCGCTGGGAAGTGCCGGACGGGAGGATTCAGGACGGGCTCGTCACGGTCGACCTCGGCGCCTCGGCGGGGGACAAGGTGACCGTGTGGCTCGACGGGTCCGACGCCGTCGTCGAACCGCCGGTGATGCCGCTGGACGCGGCCGGCACCGGGATCGGCGTCGGGGTGGGGGTGTGGCTGATCGCGGCGATGCTGCTGGCGTCGGGGTACCTGGTCGCCCTGCGTCTGTTGAACCGGGCGCGGCGGGCGGCGTGGGACCGGGAGTGGGAGCGGCTCGGCCAGGACTGGACGCCAGGCGGCTGACCCTTGCCGCATTCAGAGTTCAGTCTTGGGGGTGTTTGCTTAAGTCCGTGAAGGCCTCCTTGAGGGACCCTGGGTCCCTCAAGGAGGCCTTCACGGACCGCCGAATCGCCTCAGGAACCTCAGGGGCCACAGAAACCCCATTAATCTCGTGCGTCACTTCCTTCGCGGTGGTCCAAGTACATGAAGGGGGCCTTCGCGGAGCTAGGCGCAAGGAAGGGGGCCTTCATGTACTTGGGAGGTAGTGAGGCTTGGCCGGCGCCGCATTCAGAGGACGTCGGGTTGTCCCTGTACCTACTAGTATGTACGGTCAGAGTGTGGACAAGAGGGAACGGCTCATCGAGAGCACTCGCGAGCTCCTGTGGGAGCGCGGGTACGTCGGCACCAGCCCGAAGGCGATCCAGGAGCGCTCCGGCGCCGGCCAGGGCAGCATGTACCACCACTTCCAGGGCAAGTCCGACCTCGCGCTCGCCGCGATCAGCCGCGACGCCGAGGACCTGCGGACCAGGGCGGAGGCCGAGTTCGCCGGGCCCGGCACGATCGTCGAGCGGATCACCGTCTACCTGCGCCGCGAGCGCGACGTCATCAAGGGCTGCCCGGTCGGCAGGCTCACCCAGGACCCCGGCGTGATGGCCGACGCGGACCTGCGAAAGCCGGTCGAGGAGTACTTCGGCTGGCTCACCGGCCGTCTCGCCGAACTGCTCGGCGAAGGTCGCGGGGCCGGCGAGCTCGCCCCGGAGCTCGATCCGCTCGCCACGGCGACCGCGCTGGTCGCGATGCTGCAAGGCGGTTACATCCTCGCCCGCGCCGCCGGTTCCCCGGACGTGTTCGCGAAAGCCGTCGACGGCGCCCTCGGCTTGCTCGCCACCAAGGAGAACTGATATGCCCTTCGTCCGTATCGACGCCGTCGGGACCGACAAGCTCGAAGCCCTCGGCAACGCCGTCCACGACGCGATGGTCGAGACGCTCGGCATCCCGGCCGACGACCGCTTCCAGGTCCTCAACGGCCGGAGCACCCTGAAATTCGACGACTACCTGGGGATCCACCGCGACGAAGGGGTCGTGTTCGTCGCGATCACCATGCGGCGCGGGCGCACCGACGTGCAGAAGAAGTCGCTGTACCGGCGGGTCGCGGAACTGGCCGAGGAGTACGCGGGGACCGAGCCGCGGAACGTGCTCGTCACGATCACCGAGAACGAACCGGTCGACTGGTCGATAGGGAACGGCGAAGCGCACTACGCCTGATCAAGCGGGAGCGGGGGCGAAGGTGTGCTGCTCCAGCAGCCACCGCGTATCACGGCCGAATGACCACGTCAGCAGCCCCAGCGCGCCGAGCGTGACCACGAAACCGGTCCAGAGCGGCAGCACCGTCGAGGCCACCGCGACCAGCACGACGCCCTGCACCGCCGCGACCGTCTTGCGCGCCATGCTCGGCGGCAGCGGCGCGTTCAGCCACGGCCACAGCCTGCTCGCGGCGACGAAGACGTAGCGCATCGCGCCGATCGTGAGCACCCACGGGCCCAGCGACTGCGCGACGACCACGCTCAGGATCAGGATCAAATACGCGTCGACCTCCATGTCGAACCGCGCGCCGAGCGGCGACGCCGTCCCGGTGCGGCGCGCGACCTGGCCGTCGACGGCGTCCAGCGCGAGCGCGACCGACGCGATGACGACCATCGTGACGATCTCCCGCCCCGCGGTGTCGACGACGAGCGCGGTCACGCAGCCGACCAGCCCGGACCGGGCGAGCGTGACGGCGTCGGCAGGCCCCAGGGAGCGCGCGGTGCTCCGGTGCAGGCCGTAGGTCAGGAATCCGCCCACGGCGATGCCGTAGGCCGCTCCGGCGAGCCAGCCCAGCGGGCCCAGCCCGGCGACGGCGTCCAGCGTCCCCAGCAGCGCCAGCTGGACGAGGACCCCCAGGAAAACTCCGGGGTTGATCACGAGGCCTCCTCGTTATGGTGGCGGCGACCCCGTCTCCAGGGTCCGACAGGAGAGGACACGATGGAACGCGCCTTCTGGTTCAGTGGCTCCGGTGACGGCGAACTCAGGCCGGTCACGCTCCCTCCGGTCGGCGACGGCGAGGTGCTGGTCCGCACCCTGTGCTCCGGCGTGAGCCGGGGCACCGAGACGCTCGTCTTCCGCGGCGAGGTCCCGGCCAGTCAACGAACGGCCATGCGCGCGCCGTTCCAGGAGGGCGACTTCCCGGGGCCCGTGAAGTACGGCTACCTCAATGTCGGCGTGGTCGAGCAGGGCCCGGAACACCTGGTCGGGCAGGTCGTCTTCTGCCTGTACCCGCACCAGACGCGCTACGTCGTCCCGGCGTCGGCCGTCACGCCGGTGCCGCACGGCGTTCCACCGGAGCGCGCGATCCTCGCGGGGACGATCGAGACCGCGGTCAACGCCGTCTGGGACGCGGCGCCGAAACTCGGCGACCGGATCGCCGTGGTCGGCGCCGGCATGGTGGGCGGCAGCGTCGCGAAGCTCCTGTCCGGCTTCCCGGCGACCAGGGTGCAGCTGATCGACGTCGACCCGGGACGCGCGAAGGTCGCCGAAGCGCTCGGTGTCGACTTCTCGACACCGGAGGACGCGCTGGGCGACTGCGACCTCGTCGTGCACGCCAGCGCGAGCGAAGCGGGGCTCGCGCGTTCACTGGAGCTCCTCGCGCCGGAGGGCGAGGTCATCGAGCTGAGCTGGTACGGCGACCGCCGGATCAGCGTCCCGCTCGGCGAGAACTTCCACTCACGACGGCTGGCGATCCGCTGCAGCCAGGTCGGCATGGTCTCGCCCGCCCGGAGGTCGAACCGGAGCTACGCGGACCGCTTGGGGATCGCGCTGGAAATTCTCGCCGATCCCACCTTTGAAGTGCTGGTCAACGGGGAATGCCGGTTCCATGAGCTCCCTGACGTCCTTCCGCGTCTGGCCGCGAATGAACCAGGAACGCTCTGCCTCCGTGTCACCTATCAGAGGGAGAACACGCGCTAAGGGCACTACCCGGGAGGTCCGTTGTTCAGCATCACCGTCCGCGACCACGTCATGGTGGCCCACAGCTTCCGCGGCGAGGTCTTCGGGCCCGCGCAGAACCTGCACGGCGCGACCTTCGTGGTGGACGCGACGTTCCGCCGGTCCGAACTGGACACGGACAACATCGTCGTCGACATCGGCAAGGCGACCGAAGAGCTCAAAGCGGTCCTCGCCGACCTGAACTACCGCAACCTCGACGACGTTCCCGAGTTCGCCGGGATCAACACCTCGACCGAGTTCCTCGCGAAGGTGATCGCCGACAGGCTCGCCGGGCGCGTCCACTCGGGAGCGCTCGGCGAAGGGGCGCGCGGGCTCGAAGGAATCACCGTCTCGCTGCACGAATCCCCTGTCGCGTGGGCGAGTTACGAGCGTGCGCTGTGACCGGCCTCCACTTCGTGCTGCCGAACGACATCGACGACGCGAGCGCCCCGAGCGGCGGGAACGTCTACGACAGACGGCTGTGCGACGGCCTCGCCGCGGCGGGCGTGGAGGTCCACGCGATCGCCGTACGCGGGAACTGGCCGCGGCCCGACACCGAGGCGCGCAAGGTCCTGGCGCGCACACTCGCCGATCTCCCGGCCGGTTCGACGGTCCTGCTCGACGGACTCGTCGCCTGTGGAGTGCCCGAGGTGATCGCCCCGGCGGCGCGGCGGCTGGCGATCGCGGTGCTGGTGCATCTGCCACTGGCCGACGAAACGGGACTTTCGCCTTCGCTCGCCACCGAACTCGACAGGCTGGAGCGGGAGACGCTCGGCGCCGTCGAGGTCGTGGTCGTGACCAGCGACTGGGCGGCGCGACGGCTGGCCGAGCACCACGACCTGGCGCCGCATCGCGTGCACGTCGTCCCGCCCGGGGTCGACAAGGCCGAAGTCGCTTCGGGGAGCCTGAGCGGGACGAACCTCGTCTGCGTCGCCAATGTGACTCCGCGCAAAGGCCAGGGCCTGCTCGCGGACGCGCTGAAGTCGCTCACGGATCTCCCGTGGACCTGCGCATGCGTCGGCGCCATCCGCCGCGAAACCCGCTACGTCGAACGCCTGCGACGGCACACCCTCGGTGATCGCTTCACGCTTACCGGCCCCAGATCCGGCGAAGCGCTCGAAGCGACGTACGCGGCCGCAGACCTCCTCGTGCTGCCTTCGCGTGCGGAGACCTACGGCATGGTCGTCACCGAGGCGCTCGCGCACGGCCTTCCCGTCCTGGCGACCGCCGTCGACGCCTTGCCGGACACCCTCGGCCGGTCGCCCGACGGGAGCGTGCCCGGGCTGCTCGTCCCGGGCGAGGACGTCAGCGCGCTGGCGAAGGCCCTTCGCCGATGGCTCACCGAACCTGACCTGCGAGACCGGCTTCGCGCCTCCGCCCGCCTTCGCCGCGAAACGCTGACCGGCTGGGACGAGACGGCCCGCGGCGTCGCCGCCGTCCTGCTGAGCGAAAGGACGGCGGCATGACCAAATACGCCCCGAGCTGGCTGCAGCTGAGGGAAGACGCCGACGCCGCCGCCCGCGCGACCGAATTGATCGAACCGGTGCGAGCTTTCCTGCGCGGACAGGACGAGGTCGTCGTCCGTGACCTCGGCTGCGGGACCGGTTCGCTCGGCCGCTGGCTGGCCCGGCGGCTGCCCGGCAGGCAACGGTGGATCCTGCACGACCGCGACCCCGGCCTGCTCACCCACGCGCTGGCCCGCACCAGCCGTCCGGGGAACGCTTTGGACGGCAGCGAGGTCATCGTCGTCACCGAAGAGCGTGACATCACCGAGTTGAGCGCCGGGGATCTCGCCGGGACCACGCTCGTGGCGGCGTCGGCGCTGCTCGACCTGCTCACCGCCGAGGAGATGTCGAGGCTGGCCGTGGCCTGCGTCGAGGCGAGATGCGCGGTCCTGTTCACGTTGAGCGTTTCGGGCCGGGTCGTGTTGTCGCCCAAGGACAAATTCGACATCGAGATCTCCGACGCCTTCAACGCGCATCAGCGCCGGGTCACCAACGGCCGGTGGCTGCTCGGCCCGGACGCGGTGGACGTCGCGTCCGGCGTCTTCGAACGGCTCGGCGCCACCGTGCGGCGCGCCCCGAGCCCGTGGCGGCTCGGCGTGGATCAGGCCGCGCTCACCGCGGAATGGCTCACCGGCTGGGTCGGCGCCGCCTGCGAGCAGCGGCCGGAGCTCAAGCACGACGGCGACGCCTACCTCCAATGGCGGCTCGCGCAGTGCGCGGCGGGCGAGCTGAACGCGACGATCCAGCACGAGGATCTCCTGGTGGTGCCGTCGTGAGGCGACTTTGGCCCTGGCTGCGGATCCTCGGCGCGCTCGCCATCCTCGGGGTGCTCGTCTGGCAGCTGGGCACGCGCGCGTTCCTGGACGGGATCCGCGAGGTCGACGCGGGCGGTGTCGCCGCCGCGCTCGGGATCGGGTTCGCCACCACGGTTTTCAGCGCCTGGCGCTGGTGCCTGGTCGCGCGGCGGCTCAGCCTGAGGTTGCCGCTGCGGACGGCCGTCGGCGAGTACTACCGCGCGTTGTTCCTCAACGGTGTCCTGCCCGCCGGGGTGCTCGGCGACGTCAACCGCGCCGTGCAGCACGGCCGCGGCGCCGGTGACGTCCTGCGCGGCGTCCGCGCGGTGGTGCTGGAGCGGACGGCCGGGCAGGTCGTGGTGATCGGCGCGTCGGTCGCCGTCGTGCTCAGCACGCCTTCCGTGGTGCCGCCGCCGATCGACGGGGTCGTCGTGGTCGCCGGGATCGTGGTCGTCGCACTCGCTTTCGCGGCCGTCGTCACCGGGATGACGGCGGGGAAGCACTGGATCCACAGTGGATCGAAGTGGCGCCGCGGGTTCGCCGTCACCCTCGCCGACGTCCGGCTCGGCCTGCTGACCAGGGAGACCTGGCCCGGCGTGAGCCTGCTTTCGGTGGCCACGCTGGCCGGTCATCTCACCTTGTTCGTCGTCGCCGCGCGGGCGGCCGGGGTCACCGCGCCGGTCGGCGAGCTGCTGCCGCTGATGATCCTCGCCCTGCTCGCGATGGGGCTGCCGCTGAACATCGGGGGCTGGGGCCCGCGCGAAGGCGTTTGCGCGCTGTTGTTCGGCGCGGCCGGCCTCGGTTCGGCGCAGGGCGTCACCGTGGCCGTCGTCTACGGCGTGCTCGCGCTCGTCTCCAGCCTTCCCGGTGCCGGCGTGCTGCTCGTCGGCTCCTTCAAGACCCGCACGCCCGCCGCACCGCGCTTCGCGGCCAGGACACCCGTACAGACAGGAGACACGCGATGACCGTCGAGAGGGTCGTCGAGACCAGGCTGCCGACCCGGTACGGCGTGTTTCGCGCGTACGGGTACCTGGACGCCGACGGAATCGAGCAGATGGCGCTGGTGCACGGCGACATCGAGGGCTTCGGCACGCTGGCGCGGGTCCATTCGGAATGCCTGACCGGTGACGTCTTCAGCTCGATGCACTGCGAATGCGGGGACCAGCTGGCCGCCGCGCTCATGGCGATCGTCAAGGAAGGCGCCGGAGTTCTCGTGTACGCCCAGGGGCACGAAGGACGCGGCATCGGCCTGCTCGCGAAGCTGAAAGCGATGCGGTTGCAGGACGAAGGGCTCGACACCGTCGAGGCGAACCTCGCGCTCGGGCTGCCGGTGGACGCGCGCGACTACCGCGCCGCGGCCGCGATCCTGACCGATCTCGGCGTGCGTTCGGTGCGGTTGCTGTCCAACAACCCGACGAAGGTCGACCAGCTGAAGCTGCACGGCGTGCGGATCAGCGAGCGGGTGCCGCTGCTGGTGGCGCCGAACGACGAGAACCTGCGGTACCTCCGGACGAAACAGGAGAGGATGCACCATTTCCTGCCGCATCTGGACGGGGTGGGGTCCTGAGGACGGGTGGTCGTGAGTGGCGATCCGGGTAATCGAGACGCGGTCGCGGGGCTGCGGATGACGTCTCGAGCGCCACGCCCGAGACGTTGAGTGTCCCCGGCGAGGCGCACGAGACACTCGCCCCCGGACCAACGCACCACCCGGGCACGACCGTTCGCCGTACCTCTCAAGAGAAAGACACTTACCACTCACGACGACCCGCACCGCCGCGTGTCGTCCCTGCAAGCACACGAAACCGCGTGACTGCAGGTGCCTGAGACCCAGCGACGCCGACCCGAATCGCCACTCAAGCGAGCGCGGCCAGGGTCTCCCCGAAGCCCTCCACCAGTGACTCCAGCACCAGCCGTCCCTTTTCCGCCGTCGCCAGCGAAGGCCGCCCCACCACCCCGGACTCCGAATACGGCCGCAGCCCGGCCGTGAGGAGGTGCCGCCGATCGTCGGCCAGGTGGTCCGCCGCCGCGAAACCGGGCCGGACCAACGACGGATGCGCGTGCAGCAAAAGGGAAGTCTCCAGCTCCCCGGCGTGCATGTCGCTGTCCAGCGACGTTTCCAGCCCGGCCGCGTCGTGCGCCGCCTGCCAGCCTTCGACCCCAGGGAACAGCGCCATCGGCGACGCCGACTCCTGGACCACATGGGACAGGACGTAGTTGCCGCCGTGCGCGTTCACCAGCACCAGTTTCGGTACGCCGGATCGGCGCAGTGAAGCGGCGACGTCGTTCACCACGGCGTACAGCGTCGCGGCCGAGATGCTGACCGTCCCCGGCCAGTCCGCGTGTTCGTGCGAGCAGCCGATGGTGATCGGCGGGAGCCGCAGCACCGGATACGCCGACGCGACGGCGTCGGCGATCGTCGTCGCGATCACCGCGTCGGTGGCGAGCGGGAGGTGCGCGCCGTGCTGTTCGAAACTGCCGACGGGCAGCACCGCGACGCCGGCGCCCCGGGCGCGCTCGTCGGCCGTCGTGGCCGTCGGGAACAGGTCCATCGGGCTACGGTACCCACATGACCGACCACGCCGCATTGTTGTCCGTCGCCCGTGAAGCCGTGGCCAAGGCGACCGGGATCATCCGCTCGATGACGTCGTTTTCCGTTGCCGCCAAAGGTGATCGCGATATGGTGACCGATGTCGACCTGGCCGTCGAAGACGCCGTCCGCGAGTTCCTGGCGCGCGAGACCCCGGAGATCGGCATCCTCGGCGAGGAACGCGGGCACGAAGGCAACCAGGACCTGTGGTGGGCGCTCGACCCGGTCGACGGCACGGCGAATTTCGCGCGCGGCATCCCGCTGTGCGGCGTCTCGCTCGGGCTCGTCGACGGCCTGAAGAGCACGGTCGCGGCGATCTCCCTGCCGTTCCTCGATGTCACGTACACCGCTGCGGAAGGCCAGGGCGCGTACGCGGGCGAAGAGCGTCTCGCGGCGTCGAAGGCGACGGAGCTGTCCGACGCGATCGTGAGTATCGGCGATTTCGCGGTCGGTGAGGAGGCGGAGGTCAAGAACCGCGTCCGGATGGCGTTGCTGGCCGAACTCGGCGGCCGCGTGCAGCGGGTCCGGTTCCTCGGTTCCGCGGCGATCGACCTGGCCTGGGTCGCGCACGGCAGACTCGACGCGAGCGTCATCCTCGCCAACAAGCCGTGGGACACGATGGCGGGCGTCCTGCTCGTGCGCGAGGCCGGGGGAGTGGTCGTCGACACCGACGGCGGCGATCACACGGTGCGTTCGGAGGCCACCATCGCGGTCGGCGCCGGACTGCGGGACGGGATCGTGGCGGCGATCGCGCGCGTGGGAGGGTGAAAAGTTTGTCACCCCCGGGATGAACCGGGCGGGCGCCGCATCCGTGTTCCCAGGTAAGGGCGCCCGCACCAGGAGGTAACCGTGTTCACCTCGAATGTCCGCGTGACCGAACCGGTCGTCTTCGTCCTGCCGGGTGACACCGAGGACCTCAGCGGCGAATACGACCGCCGCATGTGCCAGAACCTTCCGGGCACGGGCCTCCCGTTGCTCGAATTGCCGATCGCCGGCGAATGGCCGATGCCGGGGGCCTTGTCGCGGTCGCGACTGGCCCGTTCGCTCGCCGCGCTGCCCGACGACACCGTCGTCCTCATCGACGGCACGGTCGCCTGCGGCGTCCCGGAGATCGTCGTCCCGCACGCGCGGCGACTGCGGCTGGCCGTGCTGGTCCATGAGCCGATCGCCGACGACCCCGCGCTCGATCCGGCGCAGGCCGCCGAACTCGACGCGTGCGAACGGGAGACGCTGCGGCTGGCGGGCATGATCGTCGCCACCGGGCCGTGGCTCGCGCGGCAGCTGATCGACCGGCACGACCTCGACCCCACCCGCGTCTACGTCGCCACACCCGGCACCGACGCGGCCCCGCTCGCCGCCGGTGCCGACGGCGTCTCCCGGCTGCTCTGTCTCGCGCCGATGACCGCGCGCCACGGCCAGGACGTGCTGATCCGGGCGCTTTCGACGGTCGACGAACTGGCGTTCAAATGCGTGTTCGCCGGGGCGACGCACCACGATCCCGCGTACGTCGACGAGCTGCGCTGGACGGTCGAACGGCTCGGGCTCGGCTCCCGGATCAGCCTCATCCGGCCGCCGGACGACCTCGATCTGGTCTACGACGGCGCGGATCTGCTCGTCCTGCCCGCCCGCGGCGGCACGTCCGGGCTGGTCGTCGCCGAGGCGCTGGCGCGCGGGATCCCGGTGGTGGCCACCGACACCGCCGGCGCGCACGACGCGCTCGGCACGGCGCCCGGCGGCGGAGTGCCCGGAATGCTGGTGCCGCCGAACAACCCGGCGGCGCTCGCGACCGCGTTGATGCGCTGGTCGCTCGACGCCGAACTCCGCCATGCGCTGCGGACGGCGGCGCTCGCGCGGAGCAGCGCGCTGGAGGAATGGGACGTGGCCGCGGGCAGGCTCACCGACGTCCTCTCGCGTCTGCAGGCCACGCCGCGTCAGCTGGCTTGATCATCGCCCGGAAGCAGCTATCGGGGCGATCTTCGGCTCGGTTGACTGAGCGGCATGCGAATCGTCGATCTTGCGTCCCGTCCCGATCTCCTCGATCCCGCGCTGAATCTCGGCGACGTCGGTGGTGAGTTCATCTATGCCGGGTTCAGCGGGAAGATCATCACCCCGGAACGGTTCCTGCGGCACTGGTCCCGGTATTTCCTGATCGCGCTGGACGACGACGGCGTGCCGATCGCGCGGGCGCTGTCGGTGCCGCTGACCTATCCCGCCGACGATCGCCCGGAGCTGCCCGCCCACGGCTGGGACGAGGCGATCCAGTGGGCCGCGCAGGATCTCATGGACGGCCGCGCGCCGGATACCCTGTGCGCGCTGGAAGTCGTTGTGGCGCCTCATATGCGGGGTACCGGACTGTCGACTCCGATGCTGAAGGCGCTCAAGGCGCGGGCGGCCGAGACGGGGCTGAAGCGGCTGATCGTTTCGGTGCGCCCGATCGGCAAGGAGGACGAACCGGACGTCCCGATGGAGGACTACGCCGTGCGGCGCCGCGAGGACGGGCTGTTCGCCGACCGCTGGCTGCGCACCCACGAACGGCTCGGCGCGCGGATGATCAAGATCTGCCCGTTCGCGGTGACCATTTCGGGCTCGATCGCGGATTGGCACGACTGGACCGGTGTCGAACTCGCCGACGGCGACAACGTGATCCCCGGCGGGATCGCGCCGGTGCACGCGAACGTGGAGCGGGACTGCGGGGTCTACGTGGAGGCGAACGTGTGGATGGAGCATCCGTTCTGAGCACCTCGGCGAGCGTGTGGGGAGGATTCCGGCCGCTGAACGTCCGGAATCCTCCCCCGTCACGTCCTCTGCCACCGGCCAGCGGCCGGGATCGCCGGCCCCGTGCAGGTCAGCGGCAGGCAGGCAAATCGACATTTACCGCTCGGAGACGGTGACGAAATGCCGGGCGCCCTCGGTGTCGGGCATGTGGTGATCCCCTCTGTGATCGGTACCCCGACGACGTCAGGGATCACCACCCGTCGCGACACGGGTGGAACGGACCGGCTTTCGGGTGACCGGAAGGGCATTCCTCGCGACTTCCGGCGGGATCGTCTCATCGGCCACGCCGCCTGCCGGGCTCTCGAAGCCCGCACGGAACTCGCGTGATCGGAGGCGGAACTCACGTGCTTGAAGACGGAACTCACGTGATCAGAAGCCGCACACCCGAGTGCGGCGTTCAGTCACGCGAGTTCCGCCTCCGCGCACACGAGTCACGTGTCCGATCACGCGAGACTCGCCTTGGCGCCCCCCGCTACCCGCGCAGGGCGGCCGCGATCCGGCCGGCCGCCGCGAAGGACTCCTCCTCCGGCTCGCCCAGCAAGGGGAGCAGGACGACGGATTCGGTCCCGGCCGCGTACAGCGCGCGGATCTGCTCGGCACAGCGGTCGAGCGTGCCGCTGATGCTGAGCCTGTCGATCCACTCCGGACGCAGGCGCCGGGCCAGCCCGGCCCGATCGTCCCCCGCGGCGGCGACCTCGGCCAGCAGTTCGGCGCCGAAGTCCAGCGGCTCCAGCGCCGGTCCGGAGTTCGGCCCGATCGCGGACGCGACGTCCGACCGTGCCCGCTCGCGGGCCCGTTCGGGATCGTCGTCGAGGGCCAGCCAGTTGTAGGTGGCGATCGTGTGGTCCTCGACGCCGATGAGGTCCCGCGTCGCGCGGACGTATTCGGGCGTCGCCGGTTCCGCGAGGAGCGTCCCGTCGGCCACCCGGCCCGCCGCCGCGAGGGACTTCGGGCCGCGGACACCGGCGACGAGCTTCGGCGGCACCGCGGGCGGGAACTCCAGTTCGACCTCGTCGAGCCGGACGTGCTTGCCCTCGAAGGAAACCCGCTCACCCGCCAGCAGCCGCCGGACGACCGTCAGCGTCTCCTCGAACGCGGCCAGCGCCGACTTCGGCCACGCGTCGATCTGCCGCATCCAACTCGGCACGCCGTGCCCGAAGCCGACGATCAGCCGTCCCGGGTGCAGCTCCGCCAGCGCCGCGATCTCCATCGCCACGATGGCCGGGTTCCGCGCCACGGCGGGCATGATGCCGATGCCGAGGGTGATCCTCTCGGTCGCCGCCAGCACGGTCGCCGCCGTGGCGATCCCGCCCGCGTAGAAACAGTCCTCGACGATCCAGACCTCGTCCAGGCCCTCTTGTTCCGCGCGACGGGCCAGACCGGGCAGCCGGGCGGCCGGTAGCTCGCGCGGGATCCTGACTCCGAGCCGTGAAACCATGACGATTCTCCGTTCCTTCAAACGCGCCGCAGCACGCGTCGCAGATATTCCTTGCGGTCCAACGGGTTGCGATCGGTCCTCGGTCGTGACGGCACCGCTCCCCGAACGGGCCGGTAGCCCTGGAAAGCGGTCTCCATCGCGCCTTCTCCCCGGGTCACGGACGGGAGAAGCTGGTGCACCTCATGGGTTTTCGCCGCCGGGATCTCGCCGTCGAGCTCGGCCGTCGCGTCTTGCGTCGACGTCGTGCGCGGGACGGCGCGAGCCTGTGCCAGCAGCGCGTTGACCGGACCGAGCGTGTCGGCCGGGGCCTGGAGGGTGAACCGGTGCATCGGTTCGTGCACCGTCGTCCCGGCCTCGCGCAGTGCCGCCATCAGCACCAGCGGCGTCAGGTCGCGGAAGTCGCCCGCGGTGCTGGACATGCTCTTGTCGAAGGTGCCGTGAGCGTGGCTTTGCCTGGCGTAGTACCCGGAACGCGTCATCGTCACCACGCAGTCGAGCACCTCCCAGCCGTGGACGCCCTCGCGCAGCGTCTCCTTCACCGTGTCTTCGACGGCTTTGACGAAGGAGTACGGCATCGAGCCGAGTTCGATCTCCAGCCGGAACGAGATCCCGCTCCCCGGCGCGCCGGGTTCGACGCGCAGCCCGACCGTCGCCAGGAAGGGGTTGGGTTCCTTGCCGATGAGTTCGGCGGCCGACCCGGTGCCGGCGAGGCGTTCGACGCAGATCGTGGTCGTCTCGCTGAACGTGACGTCGATGCCGTACTCGTCCGCGAGCGTCTCCTGTATGACCTCCTTCTGCACTTCTCCGTACAGCGAAAGGGAAGTCTCCTGGCGGACCTCGTCGTGGCGCAGGCCGATCAGCGGGTCCTGTTCGGTGAGCCAGGTGAGCGCCTGGTGCAGCGGCCCGCGATCGGCCGGGCGGACCGGGGAGACGACGGTTTCCAGTGTCGGCGGCGAGAACAGCGCCGGTTGTGCTTGTGCGGGCGGTGTTCCCAGCACGTCGCCGATCCGGACGTCGAGGCCGGACAGTTTCGCGATCCGACCGGCCCCGGCCGATCCCGACGGGACGGCCGAGCCGTTGTCGAAGACGCTGATCGCGGTGACCTTGCCTTCGCCGTCGCCGAGCGGGACCTTGTCGCGGACGGCGACGCTGCCGGAGAACAGCCGTACGTAAGCGATCTTCTCGCCGCCCGGAGCGCGTTCGACCTTGAACACCGTGCCGGACAACGGTCCTTCGGTGTTGTTTTCCTTGGCGGGTAACAGATTCTCGATCCCCGCGCGGAGGGTGTCGACACCGGCGCCCGTGATGGCGGATCCGAAGTAGACCGGATACACGTGCCCGCCTGCCACTTTCGTGGTGAGCTCGGCATGGAGCCGCGACGGCGTGAACTCGTCCGGGTCGGTGAGATACCCGGTCAGGAAGTCCTCGTCGAGTGCCGCCAGCACGTCGATCACCCGATCGGGTTCCAGGTGGTCCATCGCGACCACCGAGGGCGTGAGTTTCTGCGCTATTTCCCGGAAAACGCGGTCCGGGTCGGCACCGCGGCGGTCCAGTTTGTTCACGAACAGCAGGGCGGGGATGCCCAGCCGTCGCAGCGTCCGCATCAGGACGCGGGTCTGCGCCTGGACGCCTTCGACCGCCGACAGCACCAGGACGGCGCCGTCGAGCACGCCGAGCGCGCGTTCGACCTCGGCGATGAAATCGGGGTGGCCGGGGGTGTCGATCAGGTTGACGGTGACGTCGCCGAGGGCGAACGACACCACGGCCGCCTTGATGGTGATCCCGCGGGCGCGTTCCAGTGCCAGCGTGTCGGTCTGGGTGCTGCCGTCGTCGACGCTGCCCAGCTCGCCGATGACGCCGGCGGTGTGCAACAGCCGCTCGGTCAGGCTCGTCTTCCCGGCGTCAACATGCGCCAGAATCCCCAGGTTGAGGGTCTTCACGAGGTGTCTTGTCCTTGAGGTAGGCGGAAGTTACCTGTGGGAAGGACGCAGACACCGGCAAGACGATCATCTCCTAGGTCCAGTCGACTACAGCACTCTCGCCTCGGTCCCGCAACCGAAATACGTGAAGGCCCCCTTCATTGCGTCTAGCGCAATGAAGGGGGCCTTCACATACTTTCAGGCCAGGTACTCCGCGGCGGCGCGAAGGCTGACGTAGGACCCGCTGAACGTGTCGATCCGCGGCCCCTCGGTGTCCGGTCCCGGCGCGCCGGTCTCGACCCGGATGTAGTCCACGCCCGCCTCCCGCAGCCAGCCCAGGAACTCGCGGACCTCGGGGTGCCGGTGCGCCTCCCGCGTCACGATGACGAGGTCGCGCGCGCCGTGGACGGCTTCGATCGCGGTCGCGATCCCGTCCGCGCCGACCTTGACCGCGCGGGTGCCGGGCACGAGCTCGGTCAGGTGCGACCCGAGCCCCCACGGCATCGGACCGGCCGCGATGATCGGCTCGGTCTCGATGTCGATCACCAGCGGCGGGCCGTCCAGTTTCGGCGTGTCCTGGATCCGCAGCGCCTTGCGCGCCGCCTCCAGGCCGAGCCGGTGATCCACCGGCGAGATCGGCGTCGACACCGGGGGAGCGCCCAGCGCGGCGACCCGTTCGGACGCCTCGACGAGCCGCTCCAGCGGCAGTTCGCCGGACTCGACCGCGGCCGCGATGACCGCCGCGATCCGGTGCAGATCGTCGTCGTCGAACGACACCCCGCCCAGGCAGAGCGCGTCGGCGCCGGCGATGAGCGCCCGCACCGAAGCCCGGCCGACGCCCTCGGTCTTGCCGAGTTCGCCCGCGACGGCGCCCATGTCGAGCGCGTCGGTGATCACCGCGCCGGTGAAGCCGAGTTCACCGCGCAGGACGTCGGTGAGCGCCTTCGGGTTGAGCGTGGCGGGCAGGTCACCCCAGGCGGGCACGACGAGGTGCCCGGTCATCACCGCGCGCACGCCCGCCGCGATCGCCGCCTTGAACGGGACGAGCTCGATCTCGTGCAGTTCCGCCTCGGTCCGCGGCAGCACCGGCAGCGCGTGGTGCGAATCGTCGGTCGCCGCCCCGTGCCCGGGGAAGTGCTTGGCCGACGCGGCCACGCCGTACTTCTGCATCCCGGTGATGTACGCCGCGACGTGCGGCGACGCCTTCACCGGATCCGATCCGAACGCGCGGACCCCGATGGAGGGATCCTCCGCCGCCAGGGTCAGATCCGCGCACGGGGCGAAGTTGATCGTCACCCCGCAGGCGGCCAGCCGTTCGCCGAGCGCCGCGGCGACCGACGCCGTCAGCTCGACGTCGTCCGCGGCGCCGAGTGCGAGTGGTCCCGGGATGAACGAGCCGGTGGCGACGTCGAGCCGGGTGACGTCACCGCCCTCTTCGTCGATGCCGATGAGCACGTCGGGCCGCTCGGCCCGCAGCTGCGCGGCGAGCGCGGCCACCTGCTCGTCGTCGACCACGTTGCGGCCGAACAGGATCACGCCACCCAGGCCGCCTGCCACCTGGCGGCGCAGCCACTCCGGCGAGGTGGTGCCGTCGAAGCCCGAGACGAGAACGGATGCGGCGAGCTTTTCCGGTGAAGACAAGGATTACCCCTTCACTGCGCCTGCGGTCAGGTTGGACACGAGCTTGCGCTGGACGATGATGAAGAACACCAGTGCGGGCACGGCGTAGATGACCGACGCCGCCATGATCCCGCCCCAGTCCACGGAGAACGCCGTCCGGAACGAGGAGAGCCACACCGGCAGGGTCTGCTTGTTCTGGTCGCGCATGAACACGAACGCGAACAGGAACTCGTTCCACGCGGTGATGAAGCTGAACACCGAGGTGGTCACCAGGCCCGGCGCGAGCAGCGGCAGCGTCACCCGGCGGAACGCGCCCGCGCGGCTGCAGCCGTCGATCATCGCGGCCTCTTCGAGGTCGTACGGGATGCCGTTGACGAAGCCGTAGAGCATCCAGCACGTGAAGGGCAGCGTCGCCGCGAAGTACACCAGCAGCAGCGACGGCAGCTGGTTGAGCAGCCCGGCGTCACGCATGAGCAGGTACATCGGGATCAGCAGCGCCTCGAACGGGGCGAGCTGGGCGACCAGCACCAGCAGCAGGAAGCCCTTGCGGCCGCGGAACCGCATGCGGGACAGGGGAACCGCGGCTAGCACACCCGCGACGAGCGAGCACAGCACCGCGCCGAGCGTGACGATCAGGCTGTTGGTGAGGTACGTGGTGAACCCGGGCTTCGTCAGCGCCGTGACGAAGTTGTCGAGCGTCGCCGCGGACGGGATCAGGTCGTAGTCCGGGGACAGGACCTGGCCCGGCGTCTTCAGCGAGGACGTGACCATCCAGTACGTCGGGAAGACGAACAGGAGGGCCACGATCACGCCGAACGTGCCGAGGCCGATCCGCTGGGTCAAGGACTTCTTCATGACAGGTCGGCCTCCTTCGAGCGCACCAGCAGCTGGACGTACCGGGCGGTGAGCAGGATCAGCACGAGCATCATCAGCAGGGCGGCGGTGGCCGCCAGGCCGAAGTGGTTGCCCGCCAGGCCCTTGAGGTACATGTAGACCGGCAGCGTCGTGCTGGCGCCGTCCGGCCCGCCCTGGCGGATCGCCCACACCTGGGCGAACAGCTTGAAGTCCCACAGCACCGACAGGAACGTGACCATGGTCAGGATCGGCCGGATCGCCGGCCAGCTGACCGCCCAGAACGCCTGCCAGGCGTTCGCGCCGTCGATGCCCGCGGCCTCGTACTGCTCCTTCGGGACGCCGAGGAGCCCGGCGTAGAGCGTGAACGCCACGAACGGCACGGCCTGCCAGACGACCAGCAGCCCGATCACGGTCAGCGTGCTCGGGCCGGTGGAGAACCAGGAATGCCCGATGAAGCCTTCGAAACCGAGCTTCGCGAGCGTCTTGTTCAGGATCCCGTACTGCTGGTCGAAGATCCACTGGAAGACCGTGGTCGTCGCGAGCACCGGGGTCGCCCACGCGAGGATCAACGCGACCTGCAGGATCACCCGGACCACCGGGTTCAGATGCCGCATCAAGAGCGCCATGAACAGCGCGAGCAGCAGGGTGGCGATCACGACCGCGGCGGTGAACACCAGCGTGCGGATCGTGATCTCCCAGAATTCGGAGTCGGACAGGATCTCGGAGAAGTTCTCGAATCCGACCCAGACCATCTCTCCGGAGACCAGCTCACGGAGGTCGAGTTTGCGGAGACTGATCCCGATCAGCTGCATCGTCGGCCAGCCCAGCAGGACCAGGATCGCGACCAGCGCGGGCAGGATCAGCAGATACGGCGCCGTCCGTTCGCCGAGACGGAGACGCCGGTTGGACTTCGGGGGTTTGATGCGCGGCGATGCCGGCGGGGTGGCCCCCGCCGGCATCGTCACATCTTTGGTCGTGGTCATCCGCCGATGAGCTTGTCGAGCGCTGCGTTGGCGTCGGCGGTCGCCTGGTCGAGCGTCTTCGTTCCGGTCAGGTAGGCGGTCAGCATGTCCTTGATCGGGTTCTGACCGGACTCGACGTCACCCCACTTGGGGCTGGTCGGGACGGCACGGCCGTTCTTGGAAGCCTCGGCCATGACCTTGGTGAGCGGGTTCGCGTCGAGCGCGGACACGTCGGTCGAGGTACCGGGGACGTAACCGGCCTTGGCCAGCTCGGTCTGGTACTTCGGGGTGGAGAAGAGCTTGACGTAGTCCTTGGCCGCGGCCGCGTTCTTGCTGTTGGCCGGGATGACCAGGTTCGAACCGCCGAGGAAGACCGGCGCCGACTTGTCGGCGGCCTTGCCCGGGATCGGGAACGCGCCCGACTTCTCCTTGATCTTCGGGTCGGTCTTCGCCGCGGTGTCGGCCTCGCCCGGGACGGCGACCATCATCGCGACCTTGCCCGCGCCGTAGATGCCGGCCTGCTGCGGGGTGGCCTCGTCGGCGTCCTTCGGGGCCTTGGTGCCCGAGGCGTCGGTGAGCTGCTTGTAGAACTCGAGCCCGGCCTTGGCCTGCGCGGAGTCCAAAGTCGCCTTGAAGGACTTGCCGTTGGCCTGGGCGATGTCGCCACCCTCGTCCCAGATGAACGACAGCAGCTCGTACCAGTTCTGACCCGGCTGGTAGAGGGCCTGGAACTCGGGGTCGCTGCCGAACTTCGCCTTGAGCTTGGTGATCGCGTCGAGCCACTCCGCGCGCGTCTTCGGCGTCGCGGTGATGCCCGCCTGCTCGAACATGTCCTTGCGGTAGATGACCTCGCGGTTCGCCGCGTAGAACGGGACGCCGTAGGTCTTGCCGTCGAACTCGCCCGAAGCCTTGAGGCCCTGCAGCCACTGCGCGCCGTTGAAGTCGCCCACGCTGGAGGTGAGGTCGGCGAGCACGCCCTGGTTCGCGAACGCGGGGGTCTGGGTGTTGCCCAGCTCGATCACGTCCGGCGGGTTGTCACTGGCCAGCGCGGTGGTCAGCTTCTGCTGGATGCCGTTCCACTGCTGGATCTCGTACTTGACCTTGACGCCGGGGTGTGCGTCTTCGAATTCCTTGTGGAGCGAGTTCGTCAGCGATTCCGGGGCGGTCCCGGTCATGAGCCAGACCGTGAGCGAGCCGTTCGAGGCCGGAGCGCTCGAATTCGTGCTGTCGCCACTACCGGAACCGGCGCAGCCCGCCGTCGCGAGGGTGATGGCGGCGGCGCCCGCAGCCATCTTGAGCCAGCGCTTCACTCGTGCCGTCCTTTCGATGCCCGGCCACTATGCCGGGCTCCCACAAAATGGTGTAGACCAATGTCGGCAGCGTGGTACGTACCACTCCGACTGTCAAGCGGGTGGCCGGTTCGTTGTAAACGCGCCGCAATCTTTCACCTTGCGTGAGCGCGTGATCACGCTGATGATCGGTTTTCGCCGCTGCCGTCAGGTGCTCGCGAGGCGGGCTGACATGCGGTTTTTCGTTGACTGTTCCGGTGATCGGTGCATTCGGACGGCAGTCTTTGCGCCGTTTGGCGGAGTGAAGGCCTGGCGTTTGCCTAGTGGTGGTTCTCGTCGTCGGCGGGCGGCTCGATGCCGAAGAGCTCGCGGGTCTGATCCTGGAGGAACCACGCCAGCGTCGCGGTCATGATCAGCAGGACGAGCGGGAGGACCGGGC
Source organism: Amycolatopsis sp. NPDC089917 (assembly GCF_040684635.1). NCBI lineage: Bacteria > Bacillati > Actinomycetota > Actinomycetes > Pseudonocardiales > Pseudonocardiaceae > Amycolatopsis > Amycolatopsis sp. NPDC089917. The sequence continues at coordinate 91,746 of NZ_JBFBGL010000020.1, read as the reverse complement.
CGCCGTTGGCGAGGATGAACAGCTCGGTGACGCTCGCGCCCACCATGACGCCCGCCAGCAGCAGCGCCGCCGGCCCGCCGAGGCGGGGGACCAGCAGCCCGATCGCGCCGCCGACCTCGAGGACGCCGGTGACGTACCGCAGCCACTGTCCGAGGCCGATCTCGTCGAAGGTCTGTTCCGTGTGGCCGCCCGTGAACAGCAGGTATGCGCTCAGGAAGAACTCGGCGGCGAGCGCGACACGCACGATCCACAGCACGATCGAGCCGATCGGCAGGCTTCGGATACCGCTCGCTCCTCCGGACATGCCGGGGATCTTTCTCCTGGTGCGGGGTGGGTGGCAAGGACGCGTCGAGAGGACTGAACGCGCGTTTGACCGGGTGCCGGCGCCTGGTGTTCGGCTGACTTCGGGAGCCGTGCCGACGTTCTTGCCGATTGACACTCAACAGTCGGGGCCCGCGCGAGATAGTCTGCTGTGCAAGGACGAACCAGGGGTACCGACCCTTTCGGGCCGACGGACGTAACTTTACCCCTTGACGAGGGGCGACTTCGGGGGAACACGAGTGGTTTTGGACAGCAGTGTCGTTAGAGCGGACCAGTATTTACCTACCCACGCCTGACCTGCGCGAGAGTCCGCCGTCCGGCACAAGCTCCGCTCGGCACCGAGACGAGGCCGAGCGTGAAGGATCAGGACGTTGAACGTCCTGATCCTCCACACACGACCGCCAGTCGTACCAGTGGGTAAGCACATACGAGTCCGCTAGAGACACTTACCACTCACGACCTGGACCGAGCTGGGACCGCGCCTCAGGCGGGGATCTGCCAGGACTGGCCCGCCGCGCCGGTGCAGGTCTGGATCACCAGACGCGTCCCCTCGCCGGTGCCGCCGCCTTCGACGTCGAGGCACTTCCCGGACTGCGGGTTGACCAGCGTCGAGCCCTTCCGCTGCCAGGTCTGCGCCCCGCTCTTGTTGCAGTCCCACAGTTGTACCTTCGTGCCGTCCGCGGTCCCGCTGTTGTCGACGTCGAGGCACTTCCCCAGCGCGCGCAGGGTTCCGTTCTGCACCGCCCAAGTCTGCGCGCCGGAGCCATTGCAGTTCCACAGCCGCACCGCCGTGCCGTTCGCGATCTGCGAATGGTCGACGTCGACGCATCTGCCGGTCACGCCGGTGATCCGCCCGGCCGGATACGGGGAACCGCCGCGGATCAGGTATTCGCTGTTGGCCACGTTCCAGTGTGTGGCGAGGTAGCTGCCGGGGGCAGGGTTGGTGTGGAAGTAGTCGTCGCCGAGGCAGTCGATCTGGTTCTCCGGCGCGCCGGGACAGACCTTCTTCAGGCCGCCGGGCGGGAGGCCGCCGTCGTCGTAACACATGATGTCTTCGTCGTCCCAGCAATGGCCATACGGCGTCGCGTTCGGCGCGCTGCCTTGGACGGCGCCGAGGGTGTGCAGGAGTTCGTGCCCGCTGGCCTGCCAGCTCCAGCATCCAGTGCCGACGGTCGCGTAATGCGGGCCGGCGTTGTACGGGTTGCTCGCGCCGGGACTGTCGTTGCCGCCGTTGCCGAACGCGAGCCCGCAGCCGCCCGCGTCGTACCAGACGATGTACTTCCGGTCGGCGCGGTTGTACCCCTGTGCCTTGATGGCGTCGGTGATCTTGTCCACGTCGGCCATCGCGGACTGGGCGATGACGACGTTCCCGATCGTCGCCTTGCAGTTCGCGTCGTGCACATACCGGACGTGCCGCACGCCGCCGCCGAGCCGGGCCGCGGCTTCGACGAAGATGTCGTCGATCTGGCTCGTGAAGGTCTGGAACTGGCCGACGAGCTGTCCGTACCGATCCGCTTGCGTGTTCCCGCGGACGTAAAGCGCCTGGACGCGTTTTCCGCTGACGCCGTCACCGTCGCAGACCGCCGAGGCCGGAGCCTCAGCCGCCGTCGCGACGGGAGCGGGCAAGGAGAGGACGCCGAACGCCAACGCGGCGCCTGCGACGAGTCTGAGGAATCTTCTGGTCATGCCGAACCGCCTTTTCCTCACGGGGGATGAGGCATCCGGATGCAGCAAAGAGGTCTGGACCGGCAGGAATCATAAGCAGCTCGAAGTGGGCGTGTCACTGACAGAACAGGACACACGTCACTTTTGTTCACCGAGGAGTATCTGTTCGAGCAAGAGGCCGACGTCGCGGGCGGACTCGGCTTCGCCTATCCGGTGGAACGTTTCGGCGGCGCTGAGCGCGCGGCGGGCGGCTTCCCGGATCCGGCCCGCGGCGCTGAGCACGTGGGCGGCGACGTGGTCGAGCTGCGCGACGAGATGCTCCCTGGCGGGCGCGGTTTCGGTTTCGACGGCGTGCACGGCGGATTCCGCGGCGTCGAGCGCGGTCAGCGCCGCGTCGAGGTCGCCCGACCGCAGGCGGGAGAGCGTCGCGGCGTTGCGGCAGGTGGCGGCCACGTAACCGCCGCCGATCGCCACGGCCGCGTCGGCGGCCCGCGCGTAGAAGTCGGCGGCGTTCGCGCCGTAGCCGAGCAGGTCCAGTTGTTCGGCGGCGGCCATGCTCACCGAGATGTAGGAATGCCCGGTGTCGCCCGACTTCTCCAGGATCTCGGCGAGGACGGCGTATTCGTTGAAGGCACGCGAGGATTCGCCGAGCGCGCGATAGGTGTCGGCGTACATCCAGCGGCAGCGGTGGCCCCAGTCCGGCAGCCCGCCGAGCAGGTCGATGGCGCGGGGCGCGACGTCGAGCACCTCGTCGTAGCGGCCGGCGCCGTGCAGCGCGGTGACGAGGACGTACCAGTGTTCAGCGTTGTCCTTGCCCTTCGACGCGGCGACACCGAGGGACGCGTAGGCGTCGTCGACGGCGTCGGCGAACCGCCCGGTGCCGATCAGGGACAGCGCCCGGAGCTGGCGGAGATGCCCTCGCAGCCGTTCCGGCCCGCCGACGGGCAGCGTCGCCAGCAGGTTCTCCACGAAGACGTCCAGTTCGTCGAGCGATCCTGTGCGCTCGTAGGCGATCCGGACCTGTTCGACGGCTTCGACGGCCTTCTCGCCGACGTTCCCGACGATGAACGCGTCCGTCGCGGCCTGCGCGAGTTCCAGGGTGGTCGCCGGATCCTCGCCGTCGCCGTTGCGCAGCGACGCCTCCAGGCACAGAAGAGTGCCGTGCAGCAACGGATCGCCCGCTTCCTGCGCCCGTTCCGCCCCGCGCCGCAGTGCTTCGTACGCCTCGGGCGTGCGGCCCTGTCCGGAAAGCACGTGCGCCAGCCAGTACTCGCCCCAGCAGGCGGCGCGATCGTCGGTCCCGGCGCGCAACCGAGCCGCGGCCACCGTCGCCAGCGCGACCCCGGTCTCGGCCTGATCGTCGAAAACGAGCCACAAACCGAGCCAGCATTGGTTGAGAAGAAACCGGGTTTCGTCGCCCTGACGCCGGAATCCGGCCGCCGCCCGGCGCAACCGTTCCTCGGTGTCGCCGCCCTGGAAGAAGATCGCGCGCAATTCGGCCAGACGCGGCGCGATTCCTTCCGGGACGGTTTCGATCGCGGCGAGACAGGCCCGCGCCTCCTCCGGTTCGCACCGGTGATTGTGGATTTCGGCGCGGGTGACGAGTTCCTCGGCCGTGAGGTCCGGCGGCGGGAGGATCGGGACCCGGGGGAGCGCGGAAGGCAGGAGCGGGACGAAGTCCGCGACCGGTTTCGCGGCCATCTTCCGCTCGGCGTGCGCGGTGAAATAGCCGGTGGGATCGCCTTCGTCGAGTTCCTCGGCTTCGACGAACGCCGCCGCCCGCATCCGCCGGTGCAGCATGGCCAGGGTGAGGCCGTCGTACGGTCCGTCGAGAACGAACCGGATCTCACCGTATCCGGTTTCCGACAACCGCCGGGTGAGCACGGCCGCCGAGGCGAAGAACTCCAGCCTGTCGACGGCGTCCGCGTGGTCACCGACACCGTCCAAAAGCGACAGAAGATCGAGACCGCCGTGTTCGTTGCCGGTGAGCGCGCAGAACTCCAGCCGCAGGGCGTGGTCGCCGTACCGGAGCGGGGCCCCGGTGGAGGCCCTCGCCACCCAGCGATAGGTCGACGCGGCCTCGGCGTACTTGCCCGCGGCAGCCAGCGGCACCAGGGTCCGGCAGAGCCGGGTGATCTCGGCCCCGTCCCCGTCGGAGCCCTCCGCGTCCGCGCGGCGTGGTTCCACTTCCATGGTCCTGCCCCCAGAACAATGACGTCGACGCCGGATCTTAACTCCCTCCAGGCGCGTCATGGCCCCGTTTTCGGGCGGATCAGGGCACGCGGACCGCCGCGATCTGGGTGGCTTGCCCGATCAATCTGTTCTTTTCGTCCCAAAGCTCCGCGACCTCGTCCATCCGGTCGCCGCCGATCTCGCCCGCGCGCATCCGCACCCGCACCGGACCCGGCGCCGGGAGCCCGCGCAGGTACGCGGTGAACTGGACGGTCGGCGCCCAGCCCGCGATGCCGAGGTCGTAGGAGATCGGCGGCACCGGGTCGAGCGCCACGAGCAGGCTCATGGGGTCCCAATCGGAGCCGTCGGCGAGCCGCAGCCAGGACGCGATGACGCCCTTCCGGGACGGCTGTCCCACCGCGAAGCCCGCCGCGGCCGGGTCGATGCGCTGCTCGACGACGTCCATCAGGCCGATTCGGAAGCCGCCGCCGTCGGCGGGCACGGGCAGGCAGTCCTGCTCCGGCGGGATCTCGACCGGGTCCACTCCGGACCACCACGCGTCGCCGTCCGTCAGGACGCCCTGGGTGATCAGGGCTTCGGTGCAGGGCGCGCCGTTCTGGCTCAGCCGCGCGCGCAGCTGCGTGAGGCCACGGCCTTCGCGCAGCACCTCGACCTCGACGACCGCGGGACCGGGCTCCGGCGCCACCGAGAACGAACCGCTGATCGCGGTCAGGTGCGGATGCGAGGAGACCTCGGCGGCGGCCTTGGCGAGCACGGCGAGCAGATAGCCGCCGTGCAGCTTCGGTCCGATCGTCCACTGTGGATCGAGTTCGGTGTCGAACACCGGGCCGTCGCCCCGGCGGACCAGGGCGGTCGCGGTCTGGAAGTGCGCCATGCCTCAAGCTGACATCGTCAAGTTGACGGTGTCAAGTCAATGCTGGCAGCATCACCGCATGGGCGCGAAGCGGACGAAAGCGCGGCCGGGCGAGGGGGAGAAGCTGCGGGAGGAGATCCTGTGCGCCGCCGACGCCCTGCTCGGCGAGGAGGGGACCGACGAGGCGCTGACGCTGCGCGCGGTCGCGCGGCGGACGGGTGTTTCCACGCCGTCGGTGTACGCGCACTTCCCCAGCCGGGACGCCTTGCTGGAGGCGGTTTGCCTGCGGGTGTGGGATGAACTCGCGCACCGGATGCGCGAGCACGCCGCCGGGGTCGCCGACCCCATGCGCGCGCTCAGCCGCTGCGCGCGGGTCTACGCCCGGTTCGCCCTGGACCATCCGGTGCAGTACCGGGTCCTCCTGATGCGTCCGACCGGTGGCTCGTCGCCCGGCGCGCTCGCCTGCTTCCGGCATCTGGCCGACGCGACCGCCGCGTGCGTGCGGGCGGGGATCCTGCGCGGCGAACCGGAAAGCCTCGCGATGGGCCTCTGGTCGGCGATGCACGGCTGCGTGAGCCTCATGATCGCCCAGCCGGGGTTCGACTGGCCCGAGGAGCCGGAGGCGCTGATCGACGGCGTGATCCGGATGGCGGGGCTCGGGACCGCGCTCGCCTGCCGGGTCCCGAGGGACGCGATTCCGCCAAGTGCCGAATTGGCGGCCGATCTGGACGAAGTGGCGGCGGGCTGGGCGACGTCACGTGACCGGACTGGCTAGGCTTTCGCGCATGTCCGGGACATCGACGGCCGACGAACGGCTTCAGGTGCTCGAAGCCATCACCGACACCACGCTGGGACACCTCGGCCAGGACATGGTGATCGCCAAAATCCTCGCCAGGGTGCGCGAGGTGCTCGGGGTCGACACGGCCACCGTGCTGCGCCACGACCCGGACGCGCGGCTGTTGCAGGCCATCGCCGCTTCCGGCATCGAGGAAGAGGTCTACCAGGACGTCCGGATCGCCGTCGGCGCCGGTTTCGCCGGCCGCGTGGCCGCGGACCGGCGCCCGGTGATCCTCGACCACGTCGACGAGACCACCGTGGTCAACGCGCTGCTGCAGGAACGCGGGCTGCGCACCCTGCTCGGCGTGCCGATGGTGGCGGGCGACGAACTGATCGGCGTGCTGCACGTCGGATCCGTGACCCCGCGAGAATTCCCCGAGGCCGACGTCGAACTGCTGCGGCTGGTGGCCGCGCGGCTCGCGCTGGCGCTGCAGCTCGACAACTCCGCCACGGACCGCGCGGCCGCGGCGACGTTGCAGCGGAGCCTGCTGCCCGGACGGCTGCCCGCCGTCGCCGGGATGGAGTTCTCCGCGCGGTACGTGCCGGGCACCGAGCCCGGGGTCGGCGGTGACTGGTACGACCTGTTCCCCCTGCCGGGTGACCGGCTCGGCATCGTCATGGGCGACGTCGCCGGGCACGGGCTCAACGCCGCCGTGATCATGGGACGCCTGCGCAGTGCCCTTCGCGCCTACGCGCTCGAATCGGACAACCCGGCGGAAGTACTGTCCAAACTGGACCGGAAAGTCCAGCATTTCGAGCCGGGGACGCTGGCCACCGTCGTGTACGGCCTGGTGCCCGCGTCGCGGAACGAAGTGGCGATCTCGCTGGCCGGACACCTGCCCCCGGTGCTCGTGGCGCCCGGTCTGCCGTCGGCGCTCGTCGACGTCCCGGTGGATCCGCCCATCGGGGTCACCGGGCCGCGGCGACGGACGGCGATGGTCGGGCTGCCGCCCGGCGGTGTGCTCGCCTTCTACACCGACGGTCTCGTGGAACGCCGGGATCAGCTGATCGACGCCGGCCTGCGGCGGCTCACCGACGTGGTCACCCCCGACCTGCCCGGCTCGGTGTGCGCTCGGGTGATGGCCGCGCTCGTCGGCGCGACCCCGGCGCAGGACGACATCGCCCTCCTCGTGGCGCGCCGGGACCCGGCCTGAGTCACCCGGCCGGGTCCCAGCGGCCCTTCTTCTTGGCCAGGTCGATCGCCGCCTGACCGCGTTCGGTCATCAGTCCTTCGGCGATCAGGCGGGTGGCCCGTTCGCGGTTGAGCGCGCTCCACGAACTCCGGGGGCGGCGCGGGGTGAACCGCAGCCGGGAACTGGTGGCGTCGTTCTTGCGGTGCAGTCCGTCGATCCAGCCGAAGCACAGGGCCTGCTCCATCGCCTCGTGGATGCGCACGCCGGGGATTCCGCTGTTCTTGTGCCGGATGACCAGCCAGACCGCCTTCGCGGAGTCGGCGTGCTCGGCCAGCCACGCGCGCCATTCGGCGGGAGTGGCGGCGGTGAAGGTGGGCTCGTCCATGACCGGATTCCTTCCGTCGTAACGTCTGTGACCATCATCGGAAGCAAAGCGCTCACCGAGTGAGCACTTTTCGAAAGAGAGGGCGGTCTCGGATGGAGATCTGGGTGAACCCGGCGTGCGCCAAATGCCGGTCCGCGGTGTCGATGCTCGACGAGGCTGGGGCCGAGTACACCGTGCGGAAGTACCTTGAGGACCCGCCGACCGCGAAGGAGCTGAAGGCCGTCCTCAAGCGACTCGGCCTCGAGCCGTGGGACATCACCCGCACCGCTGAGCCGATCGCGAAGGAACTCGAACTGAAGAACTGGGGACGCACGCCCGCCGACCGCGACCGGTGGATCGAGGCCCTGGCCACGCATCCGAAACTGATCCAGCGGCCGATCATCACCGCCGACGACGGGACGACCGTCGTCGGCCGGACGCCGGAGTCCGTGCAGTCGGTGCTGCCCGACTGAGAAGCGGCGGTGAGCCTTGGGACTCGTGAGTGGTAAGGCCGGTTATTGCGACGCTGGGTCAAGTGGTCGTGAGTGGCGATTCGGGTCAGGGCCAACCGTGTCTCAGGTACTTGCGGGCGGGCGGTTTCGCGTGACCGGTGGGACGACACACGTGATCAGACGGACGACACGGGTGACTGACCGGACGCCGCCGAGTGTCGTCCGTCTGATCACACGTGCCGCACACTCAGCCACGCGAAAGTACCGGCTCGGCCCGCGCGGGTCGTGAGTGGCGATTCGGGTTAGAACCCCATTTGCCACTCACGACCCCGCTCACGAGGTGTCCGGCGGCTGAGCGCCCGGGCCCGTTCCTCTGGCAGCCGCCGTCCCCGCTTCGAGGCGAGCCGCACCGCCTGACCGGCCAGTTCCCGCGCGGCTTCCCCCTCGCCGAGGTCCAGCCGCGCGTGCGCGATCTCGGTCAGGGCGTCCGCCTCCAGCAAGAGCTGACCGTTCTCCCGGAGCGTGGCCAACGCCTTTTCGGCGTACTCCAGCGCTTTCGCGGGATCGCCGAGCTTCCGGTGCGCGAAAGCGAGACCGATCCGCGCGGAGCCCTGGCCGTAGCCGAGGCCGATCTCCGTGAACACTCGCAGCGCCTCGTGCAGGCCCGCGATCGCTTCCGTGTGCTCGCCCCACCGGTTCCACACCGTCGCGATGACCTCGACGGCCGCCGCCTCGCCGCGCCGGTCACCGATCTGCACCGAGCGGGTGTGGCATTCGACAGCGAGCGTCATCGCGAGGTCGAGGCGCCCCGCGTCGGAGTGGGTTTCGGCGAGGCAGTTCAGGGTCGAGGTCTCCCCGAAGCCGAGTCCGGCCTCACGCGTGTACGCGAGCACCTGCTCGTGATCCGCGATGGCCTCGTCGAACCTGCCCAGCGCCCACAACGCGATCCCGCGGCCGTTGAGCGCGCGGAACGCGGCTTCCTTCTGGCCGGTTTCCCTGGCCAGCCGCAGGGCCCGGTCGTGCCAGCCGACCGCGGTCCTCGGCCTGCCGGAGAAGGTGTGGATGACGCCGATGCAGTTCAGCGCCAGCGTTTCCGCCCCGGTGTTGCCCGCCCGGCGGCCGACCGCCAGCGCCTGGCCGTGGAAGTGCAGCGCCTGCCTGGCCTTGCCCTGCTGACTGGAGGCGCGGCCGAGGTTGCGCAGCGCGTCGGTCTCCGCGTCGAGGTCCTCCAGCGCCCGCGCGGCCGCGAGCGCCTCCTGGAAGTGCTCGATGGCCGGGCCGTAGTCGCTGAGGTTGTAGGACATCTGCCCGAGGACGTCGAGCAGGGACAGCCGGGCCCGCGCGTCGCCCGTCTCGGTGGCCGACCGCAGCGCGGCCGTGCAGGTCGCGACCGCTTCGCGGGCGTGCCCGCTCGCCTGGAGGTAGCCGCGCAGGACGTCGATCAGCCGCCACGCGGCGGGCTGGAACGCGGGATCCGTCGTGGCGCAGGCGATCGTGTCGACCAGGTTGTCCCGTTCGGTGTCCAGCCAGCGCAGCGCGGTGTGTTCGTCGAAGACCGGCGAGGCGGCGCCGGCGTAGAGCACGCGGGTGGCCGCGGCGGAGGTGTCCACATAGGACTCGATAAGCCGGGATAAGGCCGTCAGCGCGGCCTCCCGCGGGTCTTCGGCGTGCCCGCGTTCGACGGCGTACTCCCGGATGAGGTCGTGGAACTGGTAGCGGCCGGGCGCGGTCCGCTGCAGCAGGTTCGCGGCGGCCAGCCGGTCGAGCGCGCGGCCGGTCGCCACCCGCGAGGCCCCGGCGACCGCGGCCGCCGCGGGCGCGCCGAAGTCCGGACCCGGCGCGCGGCCGAGCATCCGGAACAGCAGCCGGTCCGGTTCGGACAGCCGGAGATAGGACTGGTCGAAGGCGATCCGCACGGCCGAGGACGAGTCGCCGTCGATGGCCAGTTCCTCCAGCCGCCCGGACCGGGTCAGCTCGGCGGCGTACTCCGCGATGCCGCGGCCGGTGTCGGCGGCGAGGTTCGCTCCGGCGATCCGCAGCGCCAGCGGCAGATGCGCGCAGGCCGCGGCGAGGGCGCCGACCGCTTCGGGTTCGGCGGCCGTGCGCGCGGGACCGAGCAGTTCGGCGAGCACCGCGCGCGATTCGTCCTCGGCGAGCACGCCGAGCGGCAGGTGCACGGCGCCCGGGTTGACCGCGAGCCCGCGCAGGTCGTTGCGGCTGGTGATCAGCACGCCACAGCCGGGCCGCCCCGGCAGCAGCGGCCGGACCTGGTCGACGTGCACCGCGTTGTCCAGCAGCAGCAACATCTTCTTGTCCGCCAGCACACTGCGGAACAGGGCCGCCTGGTCCGCGGTTTCGGCCGGGATCCGGTCCCGGTGCACGCCGAGCGCGCCGAGGAAGCGGGTCAGCGCGGCCGACGGATCGAGCGGCGGGCCGGTGGCGTAACCCTGGAGGTTCACGTACAGCTGACCGTCCGGGAAATACGGCCGGAACCGGTGCGCCACGTGCACCGCGAACGCGGTCTTCCCGACCCCCGGCGGCCCGGAGATCACGACGTTGCGCCCGGTCGCGGTCAGCCGCAGGCCGGCGAGTTCGGCGATCGGATCCGCGCGGCCCACGAACCGGTGGACGTCGGGCGGTAGCTGGCTGATCGCCTCCCGGGGCGGAGCGGCGCCCTCGTCGAGGATCGCGGCGTGGACCTGCCGCAACCGCGGGCCGGGTTCGATCCCCAGCTCGTCGGCGAACATCCGGCGCATCGAGCGGTACGTCTCCAGCGCGTCGGCGCGGCGGCCGGACCGGTCGAACGCGGTGATGAGCTGCGCCCAGAACGTCTCCTGCCACGGATGTTCCTTGGTGAGCGTGATGAGCTCGGCGACCAGCTCGCGGTGCCCGCCCGCTTCGAGGCCTGCCTCGATCCGGTGCTCCAGTGTGCGAAGGCGGTCTTCGTCCAGCTGTGCGGCTTCGTCACGCTGGAGGGATTCCGACGGGACGTCGCACAGCGCCGGGCCGCGCCAGCACTCCAGCGCTTCGGCCAGCAGGGCGAGTTCTTGGGCGGAATCGCCCGCTTTGCCCGCTTCCCGGCCCGCGTCGGCCAGCCGCCGGTAGCGGAGCAGGTCCAGCTGCTCGGGTTTCAGCCGGATCAGGTAGCCGTCCGGGCGGGTTTCGATCAGCCCGTCGCCCAGCATCCGGCGCAGCCGCAGCGCGTAGACCTGCGTGCTCTTGCGGGCGGTGGACGGCTGGTCCTCGCCCCAGAGCCGGTCCGCGAGCCGGTCCAGCGAGACCGTCGAATTGGCCCGCACCAGCAGCGACGCGAGCAGGACCCGCAGTTTGGGCCCGGCGATGTCCACCGGCTTCCCGTCGCGGGTCACCTCCAGCGGCCCGAGCACACCGAAACCGAAACAGGGAATACGCGCTCACCTCCCGGACCATCAGGTTACTGCTGTTGCCCGGTTGAAACCGGCACCTGCCACGATCACCCCCGCGAGGCCTCCCAGAAAGGCCTCCGTCAGGACGAGCCCGAGTATCTGGGGGTTACGCGGGCTTCGTCCGCTCGTGAGTGGTGAGGACGGTGCCCCCTGTCCTCACCACTCACTCACGAATCCGTCAGGCCAGCTTGCGGAAGAAGTCCCGGATGTCGCCCAGCAGCAGGTCCGGCGCGTCCTGGGTCGCCCAGTGGCTGCCGCGGTCGAACTCCCGCCACGAAACGATGTTCGTGTGGTCCCGGTCGGCGAACCGGCGCAGCGGGCGGAAGTCGTAGGCGAAGCTCGCCAGCCCGGTCGGCGCGGTCGTCGGCTCGGCGGGGTGCTCCGAGTGCTTGTCCTCGTAGTAGAACCGCGCCGCCGACGCCGCCGTGTTCGTCAGCCAGTACAGCGTGGCGTTGGTGAGGACGTGGTCGTCACTCGTGCCCGACAGCAGTTGCGCGCTCCACGCCAGTTGCCCGGTCGGCGAGTCGGCCAGGGCGTGCGCGAGGTTCTGCGGCGCGCTCTCCTGGAGCTTCGCGTAGCCGGACATGTCGTCGTTGAAGGTCTGGAGGAACTGCATGTACTCCAGCTCCTTCTCGGTCATGCCCTCGAACTCGGCCGGGTCGCCGCTCGGGAACGAGAACAGCTGCGTGACGTGCACGCCGATGACGTGCTCGGCGTCGGCGCGGCCCATCTCGGGGGCGACGAACGAACCGGCGTCGTTCCCGTGCGTGCCGTAACGCTCGTAACCCAGGCGCCGCATCAGCTCCGCCCACGCGCGAGCCGTGCGGTACCGGTTCCAGCCCTTCTCGCGGGTGGCGCCCGAGAAACCGAAACCGGGCAGCGACGGGATCACGACGTGGAACGCGTCCGCCGCGTCCCCGCCGTGGGCCTTCGGGTCGGTCAGCCGGTCGATGAGGTCCAGGTACTCGAAGACCGAGTTCGGCCAGCCGTGCGTGAGGATCAGCGGAGTGGCGTCCGGCTCCGGCGAGCGGACGTGCAGGAAGTGGACGTTCTGCCCGTCGATCTCGGTGGTGAACTGCGGGTACTGGTTGAGCTTCGCCTCCCACTCCCGCCAGTCGTAGCCGTCACGCCAGTAGGCGACCAGGCGCTGCACGTAGTCCAAGGGCACGCCGTACTCCCAGCCCGGCGTGACCGGTCCACGCTGCACCCCGTCGGTCACCTGGTCGGCGGGCAGTTCGTTCGCCCAGCGGACCCGCGCCAGGCGGTCGGCCAGATCGTCCAATTCGGACTGCGGGACGTCGACGGTGAAGGGTCTGATCTCTGTGTTCTCGTTCATGAGACAAAGGTAAGCTTTCATTAGGAACATGCCGTTCCTAATGGGAAGGCAACCTCAAAATATGTTGGAAACTTCGGCAAGGCTGCTCCGTCTGCTCTCCCTTTTGCAGACTCCCCGTGACTGGACCGGCACTGAACTGGCACAACGCCTCGAAGTGAGCTCCCGGACGATCCGCAACGACGTCGAGCGCCTGCGCGCGCTCGGTTACCCGGTGAACGCGACCCGCGGGTCCGTCGGCGGCTATCGGCTCGGCGCGGGCGCCGACCTGCCGCCGCTGCTGCTGGACGACGAGGAGGCCGTCGCCGTCGCGATAGGACTCCGCACCGCCGCCGGCGGCACCATCGCGGGCGTCGAGGAGACGTCGCTGCGCGCGCTCGCGAAACTGGAGCAGGTGCTGCCGTCGAGGCTGAGGCGCCGCGTCAACGCGTTGCAGGCGTACACGGTCTCGGTGCCGAGGGACGAGCCCGGCCCGCGCGTCGACGCGAAGACGCTCACCGTGCTGACGGCCTGCTGCCGGGATCACGAGGTGCTGCGGTTCGGCTACCGGAGCCATGACGGTTCGGAGAGCGTCCGCAAGGTCGAGCCGTACCGCCTGGTCAACTGGGGACGCCGCTGGTACCTGGTCGCGTGGGACCTCGACCGCGCCGACTGGCGCACGTACCGCGTCGACAGGCTGACTCCGCGTGTCCCGATCGGACCCCGGTTCACCCCGCGCGACCTGCCCGAGGACGTCACGGACCGGGTGCGGCGCGGGGTGTCGTCCGCGGCCTGGCGGTACCGGGCCGACGTCATCGTGCACGCGTCCGCCGAGGAGGTGTCCGCGCGGATCAACCCGGCCGTCGGCACGGTGGAGGCCCTCGACGAAGGCACCTGCGTGCTGCACACCGGCGCGGACAGCATCGAGACGCTGGCCGTCCACTTGGGACTGCTCGGGTACCCCTTCCGGGTCACCGAACCCCCGCAGCTGGTCGGCTACTTGCGCACGTTGGCCGATCGGTATCGCGACGCGACCCGCGTTTAGTCCGCTGAACGCGGTCACGGGGTGCGCTCACGGGCGTTGGTGTGACCGGTGGGGTGTGATCAGATGGCGATCATGCGTGATCAGATGGCGATCTCGCGTGATTGAAGGCGTAACTCGAGTGATCGGGCGACGTTCACCGTGTTCGCCGTCTGATCACGCGCGACCCGCGTTCAGCGCGCGAAAGTGGTCAGGAACCGGTCCCGGAACGTGTCCATCCGCGACACCGGCGCGTTCCGGTCCGGGTGCAGGCCGTCCTGCCAGCCCCAGCCGGCGATCTTGCCGAGCACGGCCTTGTCCCGCGTGACGACGCTGATCGGCACGTCGCGGTCCGCTCCCGCGCCCGCGACGATCGGGTTCGGCTGATGGTCGCCCAGGAACACGAGCACGAGGTTGTCGTCCCCGTACGTCTCCACGTACGAGACGAGCGCGTTCAGCGAATAGGCGATCGAGTCGCCGTACGAGGCGCGCACCTTGGCGGGGTCGGTGAACACCTCGTCGGGCGTTTTCCCTTGCGACGGCATGGGGTTGTAGATCGAACCGTCGCCGACGGCGTTCCAGTCGACCATGCGGGGGAGCGGTGTCCACGGCCAGTGACTGGTGACGAGGTCGATTTCCGCCATCAGCGGCGGGCGATCCGGTTTGCCGCGTTCGGCGCGCTGGAAAGCCGAAAGCGTGAACTGGTCGGGCATCGTGGCGTAGGAGAACGGCGGGCCGTGATACCCGATGGTCCGCGAGTCGTAGTAGCGGTCGTAGCCGTAGACCTTGCCCTCCGGCCAGTCCTCCGTATGCGCCGGGACGACGCCGACGGTCTGCCAGCCCGCGCGTTCGAACGCCCCACTGAGGGTGAACCGGTCGGTCTTCACGAAGTCGTCGTAGCGGTGCTGGCTGTCGACCCAGACCCCGGACTGGAGCGTGGAGTGCGCCAGCCAGCTTCCCGCGCTCGTCGTCGGCGACGTCAGGAACGCGCTGCGCGAGCCGTACCCGGCGTTCTTCAGCCGCGCCGTCCCGGCGTCGAGGACCGCGTCGACCTTGGGCGCGATGTCGGAATCCTGGACGGCCACCCGCCCGTAGCTCTCGATGAAGGTGAACAGGACGTCCTTGCCGCGCAACGCGTTCAGCAGACCGGACGCCGGGGCGTCGCGGAAGGCGTCGGTGGCGACTTCGGTGGCGAAGGCGTCCCGGTCGCGGATACCGGCCCGCACCTGGCGCAGGTCTTCGTAGGCGAAGGCGGCCGCGCTGCGCGACGCGAGCGGCTGCCCCGGGGCGAGCTGCGCGCCGGACACCGCGCACATGATCCAGATCACGCTGAGCACGGCGATCACCCTGGTCGACGCGGTACGCCGTCCCGCCACCAGCCTGCTCAGCCGCAGCGTCGCCAGGGCCATCGCCACGATGACGCCGATCGCCAGCAGCGTCAGCCCGAGGAACGACGCGATCGCCCCCGCCCGGCCGATCGACGTGCCGAGCAGGTCGACGCCGTTGCCCAGGACACCCCAGTCGAAGACCGGGTCGAACCCCCGGTTCAGCGCCAGCCCGAAACCGATGTCGATCGCCTTGACCACGGTCAGGAGCCCGAGGAGCGCACCGGCGGACACCGTGACGATCCGCCGGGCGCCTTCGCGCAGCATGAGCACGACCGCCACCCCGAGCAGCGCCTCCACCGGCAGCCGCACGAACGCTTCGGGGGTGAGCCGGTCGAGGTCGTCCGGCGCGAGCAGGGCGAACAGCACGAGCACGGCGGACAGCGTGGTCACCGCGCTGGACGCGATTTCGCGGGCGGCCGTCCGGTCGCCCGGCAGGCCCACCAGGGCGGGGCGGGTGAAAACCGACAACGCGGGCACCTTTCCGAGGGAAAGCCTTCACCGGGTTACACGGAGTGCGGGACCGGGCGGTTCAAAGCTCGGTAGTCTGCGCCGGTGAGTGACGAGATCTGGGCGGCCCTCGGTGCGACGACCCTGGACGAGGTGCGGCGGCGTGCCGCGATCATCGACGCGGTCACCGAGATCGAGCCGGTCGAGGTGGACGGTGCGACCCGGTTCGCCTGGAACGACGGTGGCGGGCAGTCGGCCGTCTGGTACTTCACGCCGGACAAGCACGCGCTGCTGCTGACCTTCGACCACGAGTCGGCCTTGAACCTGTTCGCCGAAGGCACCTACGAGGACCAGGTGGCGCTCTACGGCGGCGTCCCCGAGCACCTCGTCCGGCTGGTGCGCGACCGCCCGGAGAACTACGAGTCCCTCAACATCGTCGACGACGACACGGGAGCCACGATCCTGTACGCCGGCGGCGTGTTCTGGTTCGACGGCGAGCGGTGGGCGCAGGCCGAAGGTTTCCTGGAGCACTGCCGCAGGGAAGGCTTCGACGCGTTCGGCGAGTCGGGGTTCACCTACTGCCTCGGCGACTACCGGTTCGGCGAGGAGCTCACCCCCGAGGCGATCGTCGAAGCCCGCGCCGAGGACGGGTACTACGAAGACGACGCCGACCGGCGGAAGAACCTGGCCGAGATCAAGGAGATCTTCGCGAAGCTCGGTTGATTCCCGGCTCAGCGAACGAACTTCGCCCGGCTGTGGCACCGTTTCAGGAATGACTCTGCGCCTGGGACCCCTGTTGAGACATGTCGACGCGACCTCCGCGACGGTGTGGGTCGAGACCGGCACCGCGAGTGAGGTCGAAGTCCTCGGGACGACCGCGAGGACTTTCGAAATCCGGGGCCATCACTACGCGTTGCTGGTGCTGACCGGCCTCGAACCCGGATCGAGCGTCGAGTACGAAGTGCGCGTGGACGGCGAAAAGGTGTGGCCGCTGGAGGATTCCGCGTTCCCGCCGAGCCGCATCCGGACGCTGCCCGAGGAGGAGTCGCGGGTCCGGCTGGTGTTCGGCTCCTGCCGCAAACCCCACGACGGCGACTCCTTCGGCCCGGACGCGCTGGCCGCGTACGCCCGCCGGATGGCCGCGGGCGAGGAAACCGAATGGCCGCAGGCGCTGCTGATGCTGGGCGATCAGGTTTACGCCGACGAGACCACCGACGAGACCCAGGAGTGGCTCGCCCGCCGTCGCGACACGTCGGAGCCGCCGGGGACCGAGGTCAAGGATTTCGAGGAGTACACCCACCTCTACTTCGAGGCCTGGGGCGAGCCGGCGATCCGCTGGCTGCTGTCCACCGTGCCGACGTCGATGATCTTCGACGACCACGACGTCCGCGACGACTGGAACACCTCCTACACCTGGCAGAAGCAGATGCGCGCGCAGCCGTGGTGGAAGGAGCGCCTGCGCGGCGCGATCATGACCTACTGGGTGTACCAGCACCTCGGGAATCTCGGCCCCGCCGAACTCGCCGAGGACGAGACCTTCCAGAAGGCCATCACCTCCGGCGGTGACAACGCGGACCTGCTCACCGCGTATGCCGACGAGGCCGACAACGAACGCGACGGCACCAAAGGCGCGCGCTGGAGTTACCGCCGCGACTTCGGCGGGGTGCGGCTCCTGGTCATCGACAGCCGGGCGGGCCGGATCCTCGCGGGCGGCACGCGGTCGATGGTCGACGACGACGAGTTCGAGTGGATCGAGGAGAACGCCGCCGCCCCGTGCGACCACCTGCTCATCGGGTCCTCGCTGCCGTGGCTGCTGCCTCCGGTCATCTCCCACCTGCAGTCGCTCAACGAACGTGCCTGCGACCGGCCCGGATGGCGAGGGCGGCTCGCGGAGAAGATCCGGCAGGCCGCGGACCTCGAACACTGGGCGGCGTTCCGGGCCTCGTTCGAGCGGCTGTCCGCGATGATCGCCCGCGAAGGACGGCGGGACGAACCACCGGCCACCATCGCGGTGCTCTCCGGCGACGTCCACCACGCCTACATCGCCGAGGCGCGCTATCCCGAACCGGTGACCTCGGCGGTCTTCCAGCTCACCTGCTCCCCGGTCCACAACGCCATGCCGCGTCCGCTCCGGCTCGCGTTCGCCGCCACCTGGTCGTCCGCGGTGGCGTCGCTCGCGCGCCGGTGGGCGACCCGCGGCGGTGTCGGACCCGATCCGCTCACCTGGTCCAAACTGTCCGGGCCGCATTTCGGCAACGTCATCTCCACGGTCGAGGCCGAGGGCAGATCCGCCGTCACGACGATCGAACAGGCCACCGAAGACGGGCTCGTCGAGGTGGCCAGGCAGAGGCTGGCTTGAGCCGGTTTCGCGCTGGGTAATATCGCCGCGTGACCACCTCTGCCGAAACACTCGAGTTCCAGTCGGAGGCACGTCAGCTCCTGCAGCTGATGATCCACTCGATCTACTCGAACAAGGACACCTTCCTGCGGGAACTGGTGTCCAACGCCTCCGACGCACTGGACAAGCTCCGCCTCGAAGCGTTCCGCGACAAGGAACTCCAGGCGGATACCGACGATCTCCACATCGAGATCGACACCGACCCCGAAAAGCGCACCCTCACCGTGCGGGACAACGGAATCGGGATGAGCCGGGACGACGTCGTCGCGTTGATCGGCACGATCGCGAAATCCGGCACCGCCGAATTCCTGAAGAAGCTGAAGGAAACGAAGGATTCCGCGGCCTCGCAGGATCTGATCGGCCAATTCGGCATCGGTTTCTACGCCAGCTTCATGGTGGCCGACAAAGTCACGCTGCTGACGCGCCGCGCGGGATCGGACGAAGGCGTCCGGTGGGAATCCGAAGGCGAAGGCACGTACACCATCGAGACGGTCCCGGACCTGCCGCAGGGCACGTCGGTCGTCCTGCACCTCAAGCCCGAGGACGCCGAAGACCAGCTCTTCGACTACACCTCGGCGACCAAGATCAAGCAGATCGTCAAAAAGTACTCGGACTTCATCACCTGGCCGATCCGGATGACCGAGGGCGAAGAGACCGCCACGGTCAACTCGATGAAGGCGCTGTGGGCCCGTTCCTCCAGCGACGTCACCGAAGACGAGTACAACGAGTTCTACAAGCACGTCGCGCACGACTGGAACGACCCGCTGGAGACGATCCGGCTCCAGGCCGAGGGCACCTTCGAGTACCAGGCGCTGCTGTTCCTGCCGGGGCACGCGCCGCTCGACCTGTTCATGCGGGAGCGCAAGCGCGGCGTCCAGCTGTACGTGAAGCGCGTCTTCATCATGGACGACTGCGAAGCGCTGATGCCGGAGTACCTGCGCTTCGTGAAGGGCGTCGTCGACGCGCAGGACCTCTCGCTCAACGTCTCGCGCGAGATCCTGCAGCAGGACCGGCAGATCCAGCTGATCCGCCGTCGCCTGGTGAAGAAGGTCCTCTCGACCGTCAAGACCATGATGGCGGACGAGAACCCGTACAAGTACGAGACGTTCTGGAAGGAGTTCGGCCGGGCCGTCAAGGAAGGCCTGCTGGACGACCACGAGAACCGCACCGCGATCCTCGACATCTGCTCGTTCGCCTCGACGAATGACCCGGAGAAGCCGACTTCGCTGCGCGACTACGTCGAGCGGATGAAGGACGGCCAGGAGCACATCTACTACCTGACCGGTGATTCGCGGCAGAGCATCGAGAACTCCCCGCATCTGGAAGCCTTCCAGGCCAAGGGGTACGAGGTGCTCGTGCTCACCGACCCGATCGACGAGATGTGGGTCGACGCCGTCTCCGGCTACGAGGAGAAGCAGTTCCAGTCGGTCGCGAAGGGCGAGGTCGAACTCGACTCCGACACCACCGACGAGCAGAAGGAAGAGTTCTCCGGCCTGCTGACCTGGCTGACCACGACCCTCGGGGAGCAGGTCAAGGAGGTCCGGCTCTCGTCGCGGCTGACGACGTCGCCCGCCTGCATCGTCGGCGACACGAACGACCTCACCCCGACGCTGGAGAAGATGTACCGCGCGATGGGCCAGGAAATGCCGCAGATCAAGCGGATCCTGGAACTCAACCCGGGCCACCCGCTGGTCTCCGGGCTGCGGTCCGCGTTCGCTTCGCAGGGTGAGAACGACGGGCTCGCGGAGACCGCGGAACTGCTTTACGGCATGGCTCTGCTGGCCGAGGGCGGGGAACTGGGCGACCCCGCCCGCTTCACCAAACTCCTGGCCACGCACCTCGAGAAGACCCTGTAGTAGTTCCGTGAAGGACTCCTTGAGGGACCCAGAGTCCCTCAAGGAGTCCTTCACGGACTGCTACGGCCGGGTCCGCCAGAGGACCAGGATGAAGTAGGGCGTCCCGACCATGGCGATGACCAGGCCTGCCGGGATCTGGGCGGGCGCGATGACCGTCCGCCCCAGGGTGTCCGCGACGCTCACCAGCACCGCTCCGAGCGCCGTGGCCACCGGGATGACCCGGCCGTGCCGTCCGCCGACCAGCGACCGCGCCAGATGCGGCGCGACCAGCCCGACGAACGCGACGACGCCGATCGCGGACACCGCGGTGGCCGCCAGGATCCCGGAAGCCCCCAGCATCACCAGCCTCGACCGTTCGATCCGCATCCCGAGCACGCGCGGGGTGTCTTCGTCGAGGGCGTGCAGGTCCAGTTCGCGGTGCTTGACCCACAACAACGGCGTCAGCGCGACGAGCGCCAGTGCCACCGGCGCGATCTGTTCCAGCGTGCGGCCGTAGGTCGATCCGGAAAGCCAGGTGAGCGCCTTGGCCGAGTTCCACGGGTCGGAGACGACGATCAGCAGCGTGATCAGCGCCATCCCGGCCGACCAGACCGCGATGCCGATGATCACCAGCCGGTCCGAATCCAGCCCCGACCGCCACGCCAGCCCGTAGACCAGCAGGAACACGATCGCCGCGCCGAGACCGGCGGCACCGGCGATCGCCCACGCGCCGACCGCGGGGACGATGGTGATCAGCGTGATCGCGCCGAGCCCGGCGCCCGCGGTGATGCCGAGCAGACCGGGTTCGGCGAGCGGGTTGCGGCTGACCGACTGGATCCCGCAGCCGGACACCGCCAGCGCGGCACCGGCGAGCAGCGCGGCCAGCACGCGCGGAAGTCGTTGGTCCAGCACGAAAGTGAGCGCGGTCCCGGTGTCGCCGGTGACCCAGTTCGCGAGATCGCCGAGCAGCACCATCCGGTCGCCCAGCATCAGTCCCGCCACCGGGACGACGACGAGCAGCACGGCCAGGGCGACGGAGATCGTCACGAGCCGCCGCGTCGATCCGGCGACCCCGACGCGTCCCGCCGGCGCCGGACGCCGCGAACCACTGGCCCGGCCGCGCCGTGCCAGCCACACCATCACGACGGCGCCGACGATCGTCGTCACCACCCCGGTCGGCACGCGCACGGCGGCGGCCGACCCCATGATCGCCCGCAGGACGACGTCGGCGCCGAGCACCGTCACCACACCGACCAGCCCGGACACCGGCAGCAGCGCGCGATGTTTGGCGATCGGCAGCAGCAGCCGCGTGATCACCGGCGCGCTCAGCCCGACGAACCCGACCGGCCCGGCGACGGTCACCGCCGCCGCGGTCAGCGCGACGGTCAGCACGACCGCGCTGACCCGCGTCCGGCGGACTCGCAGGCCGAGCACGGTCGCGTTGTCGTCGCCGAGGGCGAGGACGTCGAGTTTGCGGCCCATCGCGATGAGCGCCGCCACGGCGATCACCACGATCGGCGCCATCTGCCCGGTCGCGCGCAGATCGGACACGGTGAGCGAGCCGCTGCCCCAGGCGAACAGCCCGGACGTCTCCTGCTCGAACATGAGCAGCAGCAGGATGGTCACCGACTGGACCGCCAGCAGCACCGCCGAGCCGACGAGCACCAGCCGCGGGCTCGCGGATCCGCCGCCCGCCAGGCCCAGCACGATGACGGCCGCGGCGAGCCCGCCCACGAACGCCGCGCCGCCGACCGGGACGAGCGGCAGCGAAAGCCCGAACGCGGAAATGGCCACCACGGCGAAATGCGCGCCCGCGTTGACCGCGAGCGTGTCCGGCGAGGCGAGCGGGTTGCGGGCCACGGACTGCATGCCCGCGCCCGCGACGCCGAGCGCGACCCCGAGCAGCAACGCGGCGAGCAGCCGGGGGACGCGCGAACCCTCCAGTACGGCGAGGGTTTGCGCGTCCCCGTGACCGAAGATCGCCTTCACCACGTCCAGCGGACCGGACGTCGAAGTGCCCTGGGTCAGGTGGATGCCGGCGAGGACGGCGATCAGCACCACCAGTCCCGTCGACACCACGGCGGTGCGGATCGTCTGCGGCGACCGCACTGTTTCGACGAGTCCTCGGCGGGAAGAAGTACCTCGGACCTTGGTGGTCATCAGGCGGTGATGGCCTTCACGATCTGGTCGGCGGTGCCGATGACCGACTTCGGCCCGCCGAAGGTCCACGTGCCGGATTCCAGCTTGTGGATCTTCTTCGACACCACGAACGGCAGCCGCTGGTAGACGGCGTTCTGCGCGAGCCCGGTGGTGAACACGTCCTCTTCGGACGCGCTGTAGAACAGGACGGTCTTCGGGTCGGTGATCGCGGTCAGGCCCTCGACGTCGGTCTGGCCGAGACCCCACTGCGGGTCGACCTTGCCGGTCCAGACGTTCTTGAGACCGACGGCCTCGGCGGTGTCGGAGACCAGCGAGCCCTTGCCGAACGGGCGGATACTGACGGTGCTGCCTTCGAGGTAGCCGTCGGCCATCAGGAACGGGGTGCCCGCGGCGCCCTTGCCCTCGACGGCCTTCTTGCCCTCGGCGAGTTTGGCGTCCATTTCGGACAGTTGCTTGTCCGCCTCGGCCTCTTTGCCGACCGTCTTGGCGATCAGCTTGAAGTCCTCGCGCAGCCGGTCGAAGTTCCGGGCCGCGTCGCTGGACTTGGTGACCACGACCGGCACGTACTTCTCGATCTGCGGTACCAGGGTCGAGTCGCGTTCGTCGGCGATGATGACGACGTCGGGGTTCAGCCCGACGATCGCGTCGACGCTGGGCTCGTTGCGCTTGCCGACGTCCTTGACCTCCGCGGTCAGCGGAACGGCCTTGTCCCAGACGTTGTAGCCCGCGACGTCCGCGGCCCCGACCGGCATGACACCGAGCGACGCGACCATCTCGGCCTCGCCCCACTCGAGCGCGACGACGCGCTTGGCGGGAGCCTTGAGGTTGACGGCCTTGCCGCGCGCGTCGGTCACCGTGACCGGTCCGCTCGCGGCGGCGGACTCGCTCGGCGCGGCCGCCGTGTTCTCGGTGGTGCCGCAGGCGGAGAGCAGCAAGGCCGTCGCCGCGAAGAGGGCGGCGGTGGTTGGCAAACGCATGGGTTCTTCCTGGTTTTCTCAGGCGGGCCTGGGCGAATGCCGCCCGAGTGGCCTGCAGTGGATCGCGCCCGTCACCGGGTCGTTCGCGACGTGGACGGTGACGCCGTAGGCCTGGGAGAGGTACTCGGTGGTGAGCACCTGCCCGATGTCACCCGTGGCCACGATGGTTCCCTCGCACAGCAGCACGACCTCGTCGGCGATGATCGCCGCGTGGTCGAGGTCGTGCAGCACCACGCCGACCGCGACGCCTTCGTTGGCCAGATCGCGGACGACGTCGAGGATCTCGACCTGATAGCGCAGGTCGAGATGGTTGGTGGGCTCGTCCAGCAGCAGCACGGAGGTCTGCTGGGCGAGACAGGACGCGAGCCAGACGCGCTGGAGCTCGCCGCCGGACAGTTCGTCGACGCCGCGTTCGGCCATCGGCGTCACCCCGGTCAGCTCCATCGCGCGGCGGATCGCGGCGGCGCCGTCGACGTCGACCCCGCGCCAGCCCGAGCGGTACGGGTACCGGCCGTAGGAGACGACGTCGCGTACGGACACCCCGCTCGGCGTGGGCCGGTGCTGGGTCAGCAACGTGACCTGGCGGGCGAACTCCTTGCCGGACAACGCGTTCCCGCCCCAGACGGGGCGTTCGCGCAGCTGGACGTTGCCTTCGCGGGGCTTGTGCAGCCGCGCCAGCGAACGCAGGAGCGTCGACTTGCCGGAGCCGTTCGGCCCGACCAGCGCGGTGACCGTGCCGGCGCGCAGCGACAGGGACACGCCGTCCACCACGGCCCGCTCTTGGTGCGCGAGCACCAGGTCATGGCCGGTGAGCAGCGCGTCTTCCGTAGACATGAGGGGAGCCTAACCTAATGATCCGGTCATCCCCATGTCGCGAGAGACACAGAGCGCGGGGTGATTGTCCGGTTACCCGGCCCGCGCGACTTCCCGGCGTCGCCTGGCCAGCCGTTTCCCGACGATCCCGTGCCGCGGCCCGAACAGGTACACCAGCGTGAACCCGGCGCCCTGCACCAGCACGATCATCCCGCCGGACGCGGTGTCGAGGTGGTAGCTCAGGTACAGCCCGGTCACCGCCGCGAGCACCGAGAACGACGGCGCGATCACGAGCATGCGGCCGAACCGGTCGGTCAGCAGGTACGCCGTCGCGCCGGGGATGATCAGCATCGCCACCACCAGGATCACGCCGACCACCTGCAAGGCCACCACCGCGGTCAGCGCGAGGAGCCCGAGCAGCGCGGCGCCGAGCACCCGCGGGTTCAGGCCGAGGGCGTGCGCGTGCGTGGGATCGAAGGCGTACAAGGTGAAATCGCGGCGCTTGAGCACCAGCAGGGTGAGCGTGATCGCGCCGAGGACGGCGATCTGGATCAGATCCGAGGTGTCGACGCCGAGCAGGTTGCCGAAGATGATGTGGTTCAGGTCGGTCTGGCTCGGCGTCACCGAGATCAGCACGAGGCCGAGCGCGAACAGCGTGGTGAACACGATGCCGATCGCGGCGTCCTCCTTGACGCGGCTGGTGTCGCGGACGACGCCGATCAGGGCCACGGCGAGGAACCCGAAGACGACGGCGCCCAGCGCGAAGGGCGCGCCGAGGACGTACGCGAGCACGACGCCGGGCAGCACCGCGTGCGAGACCGCGTCGCCCATCAGCGACCAGCCGATCAGCACCAGCCAGCACGAGAGCACCGCGCAGACCGCGGACGCGATCACCGTGGAGGCCAGGGCCCGCACCATGAAGTCGTAGCTCAGCGGTTCGAGGAACAGGTCGTAGAGGTTCACGCGGGTTCCTCTTCCCGTTGCAGGACGTCGAGTCCGAAGGCCAGCGCGAGGTTCTCGGGCCGGAGCACCTCGCCGGGGGAGCCGTGCGCGAGCACCTTGCGCATCAGCAGGATCGCCTCGTCGGCGAGACCGGGCAGCGCGTGCAGGTCGTGCGTGGAGATCAGGACCGCCGCGCCGTCGGCCGCGAGTTCCTTGAGCAGCCGGGTGATCGTCGCTTCGGATCGCTTGTCCACGCCCGCGAACGGCTCGTCCAGCAGCAGGACCCGGGCGCCCTGGGCGATACCGCGCGCGACGAACGCGCGTTTGCGCTGCCCGCCGGACAGCTGGCCGATCTGCCGTCCGGCGAGTTCGGTCAGCTCGACCCGTTCCAGCGCCTCGTCGACGGCCTCGTGATCGGCGCGGCGCGGCCGCCGGGTGAAGCCGAGACGCCCGTAGCGGCCGGTCATCACGACGTCGGCCACCGACAGCGGGAACGACCAGTCGACGTCCTCGCTCTGCGGCACGTAACCGATCGCGCCGGTCTTGCGGGCGAGGGCGGGCGTGCCGCCGTCGACCCGGACCGTGCCGCTGTCCGGGCGGACCATGCCCATGATCGTCTTGAACAGGGTCGACTTGCCGGAGCCGTTCATCCCGACCAGACCGCAGACGCGGCCGTGTTCGAGCGTGACGTCGACACCGTCGAGCGCGAGGACGTCGCCATAATGGACGGTGACGCCTTCGACGCGGATCGCGGCGGTCACGGCTTCGCTCCGGTGAGGCCGGCCACGATCGTCTTCGCGTCGTGGCGGATGAGGTCGAGGTACGTCGGCACCGGACCATCGGGACCGGACAGGGAATCGACGTAGAGGACACCGCCGAACGCGGCGCCGGTCGCGGAGACGACCTGGCGCATCGGCGCGTCGGAGACGGTCGACTCGCAGAACACCGCGGGGACCTTGTTCTCCTTGACGAACCCGATCGCGCGGGTGATCTGCTGCGGCGTGGCCTGCTGTTCGGCGTTGACCGCCCAGATGTACCGCTCGGTGAGGCCGGTGTCGCGCGCGAGGTAGGAGAAGGCGCCCTCGCAGGTGACCAGCGCGCGCTCGTTCTTCGGCAGCCCGTTCAGCGCGCCGGCCATCTCGTCCTGGACCGCCTGCAGTTTCGCCTTGTAGGCGTCGCCGTTCGCCTTGAACACGGCGGCGTCGCCCGAGGAGACCTCGCTGAACGCCTTGACCATGTTGTCCACGTAGATCCCGACGTTCTTCGGCGACATCCACGCGTGCGGATTCGGCTTGCCCTGGTAGGAGTCCTCGCCGATGGCGATGGGCTGGACGCCTTCGCTGACCACCTTGTGCGGCGCGTCGCTCTCCTTGACGAAGCGCGCGAACCACGCCTCCAGGTTCAGTCCGTTGTCGAGGATCAGGTCGGCCTTCGCGGCCTTCTTGATGTCGTCCGGGGTGGGCTCGTAACCGTGGATCTCGGCGCCGGGTTTGGTGATCGACTCGACCCTGAGCTTGTCGCCCGCGACGTTCGCCGCGACGTCCGCCAAGACCGTGAACGTGGTCAGCACCACGGGCCGCTTGTCGTCCGCGCCGCCGGCGGGACCGCCGCACGCGGAAAGGACGAGCGCCGACGCGGCCAGCCCGCAGACGGCCTTGAAAAGATTCGCCATCCCGTGAGTCTAGAGTTCGGTGCGCCGAACTTCCAACTCTCGTGTGCCTTAAATCTCCGTGGCCGTCCGGTCCCGCTCCTTCACGGCCTCCAGCAGGAGCTGGGAGACGTCGCGCACGGTGACGTTCTCGCCACGCTGCTCGCTCTGCCGCTGGACGAGACCGTCGTTCAGCATCACGCGGCAGAACGGGCAGCCGGTGACGATCGTTTCGGCGTCCGTGCCGAGCGCTTCGTCGACGCGTTCGAGGTTGATGCGCTTGCCGATCTGCTCCTCCATCCACATACGCGCGCCACCGGCGCCGCAGCAGAGGGAGCGGTCGGCGTGGCGGGGCATCTCGCTGAGCGTGGCGCCGGTCGCGCCGACGAGTTCGCGCGGCGGTTCGTAGACCTTGTTGTGGCGGCCGAGGTAGCACGGGTCGTGATAGGTCACCGGGCCGGCGTCGACCGGTTTGACCGGCGTCAGCTTGCCCGCTCGGACCAGCCGGTTCAGCAGTTGCGTGTGGTGCAGGACCTCGTAGTGCCCGTCCAGTTGCGGGTACTCGCGGCCGAGCGTGTTGAGGCAGTGCGGGCAGGTGGTGACGATCTTGCGCGTGCCCGGTTCACGGCCTTCGAACACCGCGTTCAACGTCTCGACGGTCTGCTGCGCGAGCATCTGGAAGAGGAACTCGTTGCCGGACCGGCGGGCCGGGTCGCCGGTGCAGGACTCGTCGGTGCCGAGGATCGTGTACTCGACCCCGGCGAGATGCAGCAGCTCCGCGGTGGCGCGGACGGTTTTGCGGGCGTTGTCGTCGAACGCGCCCGCGCAGCCGACCCAGTAGACGTACTCGACGTCGTCGGCGAGGTCGCCGTCGAAGATCGGTACCTCGAAGCCGAGGTCCTTCGTCCAGGCGAGCCGGTCGGAGTTGTTCTGGCCCCAAGGGTTCCCCTTGGTTTCGAGGTTCTTGAACAGCACGCCGAGCTCGCTCGGGAAGGCCGACTCGATCATCACCTGATAGCGGCGCATGTCCACGACGTGGTCGACGTGCTCGATGTCGACCGGGCACTGCTCGACGCACGCGCCGCAGGTGGTGCAGGACCAGAGGACGTCGGGATCGATCACGCCGCCCTCGTTCTTGGCCCCGACGAGCGGACGCTCTTCCGAAGTCTCCTTGCCGTCGAGGATGTAAGGGGCGCTGTCGAAGAGGTGGTCGCGCAGATCCATGATCAACAGCTTGGGGGACAACGGTTTCCCGGTGTTCCACGCCGGGCACTGCGATTGGCACCGGCCGCATTCGGTGCACGTGGCGAAGTCGAGCATGCCCTTCCAAGTGAAGTCCTCGATCTTGCCGCGGCCGAACGTGTCGTCCTCGCCCGGATCCTCGAAGTCGATCGGCTTTCCGCCGGACTCCATCGGCAGCAACGGGCCGAGCGCGTCCGGGAGCCGTTTGGCCGTGACGTTGACCGGCGCCAGGAAGATGTGGAGGTGCTTGGAGTAGAGCACGATCGACAGGAACGCCAGCATCACGCCGATGTGCAGCAGCAGCCCGACGGTCTCCAGCGGCTCGGTGACCGGAAGTCCCAGCGGTTCGAGGAGTTCGCCGACACCGAGGGAGACCCACGCGCCCGACTCGTACGGGAAGACGCCGACCGCCGCCGACGCGCCCCGGAAGAGGAACATCGTCCAGATCACGGTGAAGATCATGAACAGGATCAGCCAGGCGCCCCCGGTGTGCGATCCGAAGAACCGGGAAGCGCGGTCTTTGCGTTCGGGTGCCTGGCGGATCCGGATGACCGCGAAGACCGCGAGCGAGACGAGCACCGCGACCGCGATGAAGTCCTGGAGGAAACCCAGGACCGTCCAGTGCCCGATGAGCGGGATGTGGAAGTCGTGGTCGAACAGGGCGCCGTACGCCTCGACGTAGACCGAGCCGAGGATCACGAAACCCCAGAACGTGAACAGATGCGCGACCCCGGGGACGGACCACTTGAGCAGTTTGCGCTGTCCGAAGACCTCGGCC
Organism: Amycolatopsis sp. NPDC089917; assembly: GCF_040684635.1. NCBI lineage: Bacteria > Bacillati > Actinomycetota > Actinomycetes > Pseudonocardiales > Pseudonocardiaceae > Amycolatopsis > Amycolatopsis sp. NPDC089917. Next base: position 63,542 of record NZ_JBFBGL010000020.1, on the reverse strand, counting down.
AGATGCGTTTTCGCGCGGACGGCCATGGCGTCGGAGCGTTTCTCGTCCGGCTGGCCGGACCGGATCAGTTTGGCGAGCCAGACGGCGCGGCGGGCGGCGAACGCGAGGCCGGCGACGGTGATGAGCAGACCGAGGATGAGACGAACGAGCACGAGCCCTCCGGGGGAGAATCGGCTCAGTGAGAGCCGGTGTAGTACCGGCACGCCTTGCAGGCGTACCGCATTTTGGCCACTCGCCACCGTTTTCGGTAGGCCTCGAGATGTCCCGGCCGTGGCGGATGCACGCCGAGTCTGTGGTGACGGCGGATCCGCCGTCCCGCTTCGAAGAGTTCGGTCGCCAGGCCGAGATAAGCGCGCCTGAGCGCGATCCCGGCGTCCGTGCCCGCGTGGTCGCGGCAGAATCTGTGCAGGAGCGCGAGATCCGGCAGCCCGGGGGTGCTCGCGCCGGGGAGGTGCTCCACGACACCGAGGCCGGGATGTCCGGCGGGAAGGGAGAACCGGGCGGGGAGTCCACAATGGACGCAGGTGAGCGTGCAGCTCAGGCATCGGGTGACGTGGCGGATCCGCCGTTCGCGCTGATCCCCGTCGATCGTCTCGCGAACGTGCCAACCCAAGGGAGCCTCCAAGACCGTGGTGTGTCCTGTGTCACTCTCAATACTGGAGAGTAGGGCCCGCTCGTGTGGTGCGACAGGTCCAACCGGATGGCTTCCGGGCCGCCGGTCGGCGTAACGCTGGGCACCCGCCCGCGCACCGATCACGCGAGTTCCGGCTTCCGTCACGTCACTCGCGACTGACCGTGCCAAGCCGGCGGTTTCGCGTGACGGGACGGACGACACGTGTGATCCGATGGACGACACGCGTGCTTGGAGGGACGACACGCGCGCGGCCAGGTCCTGCCGCGAGTCGTCCGGCTGGACACAGGTGTCGTCCATCGGATCACGGGTGTCGTCCATTCAGTCACGCGAGACCGCCCCGCACGCTTCCGCGCACCGTGACCCACTCGTAGCCGAAAACGATCCGCCCGGCGTCACGCGCTGGTTATAGTCCTGACTCGGGGTAATGGGGGAGGGAACGACGGCGATGGGCGGGTTCGTCACCGCGGCTCTGGGGTTCCCGGCCGTGCTCTTCAGCTTCCTGCTGATCGTGGTGATCGGCTACTGGCTGCTGGCACTGCTCGGCGCCATCGACACCGACGACGCCGTCGACTTCGACGGTGGAGACGGGCTCCTCGCGGGCTTCGGCGGGGTCCCACTGTCCATTTCGCTCTCTCTGCTGATCGCATTCACCTGGTTCGCCAGCCTGGCAGGAACGGTTCTACTCGATGATCTGGAGCTTTCGACGCCATCGAGGTTCGGGTTCGGGGTCGGCGTGCTCGCCGTCGCGCTCGTCCTCGGCACACTCGGGACGAGGGTGATCGTGGTGCCACTGCGCCGGGTATTCGGCCCCGCGAAGGAGCCGAGCAGGCGGGACTTCGTCGGTCGCGCCGCCGTCATCCGCACTTCGTCGGTGACCCACGACTTCGGCCAGGCCGAGGTCGCCGCCGCCGACGGGTCGACGGCCATTGTGGACGTTCGGCAGGCGGGTCAAGGCAACCTGACGGCGGGCAGCCGCGTAGTTCTCTATGACTACGACTCCGAAGGCGAGTTCTTCTGGGTCGAGTCCTTGGACATCTGAAGCAGAAAAGGAACACTATGGGTGCCATCAGCGTGGGGGCCGGCGTACTGATCGCCGTGATAGTTGTCATCCTCCTGGTCTTGCTCTTCACGATCACCAGGTTGTTCAAAAAGGTGCCGCAGGGGAAGGCGCTGATCATCTCGAAGGTCCGCCGCGTCGACGTGACGTTCACCGGCGCGATCGTCCTGCCGGTGCTGCACAAGGCCGAGATCATGGACACCTCGGTCAAGGCCATGGAGATCACCCGCACCGGCCGCGAAGGCCTGATCTGCCGGGACAACATCCGCGCCGACATCCGGATCTCGTTCTTCGTCCGGGTCAACAAGACCGTCGAGGACGTGATCAAGGTCGCGCAGGCGATCGGCACCGAACGCGCCAGCCACGAGGCGACGCTGCAGGAACTGTTCAACGCCAAGTTCTCCGAGGCGCTGAAGACCGTCGGCAAGCAGCTGGACTTCGTCGATCTCTACACCAAGCGTCACGAGTTCCGCGACCAGATCATCCGTGTCATCGGCACCGACCTCAACGGGTACAGCCTGGAGGACGCGGCCATCGACTACCTCGAGCAGACGCCGATGGCGCAGCTCGACTCCGCGAACATCCTCGACGCGCAGGGCATCCGCAAGATCACCGAGCTGACCGCGATCGAGCACGTGCGCACCAACGAGTTCCGCCGCAGCGAGGAAAAAGAGATCACCCGCCAGAACGTGGACGCCAAGGAGGCGATCCTCGAACTGGAGCGGCGGCAGGCCGACGCCGAGATCAAGCAGCGCCGCGAGGTCGAGACCATGCGGGCGCGCGAAGAGGCCGAGATCGCCAAGGTCCAGGCGGAGGAGCGGCTCAAGTCGCAGGCCGCCGGACTGCGCACCGACGAGCAGCTCGGCATCCAGCACCAGAACCAGCAGCGGGAGATCGAGGTCGCGGGCAAGAACCGCGAGCGCGTCATCGCCATCGAGAGCGAGCGCATCGAAAAGGACAGGCTGCTGGAGGTCATCGGCCGCGAACGCGAGACCGAGCTGTCCCGCATCGCCAAGGACAAGGAAGTCGAGACCGAGAAGCGGTCCATCGCCGAGGTGATCCGCGAGCGGATCGCGGTCGAGAAGACCGTGGCGGAGCAGGAAGAGAACATCAAGAAGCTCCGCGTCGTCGAAGAGGCGCAGCGTCAGCGCGAGACCACCATCATCCGGGCCGAGGCGGAGGCGCAGGAGAACCTCGTCAAGGACATCAAGGCCGCGGAAGCCGCCGAGGCGGCCGCCAAGCACAAGGCCCGCGAGGAACTGACGCTGGCCGAGGCTCGCCAGCAGGCCGCCGAGCTGGAGACCCGCGCGAAGATCCGCCTGGCCGAAGGCATCCAGGCCGAGGAGGCCGCCGTCGGCCTCGCCGCGGCGCAGGTCAAGGAACGCGACGCCGACGCGCTGGAGAAGGTCGGCCGGGCCGAGGCGATCGTCGAACGCGAGAAAGCGGTCGTGCTCGCCGACGCGATGCGCGACAAGCTCAAGGGCGAGGCCGAAGGTCTCACCGAGAAGGCCGCCGCGATGGCCGCCCTCGACAGCGCCAGCCGTGAGCACGAGGAGTACCGCCTGCGCCTGGAGGCCGAGAAGGAGATCCGGCTCGCCGCGCTCAACGTCCAGCGCGAGGTCGCCGAGGCACAGGCCACGGTGCTCGGCATCGGGCTGGAGAAGGCCGACATCGACATCGTCGGCGGCGAGACGATGTTCTTCGAGAAGGTCATCGGCTCGATCGGGCTCGGCAAGAGCGTCGACGGCTTCGTCGAGCACTCGGACGTCGTCCAGACGCTCGGGAAGTCGTGGCTCGACGGCACCGGCAGCTTCACCGACGACATCGGCAAGCTGCTCGGTTCGGTGAGCACGGAGGACGTGAAGAACCTGACGCTGTCGGCCTTCCTGGCCAAGCAGCTGCAGGCGGGCGGCCCGGACAGCGGCAAGGTGCAGGAACTGCTGGCCATGGCGCAGCGGCTCGGCCTGGCCGACAAGTCCGTCGCCGCCCTCGCGCCCGCGAAGCAGTGACGGCGACCGAACCGGCGGCGGGAGCTGAGCAGCTGGACGCGGGCACCTACGAGGTGCTCCGTGCCCGGCTCGCCGCGCAGGCCGCCGAACTGGCGAAACGCGCGGACGAGCTCAACACCGCCCGGCTCGGGGTCTTCGGCAGCGCGCAGCTCGCGCTGATCGGCACGGAACGGATCCGCACCGCGAACAACTGCGTGCCGCGGGACGTCGTGTCGGTCGGCGGGCGGATGTTGTTCGGCTACAACGTCTTCATCGGGCTCAAACCCGAGACGACGGTCGACGACGTCTTCTCGCTGCACGGCTTCAGCCATGACGACGAAGCCTTCCGCTTCGACGACGTGCCCGCCGAGGAACTGCCGGGCCTGTTGCGTGACGAGCAGTTCGTCCGCGACTTCGCCGAGCTGTACCGCTACTACCGGCAGGCGAAGCTGCTGCAACTGCGCCGGGTCGAGGGCAAACTGCTCGCGGTGTTCCAGATCGGCCCGCGGACCGAGGACATCCGCGTGCTGCGCTGGGGCGTCGCCGCCGACGGCGCGGTGTCCTATGTGGACAGCCGGGGTGAACGCGACCACGTCTTCCCGCCGTCGCACGACTTCGAATGGATCGAGACCAGCCGCGAGCAGCACGTGCTCGGCAGGCATCCGCATATCTCGATCGAGGACGAGGTGTTCGTCGAGACCGTCGGCGGCAACCTGACGATCAAGGTCGAGAACAACACCGAGACCGGCGAGGGCGTCTACTCCGAACCGGTCGACGAGCCGTTGCAGAGCCTGGCCGACGCCGAGGTGTCCTACGCCAGGATCGGCCCGCTGATCCTGCTGCGGATGCTGCCGTACAAGGAGACCGAGCACCGGTACCTGGTGTTCAACACCCGCACCCGCGACGTGGTGCGCCTCGACGGGATCGGGCAAGCCTGCCAGCGGCTGCCCGAGGACCACGGCATCATCTTCCCCGGCGGCTACTACCTCGACACGGGCGTCAGCAAGACGTTCGACACCACGGTGGACGAGCTCGAATTCGAGCGCGTGATCCGCTCGCCCAACGGGGAGGACGTGCTCTACGTCTTCCACGCGCGGGCCGAGGGCCGCTCGCTGCTGCTGCCGTACAACGTGATCCGCAAAGAGGTCTCGAACCCGATCCCGTGCCACGGGTACTCGCTGTTCGACGACGGCACGATGGTGCTGTTCCGTGCGCTGTCCGACGAGCCGAGCCGGGTGCACCCGATGCAGGTGTGGCGGACGCCGTTCCACTCGGACACGTACGCCGCGTCGCAGCCGGCCGGGACGGGCCCGCTGGAGCGGGTCGGCAACGCCGATCTGGTCCGGGGGATCTCCGACTGCCTGTCGATCGGCCGGATGGTCGGCGAGATGGCGCCGTCGGCGGCGGTGTTCGAGGCGCTGATCGCCGCGTGCGCCAGGGTTTTCGATCACTACCACTGGCTCGGCGAGTCCGAACTGGGTGATCTGCGGACGCCGTTGTCGGATGTCCGGATCACCGCGGAGCAGGTGCTCGACGAGTTCGAGACGGTCACCTCGCTCACCGCTCAGGCGGCCGAAGCCGTCGAAGAGGCGGCCGCCGAAACCGCGTCGCTCGTGCGGAAGGTGCGCGGCGAGGCGCTGAACGCGGCCGACGCGTGGGTGCGCAGGCTCGCCGAGATGCACCGCGCGCGAGGGCATCTCGTCACCGTGCGGGAGCTGCGGTACGTCGACATCGACCGGGTCGACAAGGTGATCGCCGACCTGGACACGGAATTCGGCGAGGCCGCGCAGCGGGCCGTCCGGTTCCTCCAGGGCGAGGACGCGTTCACGAGCTACCACGCCGAGGTCGACAGGCTGATCGAGGCCGCGGGCACGATCTCCACCGTCGCGGAGGCGGTTCCGGTCGCCGAGCAGCTGGACGAACAGTCCGGCGGGCTCGAAGTCCTCACCGACGTCGTCGGCGGGCTGGAGATCGCGGACGCCGTGGTGCGGACGAAGATCCTCGAACGCGTCGGCGAGGTCATCGGCGCGGTCAACCGCGCCCGGGCCACCCTCGACGCGCGGCGCAAGGAGCTGCTGGAGACCGAGGGCCGGGCGGAGTTCGCCGCCGAGTTCGCGCTGCTCGCGCAGGCCATCACCGGCGGGCTCGCGGTCGCGGACACCCCGGACCGCTGCGACGAGCAGCTCGGCCGGTTGCTGCTGCAGCTGGAAAACCTCGAATCGCGGTTCGGTGAGTTCGACGACTTCCTGGTGCCGCTGGGGGAGAAGCGCACCGACGTCTACGAGGCGTTCTCCTCGCGCAAGCAGGCGTTGCTCGACGAGCGGGCGCGGCGCGCGGACAGGCTGGTCGATTCGGCCGAACGGATCCTGACGAGCGTCACGCGCCGGGTCGGCACGCTCGGCTCGGTCGACGAGATCAACACCTACTTCGCCTCCGATCCGATGGTCGCGAAGCTGCGCAGCGTCGTCGCCGAACTGCGTGACCTCGGCGACCAGGTGCGCGCCGAAGAGCTCGAAGGCCGGGTCAAGGCCGCCCGCCAGGAAGCGGGCCGCGCGCTGCGGGACAGGCTCGACCTCTACGGCGAGGGCGGGGAGACGATCCGCCTGGGCCGCAACACCTTCGCGGTCAACACCCAGGACATCGACCTCACGCTGGTGCCGCACGACGGCGGGATGAAGTTCGCGATCACCGGGACCGACTACCGCTCGCCCGTGCGCGACGAGTCGTTCGAGGCGACGCGGCCGTACTGGGATCAGCTGCTGGTCTCGGAGTCGCCCGAGGTCTACCGCGCCGAGTACCTGGCGACGTCGATCCTGGCCGAACAGCCGGAGTTGCCGGAGACGGACCTGCTGGACGTCGTCCGGCGCGCGGCGGGAGACCGCTACGACGAGGGTTACGCGCGCGGTGTGCACGACCACGACGCCGCCGCGATCCTGGCGGCGCTGCTGCGCCTGCGTTCCGCCGCCGGATTGCTGCGATACCCGCCCGCCGCGAGGGCCGCCGCTCAGTTGTTCTGGGCCTTCGGTGTCGAAGAGGCCGCGAAGTCCGCCTGGACGACGCGTGCCGCGTCGCTCGCGCGCGTGCGGGAGGCGTTCGGCCACACCACGGCGATCGACTCGCTGGCGGGCGAGTTCACCGAGGCGATGGCCGCGTTCGCCGCGTCGTCCGGGCTGACGCTGGACCTCGAACTCGCCGGTGAGTACCTGTTCGAGGAACTCGCCGACGCGTCGCCGGGATTCGTCACCAGCGGTGGCGCACGCGCGCTGCTCGACAAGTTCCGGCTCGACCGCCGGAGCTTCGCCGAAGACCTGCGTGCCCTCGAAGATCTGGCGGATCGCCACCAGCTCGCCGAAGCCTGGCTTTCGTCCTTTGTGGATTCGGCGGGGATTCCGGGCGACGAACTGGCCGAGGCCGTCGCGATGGAACTCGCCGATTTGCCGCGCTACGACTCCTCGGCGGACCTTTCGGCCACTGTGGACGGTCTGCTCGGCGCGCATCCGCGGATCGTCAACCGTTCGCTGACTTTGCGGCTCGACGAGACGCTGGCCAGGACGCGGCGGTTCCGGCGTGACCGGGTGCCGGGTTTCCGCGCGTACCAGCGGCAGCGCAACGAACTCGTGGCGGCCGAACGGGACAGGCTGCGGCTGGCCGAGTACAAGCCGAAGGTGATGAGCGCCTTCGTGCGCAACAGGTTGCTCGACGAGGTCTATCTGCCGCTGATCGGCGACAACCTCGCCAAGCAGCTCGGCGCGACAGGCGATGCCCGGCGCACCGACCAGTCCGGTCTGCTGCTGTTGATCTCGCCGCCCGGGTACGGCAAGACGACGCTCATGGAGTACGTCGCGAGCCGTCTCGGCCTGGTGTTCGTCAAGGTGAACGGCCCGGCGCTCGGGCACGAGGTCACGTCGGTGGATCCGGCGGACGCGCCCAACGCGACCGCGCGGCAGGAGGTCGAGAAGATCTCGTTCGCGCTGGAGCAGGGCAACAACGTGCTGCTGTATCTGGACGACATCCAGCACACTTCGCCGGAGCTGCTGCAGAAGTTCATTTCGCTGTGCGACGCGCAGCGGCGGATGGAAGGCGTGTGGGAAGGCCGCACGCGGACCTATGACCTGCGGGGCAAGCGGTTCGCGGTCTGCATGGCCGGTAACCCGTACACGGAGCAGGGGAAGCGGTTCCGGATCCCGGACATGCTCGCCAACCGCGCGGACGTGTGGAACCTCGGCGACGTGCTTTCGGGCAAGGAAGAGCTGTTCGCGCTGAGTTATATCGAGAACTCGCTCACCGCGAACACCGTGCTGGCGCCGCTGGTTTCGCGGGAACGGTCCGATGTGGACGTTCTCGTGCGGCTGGCCCGCGGCGACGGCGCCGTCCGGGCGGATCAGCTGAAACACGCCTACTCGGCGACCGAACTGGAACAGATCCTCGCCGTACTCCGGAAACTGATCCAGGTGCAGCGGATCGTCCTGAAGAACAACCAGGCGTACATCGCTTCGGCCGCGCAAGCGGACGCGTCCCGGGTCGAACCGCCGTTCCAGCTGCAGGGTTCGTACCGGAACATGACCAAGCTCGCCGGCCGGATCGTGCCCGCGATGAACGACGCCGAACTGGAAGCGCTGATCGACGACCACTACGCCGGCGAGGCGCAGACGCTCACGTCGGGCGCGGAGGCGAACCTGCTGAAGCTGGCCGAATTGCGCGGACGGCTGAGCGCTTCGGAGGCGCAGCGATGGGCGGACGTCAAGGCGGCTTACCTGCGGGCGCAGGCGCTGGGCGGAGAGGACGAGGACCCGATGAGCCGCGCGGTCGGTGCCGTGGGGCTGCTGGCTGATCGGGTCGGCGCGGTGGAGGCGGCCATCGAACGGGCTTCGGAACGGATGGTCGTTCGGGACGTGATGTAGCTGCGGTGCCAGGTCCGTGAAGGCCTCCTTGAGGGACCCAGGGTCCCTCAAGGAGGCCTTCACGGACATTCAGGACGTGACCCGGAGTTGGCCGGGCGGCCGATCGATAGATCCCAGGATTTGGGAGCCGGCAAGGCTTTTCGCAATACCGGGGACATCTCCAGGCAACAAAACGGCCCAAAAGTGGGCCATGCCACCCGCCTGAGGGACGATGTTCACTCGATCAGGTGGTGCATAGCGGACAAATCACCAGTTTCCTGGTGATCATGTTGGTGTCCACGAAGAAACCTCTTGCCGTGCTTCGTCACGACCTGCCCGCCTCGTTGGTGGTGTTCCTGGTCGCCGTCCCGCTTTCACTCGGGATCGCTCTCGCGTCAGGGGCACCGATCGTCGCGGGGCTGATCGCGGCCGTGGTGGGAGGTGTGGTCGCCGGAGCGCTCGGCGGCTCCCCGCTTCAGGTCAGCGGCCCGGCCGCCGGGCTGACGGTGATCATGGCCGAAACGATCGCGACCTTCGGCTGGGCGACCACCTGCGCGATCACCGTCGCCGCGGGCGCGCTCCAGATCCTGCTCGGGCTGAGCCGCATCGCCCGCGCGGCGCTCGCGATCTCGCCCGCCATCGTGCACGGCATGCTCGCCGGTATCGGCGTCACGATCGTCCTCGGCCAGCTCCACGTCGTGCTGGGCGGATCGGCGCAGAGCTCCGCGCTCAAGAACATCGCCGAACTGCCCGCGCAGATCGTCGGCCACCACGACACCGCGGCGCTGATCGGCGTGCTCACCATCGGCATCCTGCTGCTGTGGCCGCGGCTGCCGAAATCCGTTCGCAAGGTGCCCGGCCCGCTGGCCGCGATCGCCTTGGTGACCGTGCTGTCCGTCGTCGCCGGGATGACCCTGCCCCGTGTCAACCTGCCCGGTGACCTGCTGAACATCCGCTTCGCGCCCGAGTTCCCGGACACCGGCTGGGGCGCGTTCGCCCTCGCGGTCATCACCATCGCCCTGATCGCCAGCGTGGAAAGCCTGCTGTCGGCCGTCGCGGTCGACAAGATGCACACCGGGCCGCGGTCGAACCTCGACCGCGAACTGATCGGGCAGGGCGCCGCGAACATGACCTCCGGCGCGCTGGGCGGCCTCCCGGTCACCGGCGTGATCGTCCGCAGCTCGACCAACGTCGCCGCCGGCGCCCGCACCCGCGCTTCGGCGGTCCTGCACGGGGTCTGGATCCTGGTGTTCGTCGCCGCGTTCGCCGGGCTGATCCAGAACATCCCGCTCGCCGCGCTGGCAGGCCTGCTCGTCCACGTCGGCGCGAAACTGGTGAACCCCGGCCACATCAAGCAGGTCCTCAAACACGGTGACCTGGGGCTGTACCTGGTGACGCTCGCCGGTGTCGTCGTCTTCGACCTGCTCACCGGCGTCCTGCTCGGCATCGGGCTTTCGGTGCTGCTGATGCTGCGGCGCACCGTGTGGTCCGGGATCCACGCCGAACGCGACGGTGACGAATGGCGCGTCGTCGTCGAAGGTGTCCTGACGTTCCTCTCGGTGCCGAGGCTCAGCCGCGTGCTCGCGACCGTGCCGGACGGCGCGAAGGTGACTCTGGAGCTGGTCGTCGATTACCTCGACCACGCCGCCTTCGAAAGCCTGTCGAACTGGCAACAGGGCCACGAACGCGCCGGCGGCGAGGTGATCGTCGACGAGGTCGGGCATCCGTGGTTCGCCAACGGCAAGTCCGGCGATCCCACCCTGTCCAGGACGGCCGCCGCGCGGTCGGTGCCGCGGTTCCTCGCGCCGTGGTCCGACTGGCAGGCCAAGGACGTCGAGCTGCCCGGCCAGCGTGGCGGGCCGACGCTGCGCGGCGCGACCGAGTTCCAGCGGCGCACCGCCGCGCTCATGCAGCCCGCGCTCAGCAAGCTGGCGGGCGGACAGTCTCCGCACACCCTGTTCATCACCTGCGGTGACGCGCGGATCGTGCCGAACATGATCACCACGAGCGGTCCCGGCGACCTCTTCACCGTCCGCAACATCGGGAACCTGGTGCCCGCCCGCCGGGCCGACCCGTCGATGGGCGCCACCGTCGAGTTCGCCGTCGGCGTGCTGAAGGTGCGCGAGATCGTGGTCTGCGGGCATTCCGGCTGCGGCGCCATGCAGGCGCTGGCCACCGGAGCCCCCGACGGCGCGCCGATGCTGTCGTCCTGGCTGAAACACGCCGAGCCGAGCGCCAAGCGCAAGGTCTCGGTGACCATCGACGGCGAACACCCGGACACGGAGACCAACCGGCTGGCGCTGCAGAACGTGCTGCAGCAGCTGGAGCACCTGCGGCACTACCCGCTGATCGCCGAGGCGGAGGCGCGCGGCGAACTGCACCTGACCGGGATGTACTTCGACGTCGGGGCGGCGCAGGTCTACCTGTCGGACGAGGGGAGCCCGTCGTTCACCCCGGTCGGCGCCGTCACCACTTCCGGGGGCTAGGAGACGCCGTTCAGTGGGACTCGATCCGGACCGACTAACCCGGACCCCGCCCCGCCACCACCCTCAACGGAGAGGCTGCGCCCCGCAGACTAGATTCAACGCACGTGAGCATGCTGGTCATGACCGGCACCGGTACGGGTGTCGGCAAGACGATCACCACCGCCGCCATCGCCGCACTGGCCGCCGGGCAGGGCCAACGCGTCGCCGTGCTGAAACCGGCGCAGACCGGGGTCGGTCCGGACGAGCCGGGTGATCTCGCCGACGTCCTCCGGCTCGCCGGGCCGGTCACCACTCGTGAGCTGCGGAGATACCCGGATCCGCTGTCGCCGGAGGCGGCGTCCAGGCTTTCGGGCCTGCCGACGCTGCCGCCGAGCGAGATCGCCGCGGCCGCGAGCGACCTGGACGGCGAACACGACCTCACGCTCATCGAGGGCGCGGGCGGCCTGCTGGTCCGGTTCGACGCCGACGGCGCTTCGCTCGCCGACGTCGCCTGGTCGCTGGGCGCGCTGGTGATCATCGTCGCCGAGGCCGGGCTGGGCACGCTCAACGCGACCGCCCTGACCGCCGAGGTCGCGACCAAACGCGGGCTCACCGTGGCCGGGGTCATCATCGGCTCGTGGCCGGAGGACCCGGATCTGGCGTCGGTGTCGAACCTGCGGGACCTGCCGGTCGCCGCCGGCGCTCCGCTGCTGGGCGTGCTGCCCGCCGGGCTCGGGGACGCCGAGCCCGAGGAGTTCGCGGCCAAGGCCAGGGCGGGGCTCTCGCCGTGGTTCGGCGGCGAGTTCGATCCGGAGACCTTCGTCGGCCGCGCGTCTGCCCAGAAGTGATCTGCGTCGCTGTGGCCGGGGCGCCCGGTCATGCACGATGATGTGCCTTCGCTCTACCGCCCCACCCGAACAGGAGCCGCCTCGTGACCACAGCCCCGGAGACCGTCGACATCCTCGCCGTGGCGCGTGAGCAGGTCCTCGAGCGCGGTGTCGGGCTCGGCGAAGAGCAGCTCGTCGAGGTCCTGAAGCTCGACGACGACCACTTGACCGACCTGCTGGCGCTGGCCCACGAGGTCCGGATGCGCTGGTGCGGCCCCGAGGTCGAGGTCGAGGGCATCATCAGCCTCAAGACCGGCGGCTGCCCCGAGGACTGCCACTTCTGTTCGCAGTCCGGCCGCTTCCCGACGCCGGTGCGTTCGGCGTGGCTGGACATCCCCGGCCTGGTCAAGGCCGCCCGCCAGACCGCCGAGACCGGCGCGACCGAGTTCTGCATCGTCGCCGCCGTCCGCGGTCCCGACAAGCGGCTGCTCTCGCAGGTCCGCGAGGGGATCAAGGCCATCCGCGAGGACGGCAACGACATCCAGATCGCCTGCTCGCTCGGCATGCTCACCCAGGAGCAGGTCGACGAGCTCGTCGAGATGGGCGTGCACCGCTACAACCACAACCTGGAGACCGCGCGCTCGCACTTCGCGAACGTCGTCACCACGCATACGTGGGAAGAGCGCTGGGAGACCCTGCGGATGATCCGCGAGGCGGGCATGGAGGTCTGCTGCGGCGGCATCATCGGCATGGGGGAGAGCGTCGAGCAGCGCGCCGAGTTCGCCGCGCAGCTGGCCGAGCTGAACCCGGACGAGTGCACGATGAACTTCCTCATCCCGCAGCCGGGGACGCCGTACGAGGGCTACGAGGTCGTCGAGGGCAAGGACGCGCTGCGCACCGTGGCCGCGTTCCGGCTGGCGATGCCCCGTCCGCTGCTCCGCTTCTCCGGCGGCCGTGAGCTGACCTTCGGCGACCTGGGCACCAAGCAAGGCATGCTCGGCGGGATCAACGCGATCATCGTCGGCAACTACCTGACCAACCTCGGCCGCCCGGCCACTGCGGACCTGGAGATGCTCGACGAGCTGAAGATGCCGGTGAAGGCGATCAGTGACGTCCTCTGACCGGCCGGCGTTCTGTGTCCACTGTGGACAGACGTCCGACGGCGGCGCGGAGCATCCCGTCTGCCACAACCCGAGAACGGCACTCGAACCGCCGCGCTACTGCACGTTCTGTGCGCGGCGGATGGTCGTCCAGATCACCCCGGTGGGCTGGACGGCCCGGTGCAGCCGTCACGGTGAACTCGCCGGCTGACTTCCGCGATTCGGTGCCGGGTTGCGTGCGCTGGGGGCGTCATTGGTTACGCTCTGCACAAGCAGCGTGAGGGAGGAGTCCGGGTTGGGCGAGACGACGGGCAAACCGGCACACCTGTCTTCCAGCGTGCCCGATCCCTGGTCGGTGCCCATGCTGCCGAGGCCGCGCCGCCCGTACCCCAAGGTCGTCATCAAGGCCGATCTGCTGCCGGCGGTCAGTGTCCTGTCGACGGCGGGGCTGCTCGGCTTCCCGCTGGCCTGGCTGTGGTCGCGGCTCGCGCCGCCGCAGCGGATGCGGGTCATCAACGACCGCGGCGGCCTCGCGCCGCTGGAACTCGAGAGCTGGCACCGCTTCGACGATCTCGCCATCTACGGTTTCCTCGCGCTCGGCGCCGGACTGCTGATCGGCATCGTGACCTGGCTGCTGCGGGAACGCCGCGGCCCGGTCGTGCTGATCGCCGCGACCGGCGGCGCCGCGCTCGCGGGCTGGCTGGGGACGACGATGGGCGTCTCGTTCGCCAACGGCCGCTACGAGATCGGCTCGGCGCCCGCCGTCGGTGACATCATCGCGAAGGCACCGCAGATCGAATCGCCGTGGATCCTGCTCGCCGCGCCGCTGATGACCGCGCTGGCCTACACGCTCCTGACCGCGTGGAACGGACGAGAAGACCTCGGTCGCCGCCTCGGCTGACGAATTTCCTCTAGGGTGGGCGGCAACTTCTCTAGGGGGCTTTCTCTTGACCGACGACATCGAGGTTTCCCGGCACAACGCCGTCCGCTTCCCGGGCATCAGCCCGCGCGCCTACGAACACCCCGTGGACCGCGGCGCTCTGGCCACGCTTCGCGCAGTCCCCGGATTCGCGCAGGTGGTGAAGGCTGTTTCGGGCTTCTACGCCGAACGAGGCGAGCGGCTCATGGCACTCGCGTCCGCGATCCGGGTCGGCCCGAAGCAGTATCCGGAACTGGACAAGCTGCGCCACGAATGCGCGGAGACGCTCGACCTCGATCGCGTGCCGAACCTGTTCGTCGCCCGCAGTCCCGAGGTCAACGCGCAGACGATCGGGATGGACGAGCCGTTCATCGTGCTCAACACCGCGGCCGTCGAGGCGATGGACCTCGCGTCGCTGCGGTTCGTGATCGGGCACGAGATGGGGCACGTGCTGTCCGGGCACGCGGTGTACCGCACCATCATGATCCGGCTGATCGGCCTGCAGATGTCGATGTCGTGGACGCCGGTGAGCGCGATCGGCATCCGCGTCGTCATCGCCGCGCTGCGCGAGTGGTACCGCAAGGCCGAGCTGTCCTGCGACCGCGCCGGGCTGCTGTGCTCGCAGGACCCGACGGCGGCGCTGCGGTCGCAGATCCTGGTCGCGGGCGGGATCGACCCGGCGAAGATCGACATCCCGGCGTTCCTGCAGCAGGCGTCGGAGTACGAGTCGGTCGAGGACATCCGCGACAGCTACCTGAAGCTGCGCTACGTCGAGACGATGTCGCATCCGCTGGCCGTCGTGCGTGCCGCGCAGCTGCAGAAGTGGGCCGCTTCGGAGGAGTACCGGGCGATCCTGGCCGGCGAGTACCCGCGCCGCGACGCGGACGCGCCGTCGTCCACCTGGAGCGACGACCTGAAGTCGGCCGCGAAGTCGTACAAGGACTCCTGGAACAGCTCGGCCGACCCGCTGACGAAGGTGTTCAGCGACGTCGGCGAGGCGGTGTCCGGGGCCGCGGGCAAGGTGTGGAGCAAGTTCGGCGGGGGCAACGGATCGGACGACGGTCCCGACCAGGAGTCCGGCAAGTAAGTCGTCCCGCGAGTGTCATGAAAGGGTCGTTCAGGACGTTTCTTGTCCTGAACGACCCTTTCATGACACAGCGCTGAGGTCAGTTCAGGTTCGACGGGCGCGTGAACTCGCCCAGTTCCCCCGGCGGCATCGGCACGGCGCCCAGTGTGCTCAGGAACCCGGCCTCCCGCGTCAGCAGCCGGCACGCGATCCGCAGGCGCCGCAGGGGGTTGGTCTCCTCCAGCAAGCGCTGCCGGTCCTCCATCGGGAGCAGGCAGTCCGCGGTGAGCCGGTACGCGAGCGCCGCGATGTCGCCGTCCTCGGGCGGTGTGGTCCAGTCGTCGGCGTCCCAGGCGGACTCGCAATAGCGCCGGTGCGCGGCCTTCGCGACGTCGGCGAGCCTGGTCACGGTGTCGCCCTGCACCGAGGTGACCCGGTCGTCGGGCACCCACTCGACCGAGCCGATCAGGTACGGCGCGGAAACGCGGTCGATTTCGAGCAGCCGGAAGCGGCGCCGCGCGGTGGTGACGACGTCGAATCTGCCGTCCGGCAGTCGTTTCGCCTCGCGCAGCACCGTGCTGCAGCCGATCTCGTGGACGTGCTCGGGCCCGCTCACCTCCCTGATCATCGCCGAACGCAGCGCGATGACGCCGAACTCGCGATCCGGGACGACTTCGCCGACGAGGTCGGCCATCAGCTGCCGGTACCGCGGTTCGAAAATGTGCAACGGGAGGTGTGTTCCGGGCAGAAGCACGGTCTGTAGCGGGAACAACGGCAAGATCGCCTTCCCGGAGGACTCATCGCTCGGCTCGGTCACCCGTTCAAGGTACGGGGACCGCGAGGACTTCGCAGGACGGTCACTTTCCGGTGGGCGGACGGAACACCGCGAACGGGTCGGTGATCTGCATCCCCTTGCCCGCGAAGGAGAAGAGCGCCGCGGGACGTCCGCCGCTGCGCCCGGGAGGCGCGGTGTGGCCGGTGGGGAGGAGCAGCCCGCGCCGGGACAGCACGCGTTGCAGGTTCGTCGCGGACACCCGGTAACCGAGCGCGGCCGAGTACAGCCCCCGGAGCGCCGAAACGGTGAACTCTTCCGGGGCGAGCGCGAACCCGAGATTCGTGTAGCAGAGCTTCGAGCGGAGCCGGTCCCGTGCGCGCAGCACGATGGACTCGTGGTCGAACGCCGTCCGCGGCAGCTCGGAAACGTCGTGCCACTCGGTGTCTTCCGGGATCTCGGGGTCCACATCGGACGGTACGAGACCGAGGAACGCCGTCGCCACGACGCGCGGGCCCGGCACCCGGTCCGGCGCGCTGAACACCGCCAGCTGCTCCACATGCTTCAACTGGCGTACGTCGACCTTCTCCGCGAGCTGCCGCCGAATGGACGCCTCGACGTCTTCATCCGGGCGAAGCCTGCCGCCCGGAAGGGACCAGCGGCCCAGGTGGGGATCGAGCGCGCGCCGCCACAGCAGGACTCGGAGTGTGTCCGAGCGCACTTGAAGGACCGCTCCCAAAACCTCGTGGGCCAGGGGGGTCTGGGTGTTAAGATGACTTCGCACGGTTTTCGATTGTAAGGCGAAAACCGACAGTGGGCAAATCGGTCCGGAGGGCCAGAACGATGACGATCACGTTTGAGAACGACCTGACTCCCTACGGTGGCGTCGTCGCCGACGCGGCTTGGGCGGAGGAGGTGCGGAGCCTCGCTCGCAAGCGTGACGCCGTCCTGCTCGCGCACAACTACCAGGTTCCCGAGATCCAGGACATCGCCGACTTCACCGGCGACTCCCTCGCGCTCAGCCGGATCGCGGCGAGCAGTGACGCGTCGACCATCGTCTTCTGCGGCGTGCACTTCATGGCCGAGACGGCGAAGATCCTGGCGCCGGAGAAGACGGTCCTGATCCCGGACGCGCGGGCCGGTTGTTCGCTCGCGGACTCGATCACCGGCGCCCAGTTGCGCGCCTGGAAGGCCGAGCACCCCGGCGCGGTCGTCGTGTCGTACGTGAACACCACGGCCGAGGTCAAGGCGGAGACCGACATCTGCTGCACCTCGTCGAACGCCGTCGACGTGGTCGCTTCCATCCCCGCTGACCAGGAGGTTCTGTTCCTGCCGGACCAGTTCCTCGGCGCACACGTCAAGCGCGTGACCGGCCGGGAGAACATGCACGTCTGGGCGGGCGAGTGCCACGTGCACGCCGGAATCAACGGCGCCGAGCTGGCCGAGCGCGCCTCGGAGAACCCGGACGCGGACCTGTTCATCCACCCGGAATGCGGCTGCGCGACGTCGGCGCTGTACCTCGCCGGAGAGGGCGCCGTCGCCCCTGAGCGGGTCAAGATCCTCTCGACCGGCGACATGGTCCACGCCGCCCGCGACACCAAGGCGACGTCGGTGCTCGTGGCCACCGAGATCGGGATGATCCACCAGCTGCGCAAGGCCGCGCCGGAGATCGACTTCCGCGCGGTGAACGACCGGGCGTCCTGCCGGTACATGAAGATGATCACGCCGGCGGCCCTGCTGCGGTCGCTGCGCGAGGGCGCCGACGAGGTCCACGTCGACGTCGAGACCGCCGCCCGAGCCCGCGCTTCGGTGCGGCGCATGATCGAGATCGGACAGCCTGGCGGCGGAGAATGACCGGCCCGGTTACCGCCCTCCAGGCGAAAACCAACCCCGTTTGGGAGGCCGCCGCCGATCTCGTGGTGATCGGCAGCGGAGTGGCCGGGCTCACCGCCGCGCTGCGCGCCCAGGAGCTCGGACTGCACGTCCTGGTGGTCACCAAGGCGGCGGTGTCCGACGGGAACACCCGGTGGGCGCAGGGCGGGGTCGCGGTCGTGCTGGAGGGCGAGCACGAGGAGGGTGACTCGGTCGGCAAACACGCCGAGGACACGCTCACCGCCGGCGCAGGGCTCTGCGAGGAGGACGCCGTCCGTTCGATCATCGCTGGCGGCCCGGCCGCGGTGGCCAGGCTGCGCGCCGAGGGCGCCCGCTTCGACCTGGCGGCCGCGGGACGGGCCGAACTCGCCCGCACGCGCGAAGGCGGGCACAGCGCGTTCCGCGTCATCCACGCCGGTGGCGACGCGACCGGCGCGGAGGTCGAGCGGACGCTGGTCGCGAAGGCCGGTGGCAGCCGGATCCCGGTGCTGGAGCACCACATCGCCGTCGACGCGATCCGCACGCCTTCGGGCGAGGTCGTCGGGGTGACCGTCCTGGACCACCATGGTGTGCCCGGAGTCGTCCGGGCGCCCGCGGTGGTGCTGGCCAGCGGCGGACTGGGGCAGTTGTACCACGCGACGTCGAATCCGGAGATCGCCACGGGGGACGGGCTGGCGCTCGCGTTGCGCGCGGGAGCGCGGATCGCGGACGTCGAGTTCGTCCAGTTCCACCCGACGGTCCTGTTCACGCCCGGTGCGCGCGGACACTGTCCGCTGGTCACCGAGGCGGTGCGCGGCGAGGGCGCGACCCTGATCGACGCGACGGGCGCGTCGGTGATGCGCGGGGTGCATCCGCTCGGTGATCTCGCGCCCCGGGACGTCGTTTCGGCGGCGATCACGCGGCACATGGCCGAAGCGCCCGGCGGTATCGATGATCACGTTTTCCTCGACGCCACCGGGATCTCCGGGTTCGCCAAGAGGTTCCCGACCGTGCGAGCGGCGTGCGGGGTGCTCGGTCTCGACCCGGCGAAGGATCCGATCCCGGTCACCCCCGCGGCGCATTTCTCCTGCGGCGGTGTGGTGACCACTGTGGACGGACGTTCCGGCGTCCGCGGTCTCTACGCGGCCGGCGAGGTCGCGAGGACCGGTCTGCACGGCGCGAATCGCCTGGCCTCCAACAGTCTGCTCGAAGGACTGGTCGTCGGGCGGCGGGTGGCCGAGGCGGTCGCCGCGGACCTCGCCACCGGGCAGCTCGGCGATTCGAGCCGCGGTGTGCTCGCGCACCGGGCGACCGTTCCCGTTGCCGACCGCGACGCGGTGCAGCGCGCGATGAGCCGCTACGCCGCGATCGGCCGGGACGCGGAAGGCCTGTCGGTCGTCGGTTCGGTGCTGGATCTTTCGACGGTCGAGAGTCCTTTGTGGACAACTCGGCTCGTCGAGGACGCGGCGCTCACGCTGGTGGCGGAAGCCTTGATCGCGGCGGCCGCGCGCCGGACGGAGTCGCGCGGCTGCCACGTGCGGACCGACTTCCCCGAACGTGACGACAACACTTGGCAACGCGGCCAGCTCATCCGGCTCAGCCCGTCGGGGCAGCCGGTGCCGGCCGATCCGATCGCTTTGGAGGTTGTGGCATGAGCGAATTCTCCCCGTGGGTCACCGAGGCGCTGGCCGAGCACGGTCTCGACGTCGCCGACGTGCGGCGCGTCGTCACCACGGCTTTGGCCGAAGACCTGCGCTACGGGCCCGACGCGACGACGAGCGCCACCGTGCCCGAGTCCGCCGAGGCGCTGGCCGAGCTCACGCCGAGGACGGCCGGCGTGGTCGCCGGGATCCCGGTGGCGCTCGCGGTGTTCGACGTCGTGCTCGGTTCGGGCCTGGAGATCCTGGCCGCCCGCGACGACGGTGACCGGCTGACCGCCGGCGAGCCCGCGCTGGTCGTCCGCGGTCCGGTGCGTGGCCTGCTCACCGCCGAACGCACCGCGCTGAACCTGGTGTGCCACCTGTCGGGCATCGCCACCGCGACCGCCGCGTGGGTGGCCGCCCTGGAGGGGACCGGTTGCCGGGTCAGGGATTCCCGCAAGACCCTGCCCGGGCTGCGGCTGCTGGAGAAGTACGCCGTGCGCGCGGGTGGCGGGGTGAACCACCGGCTCGGGCTCGGTGACGCGGTGCTGATCAAGGACAACCACGTGGTCGCCGCCGGTTCGGTGACGGCCGCGCTCGCCGCCGCGCGCGAGCACGCGCCCGAACTGCACTGCGAGGTCGAGGTCGACGACCTGGCCCAGCTGGAGGAGGCGCTCGCCGCGGGCGCCGACGAGGTGCTGCTGGACAACTTCACGCCCGACGAATGCGCGAAGGCCGTCGACCGGCGCGACGAGGTCTCACCGAAGACCAGGCTGGAATCGTCGGGCGGACTGCGGCTGGACGTCGCGCGGGCGTACGCGGAGTCCGGTGTGGACTTCCTCTCCGTCGGAGCGCTCACCCACTCCTCACCCGCACTCGACCTCGGGATGGACCTGCGCTGACCTCCGGCACTAGAATTCCCTTGTGTGACAAGGGAATTCTGGAGGAATGGTGGGCTTTGCCGGTAAAAGTGCCGTCGCGGGCAGCGCCGGTCTCATGGCACTGCTCAGCGTGGCACCGGTCTGGGCCCCGGTCCCGGCGGCGGTCGCCGAGCAGTGCGCGAACCCGACCGGCACCTACACCGAGGCCGTCCCGTGGGGGCAGCGGCTGATCGATCCCGCGCGGATCTGGCCGCTGTCCCGCGGCACCGGGCAGCTGGTCGCGGTGATCGGCACCGGGGTCGACGGGAGCAACGGTCAGTTCGCGTCCGGTCAGCTCGTCGGTGGCCAGGGCACGCAGCCCGACGACTGCGACGGCAGGGGCACGATCGCCGCCGGGATCGTCGGCGCGCAGCCGGATCCGTCCACGACGTTCGTCGGGATCGCGCCCGGCGCCAAGATCCTGCCGATCCGCTACACCCAGGCGAACGGCGGCGGCGATCCCGGCCAGCTCGCGTCCGCCATCGAAACCGCGCTGAACCGCGGGGCCGGTATCATCCTGGTCGCCGTCCCAGCCGCTACTGACAGCCCCGCGCTGGGCGGCGCCGTCTCACGCGCCAAGGAGAAAGGCGCGCTGATCGTCTCTCCCGCGGCGGGGACGCAGCAGGGCCAGACGTCGTACCCGACCGCGACACCGGGCGTGCTCGCCGTCGGTTCGACCAACCAGGCCGGCGAGGCGGTGCAGACAGAATCCGGTTCCTACGTGGGGATTTCCGCGCCCGGCGCCGAACTGGTCAGCACGTCCGCCGGCGCGGGCGGAACCGTGGCGCACCGATGGCCGGTGAGCGATCCGAGCCTGGCCGCCGCGCATGTGGCGGGCGTCGCGGCGCTCGTGCGCGCGTATCACCCCGAGCTGTCGCCGGAGCAGGTCGTCGCACGGTTGACGCTGACCGCGCATCGCGGTCCGAGCGGCGCGCACGATCCAAGGCGGGGCTGGGGCGCGCTCGACGCTTACGCCGCCGTTTCCGCGGCGATCCCGGCCGGTACGCCCGGTCCGGGAGGGCCGCCGAGCGTGGGCCCGGGCACTTACGTCGTCCCGGCGGCGGCACCGGCGCGTGCGGGAACCGACAAGGTTTCCGGCGTGCTCGCGATCGTCGGGGTGGCCGCCGCGATCGCGGCGGGAGTGGTGGTGGCCGCGGTCCGTCGGGGCAAGCGCCGGGGCTGGCGGCCTTCGCGATTCCGCGCCTCGTGAGCGGCAGCGATGTACTGGGGGACACCACTGCCGCTCACGAGGTCTTTTGCGACCCCCGGGGTTTCTAGGGGACGGATACGCAGGCTGTCGAGCCCACGATGGCCACGCCGTCGCCGGCGCGGGAGACGTGCACGTTGAAGTCGGCGCCGTCGCGGCTGAACTGCGCGATCAGCTCACGCGGGTTGCTGCGGTCGCGCGCCTGCCAGCCCTGACTTTCCAGCAGCGGCAGGACGACGTCGACGAGTTTGCGGACCGCGTCGGACGCGTCCTCCACGCGGAGGCCGTACTGCCAGCAGAGCAGCCTGCCCGGCTGGGTCGGGTCGCAGTCCAGTTCGCCTTCGACGGTGCGTTCCGCGGTGGTGCCGAAGGTGCCCGCGACACCGTCGATGACCGCTGTCAGGTCCTCGGCCAGCGGGTCGAGATCGGTGTTCCTGGTGATCATCTGGTGCTCCTCACAAACCCCGGCCGACGCCCTCGACGACCATCTCGCGCAGCGAGCCGCTCGTGAAGCCTTCGTGTGTGAGCGGTCCGCCCGTGATCACACCGTAGATGTTGTTCCACGAATCCGAACCGGGCTTGAGCACCCCGCTGTGGGAATCGAAGCCCCACTGCAGGTCGCCGTTCGCGTCCCGGCCGGTTTCCAGTTCGACGACGCCGGGGAAGCGGTCGGGGTCCGCTCCGTGCCCGGCGCCGAGCCATTCGATGAGGCCCGCGTTGCCCTGCGCGACCACGATCGGGTCGAAGGGGGCCGTCATGGAGTAGCGCTGCACACCGGCCTGGCTCGCCGGGAGATCGCTCGGGCTCCAGATCCCGTGTCCCATGCCCGCCGACTCGACGTGCAGCACCCGGTCGGCCCTGAGCCCGAGCTGCTCCGCGAGCCCGACGGTCGCGCCGCCGTAGCTGTGCCCGACCGCGGTGACCACGGTGTCCGGCCCGGCGTGGCTGTCGATCTGGCCGCGCAGCTCGTCGCCGAACGCCTTGAGATCGGGTGCCATCGTCTGCGCGTAGTGCGCGGCAGGCCCTTCGGTGACGACGTTCTGGGGGAAGACCCCGTCGGCCCAGACCACCATCGCGGTCCGCCCGGTGGCGTCCGCGGCGACCAGGCTCTTGCCGAGATCGGCGTAGCTCTGGAAGTTCTGGAACGAGGTGTTGACACCGGGGACGAAGAGGCCGACGTTGCGGGTGCCCGGCTCGATCCGGCCGACCAGTTCGGCGATGCGCCCGTTGCCGGACGGATCGAACCGCAGGATCTGCCGATTGTTGGCGAGGATGTCCTCGTACAGCGCGATCCGGGTGCGCGCGTTCGCGATGTCGTCGGCTTTCCCGCCGTTCGCCAGGAGGTCCGCGAGGCGCTCGCGTTCGGAGGTCAGCGCGTCGGAGACCTTCGTGCGGTTCTCGGCGATCGCGGTCGCCCACTGGCCGGTGTCGGCCGCGCCGCCGACGCCCGCCGGATTCCCGGCCTTGGGCAACGGATTTTCCGGCATCAGTGCCCGGTACGACGCGGCGACCTGGGCGTCGGTGCGCCGGTAGCCGCCCGCCGCCGACGTCAGACCCTGGTGGATCACCGTCGCCTTGGTGATCTGGCCGTCGAGTTTGCCCGCGACGTCCTTGATCGTCTTGGTATAGGTCGCCGAAGCCGCGCTGGACGCCGAAACCTGACCGAACGCGGTGGCGGGGACGTTCTCACCCGCGAGCGCGGTCTGTGCCGTCTTGAGCACGCCGGCACGCTGTTCGAGTTCCGCCGCCGCCGCTTCTAGCCTGGCGGGGGCGACTCGGTAACCGCCCGCACTGGATGCCATCACCGAGCCGCCTCTCCGATTTCAGGGGAATCAGTACTGTTCGGGTTCTTCGCCGAGCACGGCGGGAGCGACCGGGGAGGACTGCCCCCAGACGTTCTCGGTCTCCACGAGCCACGGCGGGATCCGACGTCCGGAGCCCATGTCGCCGCCCGCGCCCATACCCATCGGCATCATGGGCATCATCGGCATCGCGCCCTTGGCCGCCACCGCGCCCGCGGCACCGGCGGCTCCGCCTGCCAGCCCGCTCATCGCGCTGCCGGAGCCGCCGTCGCCCGCCAGACCGGAGAACGCGGCGGGCACTTCGCCGGGCCCGGAGACCCCGCCCCCGCCGGCGCCGATCGCGCCGCCGTCCAACGAGGGCGCACCGCCCCCGCCGATCGGGATGCCACCGCCCGCGCCACCTGCGGTCGCGCCCGCCGAGCCGGCACCGCCGCCGGTGGGTTCGCCGTTCTTGTCCTTGCCTTCGTTCGGGTTCTTGCCGTTTGCCCACCCGGGAACGCGCGGCATGATCGAACCGAACCGGCCGAACGCGGCGGCAGAGGCGGCCGCGAGACCGGCGGTGAACATGTCGCCGAACAACGGGTTCGACTTGGGCGGCTGGTTCGGCTGCCCGGTGGTGGGCGGAGCCGAGCCGTCCGACGGCAGCGGGTGCGTGTTGTCGCCGGGAACCACGCCGACGCCGGGCGTTCCGCCGATGTTGTTGCCGACGGAGCCGCCACCCGGGGCCGAGCCGCCACCGGTGACCGGCGGCGGGGCGACGGCGTTCGGCGAAGCCGGAATGGACTCCTCCGCCACGGTGTAGTCACCCGCGAGCTGGGTCATCACCACGATCGCCTTGCTGTGCGCCGCGTTGGCCGCGCCCGCGGCCTGCTGCTGCGCTTCGACGTTCGCGATGGCCTGCTGCCGCTGCTGGGCGGCGTTCATGATCGTCGCCGGAGACGAGTCCGCGGGCAGCAGCGGCGGGTTGACCGCCAGCGCGACGTCGGCGGGGGAGACGTCCGGCACCGAGACCGGCGGCGGCATCTCCTTCTTCGCCTTCACCAGCGCGTCCGCCGCGTCCTCGAGGAGGTGGTTCATCGCGTTCGCGGTCTGGGCGACCTTGCGGATTCCGCCGACGAGGTCCGTGATCATCGTGTGGTACTTGTCGGCGGCGCCACCGGTCCAGCTGCCGGAGAAGTCCTTCAGCTCGCCGGTCAGGTTCTCGGCCTGTTCGAACAGCCCCGAGCCGGTGGACTGCCACTTGTGGGCCGCGTGCCGTGCCGTGTTGGGGTCGCCCGCCTGCAGCATCGCGTAGAGCTGCTGGTGGGAGTACGCGGCGAAATTCGTGTGCGCGGTGTCGGTCATCCCTTGTTCCCCCCGCCGTTCGAGCCGCTGTTACCACCCAGCACGCCGCCGAGGACGTTGAGCAGCGGATCGAGCAGCCCGGTCTGCTGGCTGGAGTGGTTCATGTCGCCCGCGACCGAGTCATCGGCGGCGGCGTAGCCGTCCGCGACGGTCGTGGTGACGTCCTGCGCGAAGGTGATCGCGCCCTTGACCTGGTCCAGCAATCCCTGCATCTCGGCGACGGCTGCCTGATGCGCCTTGTTGAGGGAACCCGCTTCCCCGAACTCGCCGAACAACAGCGGCTGCTCGCCCAGGGTCAGCAGGAAGTCGTTCGGCTTGGACATCGCATGGATCTGGGTCTCCAGTTCCCGCACGAAGTCCTTCAGTGATTCCAGATGGACGTAGTACGACTGGTCTTGCATTGATCCCGGCTCTCTCGTGATCGGCCATGCCAACAAAGGACGACTACGCGCAAAGCCGGCCGGCCGGTGCCGAGGGGGGTGAAAGCACCGGCCGGCCGACGGATGGGGATCAGCCGGCGAACAGGCCCTGGTTACGGTTCTCCAGGCTGTGCTGGAGATCGTGGGCGTCGCCGACCTTGCCACCGAACTGCGCGATGATCGCCACGATGTCCGCGGTGGCCTGGCGCAGGCGGGTTTCAGACGCACGGGCGGCCTCACCGGCGGAGCTGCCGGAGGCGTACCAGGTCTGGGTGATCGGCTGCAGGTTGGTGTGCAGCTGTTCGAGCTGGGAGGTGAGCGCCTTGGCCTTGGCGGCCAGCGAGGCCGAGCTGTGCTGCAGCGCGGCGAAGTTGATTTCGACGACGTCAGCCATGATTGGTGGTCCTCTCGCGGATCAGGGGTTCAGCCGGTGGATCACGGTCTGGTCGACGGTTCCGCTGACCCCGGTCAGGCTTTCCCGGACCTGCTCGTCACCCGAGTTGTAGTTCCGGTTGCTTTCGTGCACGAGACGCGACATCGTGTTGAGCTCGTTCACGGCGATGGTCATCTTCTCCTGCAGACGGCGCTGCAGGTCCCAGAACGCGACCGCCTGGTCACCCTTGTAGTTGTGCAGAGTCTGGGTCAGCTCGCTCTCCAAGCTGGCCATCGTGGTCTTGGCGTTCGACGCGGTTTCCTCGAACCCCTGGACGGCGCGCGCCATCGCAGCTGCGTCTGCCTGATATCCCGTACCGGTCATTGATGGGCCACCTCCTCTCATCTCGCTGGAAATCCCGGTGAGCACCAGGGGACGCCCTGTCTGCTCTTGTGAAGGACACGCTAGAAAACAGGGGAGTGTGGTCAAACGGCACAACTGCCGGTTACGGTGACGGCACTATTACCCACAGGTCGAGGGTAGGGCCTTCCCCACCCTCGATCCGGGGGAGTACTCCAGTGTTCGATGTGGAGCTCCCCGGCACCCTCGATTCCATGGTGGACAAGGGATCCAGGACAGTACTGCATCGGCCGCTGATGATCTTGGCGGCGGCGATGGCGGTGCTCGGGGTGATCGCGCTCGGGGGCCTCGTTTTCGACGATCGCAGTCTCGTCAACGCGCCCATTTGGCTCAAACCGCTCAAGTTCACGATCTCCGTGGGGCTCTACGCGGTGACGCTGGCCTGGCTGATCGGGCAGCTGACCCGCGGCAAGCGGCTCGGGTGGTGGCTCGGGACGGTGTTCGCGGTCGGGCTCGGCATGGACATGGCGCTGCTGTTCTGGCAGATCGCCGTCCGCGGCCGGACGCTCCACTTCAACCAGGAGACGCCGACCGACCAGTGGATCAACAACATGGTCGCGAACGGCGCCTTCACCGGCTGGGCGGCGACGGCGGCCATCGCCGTTCTGCTGCTGTTCCAACGTCTTCCCGACCGGGCGATGAACTCCGCGTTACGCGCGGGAGCTGCTTTGTCGGTCGCCGGCATCGGGATCGCGCTGCTGATGTTCGGGCCGAACGAACAGCAGATGGCCCAGTTCCGCTCCGGCGAGCGGCCGTCGATCGTCGGCGCCCACGCCGTCGGTGTGCCCGACGGCGGCCCGGGGCTGCCCGTGCTGGGGTGGAGCACCGTGGGCGGGGACATGCGGATCCCGCACTTCTTCGGGATCCACGCGATCCAGGTGCTGCCCCTGGTCGCTTTCGGGCTGCTCAAGCTCGCCCGGCGGTATCCGGTGCTCGAATCGGACTTCGTGCGGCGGAATCTGGTCCGGACCGCTTCGATGGGCTTCGCGGGGTTGCTGGTGCTGCTCACCTGGCAGGCCCAGCGGGGGCAGTCCATCGTGCACCCCGACTTCTGGACGCTGGTCGCGGGCGCCGGGATCATCGCCGTCGTGGCCGCCGGCTCGGCCCTTTCGCTCCGAGCACCGAGGCCGATGCACCAGCTGACGTGATCTTCACCGGATCTCCACGAAATCCACTCGGGACTTCCTTCGGAGTCGGATAACTTTCGATCCGATGAAGGGGGTAAGCGTGAATCGAACGCGGACTTATGGGCGGTTTTCGGGCAGACACGCGGGCGTCGTGCTCACCGCCGCGGCGGTGCTGATCGGCGGGGTGGCGTGTTCGTCGTCCGGCTCGGACGGTTCGACCGGGTCGCCGGGGGCGTCCGACGCGGGCAAGCCGGCGGCACCCGAGACGTTCGGCGCGGCGGGGTATCGCGGGCTGACGCCGGGGATGGCCAAGGACGCCGCGCTGGCGGGCGGCAAGCTGGCCTCGGCGCCGACGTCCACTTTGGATGGTTGTACTGATTTCTCCTACACCGGCGGCCCGGCACCCGACCCGGCGCGGATGAAGGCGGAGGCCGATGTCGAGGCCAAGGCCAAAGACCTGAACAAGAAGGCCGACGAACTCGAGGCGGATCCGGAGCCGAAACCGGGCGCGTCGGCGGAGGAAAGCGCCAAGTCGGCCGAGAAGTCGGCCAAGGACGCGCAGTTGCTCGCCGACGCCGCTCTCGCGTCCGCCGATCTGGCCGGCAAGCGGGAAGAGCGTGACAAGGCGTTCGTGGCCGCGGGTGGTGCTTCGTTCGGCAAGGACGGACTGCGTGAGCTCGCCGCTCCTTCGGAAGCGAAGACGGCGGAGGGGATCGGCGCGGGTTCGTCGCTGGCGGAACTGAAGACGGCCTACGACGCCAAGGGGATGAAGGTCGGCGGCAACGGCCGGTTCCAGGTGCCTCTCGACGGGAAACCGGACTGGATCTACGAGTTCACCGTCAGCGGGGACAAGGTCGGCTCGGTGTCGATGATCGACCCGAAGTCGAAGTGCTCGTGATTTCTTGAGCCATGGCTGACGAGAAGCACGAGTACTGCAAGATCTTCCTCCGCGTGGGGGAGGCTGGTGCGGTCGTCGATCTCTTGACCGCTTCGCTGGATGCTCAAGCCGATCGTCGCCGCTTCTCCTTGCCCAGCATGGAGGTGGAAGTCCTGGCGAACCCCGACAAGGGGATGACGGAGGACTTCATCGGCTGGCCGATCTTGGGGGTCGTCTCCAGGATTTCGACCGCGGCGCAAGACGCCGGGATAGCGGCGGTGGCGGCGTGCGACTACGAAGACGAACTGCCGTGGCAGGGCCGGGCCGATACGGCGTAGGTACTGAGACAAGGGTAAGGGGCCGGTCGGTTTCGAACGGCCCCTTACCCTTGCGATCGGTTACCGCGATCAGACTCCCGCGGTGGTGCGGATCCAGCTGCGGCTCGCCGCGACGCTGGCGTAGTTCTGGGTGCCCTGCGGGTTCGTGCCGGAGTTGTTGCCGGTCGAGCAGACGCCGACCTGGACGCCGCCCGAGAGCTGCGGGCCGCCCGAGTCGCCGTGCCACGCCGAACCGTTCACGCCGACACTGGCGATGGCCTGGCCGCCGTAAGCGTCGCTGCTGGTTCCGGTGATGCGGACGTTGGCCGTCTTCAGGACGCTCGACGGCGGGTTGTTGCCCTGCGTGCGGCCCCAGCCGTAGATCTGGTTGGTGGTGCCGTTGGCCGGGTTCGCCGTACCGAGCTTCATGTACGTGGTGCTGACCGCGGTCTTGAGGTGCAGCAGCGCGATGTCCCCGCTGGGGGCCGCCTTCTGCTGGTCGACCTCGGCGTTCGTGCCCTGGTTGAGGTTCACGTTCCCGACCTTCACGTGCATGCCGGGGGCGTTGAGGCAGTGCTTCGCGGTGAGGACCCACTGCGGCGCGATGATGGTGCCGGAGCAGTTGAAGCCGCCGTATGCGGTCGCGTCGTTCCAGTAGATCTGGGCGCCCCACGGAGCGGAGCTCACGGTCCCGCCGCCGATGATGTCCTGGCCCGCGTTCGCGGCAGGGGTGGCGGCAACGGTCAGCGCAGCGGCGGCGCCGGCCACCGCTGCGACAATCTTGGACATACGCATGAATACGCCCTTCGGCCTGCGTCGGGGAGTTCGTTTCGCCTTGAAACGGTTTCACCAAGTTATGCGGCGGTAAGGGCTTTTGTAACCTACCGAAGTCGGTAAGCGGTGCGAGGAAAGTATTGGGCCGTCCGGGTGGGATAGTCGGGTGTGGACATCGATGACCGACTGGCTGACGTCAGGTCCCGGCCCTCCGTGTACGGGATCGCGACGCTTCGGGACGCATGCGTCTTCTTGTATGGGTTCAACGCGGCTTCGGAGAACCGTGTTCTGCGAGGATTTCAGGAATGGGTGGATCCGGGCCCTTTGGTGTGGGCGTCCGTTGTATCCGGTTTGCTGGAAAAGCGTGACCCGTCGTTCCCCACCCTCGATGACGGGGCGCAGGTGGCAGCGCTGTTCGATCTGGTCGCCGAGTTCCGCGCGGAGCGAGGCGATCCTCTGCCCGCCCCGCCTTCGCCGCGACGTCTTCGCGCGGCGACCGAGGTGATCTTCCTGAACGGCGGTTCCAGTTCGGGCAAGTCGACGATCGCCCGGTGTCTGCAAACGGTGCTACCGGAACCTTGGCTCACCTTGAGTGTCGACACTTTGATCGACGCCATGCCCGCCTCGGTGGACGAGGGTATCGACTTCGCGGCGGATGGCGAGGTGAGCGTCGGATCCGGTTTCCGGCGACTCGAAGACGCGTGGATGACCGGTGTCGCGGCGATGGCGAGAGCGGGAGCCCGGGTCATCGTCGACGACGTGTTCCTCGGCGGGGTCGCGACACAACAGCGATGGCATGCTGCTTTGGCTTCGATCGAGGTGCTGTGGGTCGGGGTCCGGTGCGATCGTGCTGTGGCCGCGGAGAGGGAGGCCGTGCGTCGGGACCGGATCGCGGGGATGGCGGAGATCCAGGCCGAAGTCGTGCATCGAGGTGTGGTTTACGACCTCGAAGTGGATACCGGCGTGAAGGAAGCCCTGGCCTGCGCCCGGGAAATCGCCGCACGGATCACGTGACTTCCCGACGCTAGGCCGCAGGCTCGTCCTCTTCCGGTTCGGTGCGGGGTTCGTGGAGTGGTTCGGGGGCCGTGGTGTAGGTGTGCCCGCTGGGCGTCGTGATGATCATGCCGCCGTCGCCGGTGGGTACGGCGGACCATCCGGGTTCTTCCTTGAGCAGGTTGTGGAGTTTGCAGTATCCGTGGCCGTTGTGGTGATCGGTCTTGCCGTTGCGGGCCCGGGCGATGATGTGGTCGATCTCGGAGAACTCGGCGGGACGGTGGCAGCCGGGATGAGTGCATTCGCGGTCCCGGGCCTTGATCAGCCGGGCGAGTGAGGCCGGGAATCGATAGGTTTCCGGGCCCGCTTCGACTACCTGTCCGGTGGCGGGGTCGGTGATCAGCCGCGACCACGTCGATCGGGGATCGGACGCGATCTCGCGGACGAGCCAGTCCGGGATGGGCCCGTAGCCGGCGAGGAACGCGGGATCCTTGCGGGCGCCGGTCAGGGTCAACAGATCCACGTAGACGTGGATATGCGAGCGAGGCTTGCCGCGGCCGTTCTCGGCGAGCAGGCGTTCGGCGAAGACGTCCGCGCGGTGCTGATCGAGGGTGCGGGACTTGTCCTTTCTCCGCCTTGTCTCCGCCGCTCGGCTCATCGAGGCGTAGATCGAACCGGCGACCTCGGCGGGGAGATGGCCGGAGAGGGTGGACATGGTCTCGTCCTCGTGTTTCAGCGTCACGCGCCGCAGGGCGCGTTTCTTCGCGGCTCTTTCCCGATAGCCGTCGGGATCGAACTTCTGCACCGCGTAGTTCACCGACCCGCGGATCGCCGCGGGATCGCGTTCGGCCAGGCGTTTGGCCATGAACGCGTCCACCTGCGCGGCGACCTCGTCCGACACGTCCCTGGTCAACTGGGTGACCTTCGACGCCTTGAACAGATCGATCTCACCTTTGTCCAGTGCCGCCAACGTGTTCGGCAGCCGGGAGACCAAGGCGCAGGAGATCTCCAGCAGGAGGACCGCGCGATTTCGAGAGACCGAGAAGCGCAACGCGACTTCCTCGGTCATCGATCTTCGTGAACCGCCTACGGCGGCGAATGCGGCCAACGCTCGGACCTGGCGACCTTGCGAACCCCGAAGCGAAACTTCTTCGGCGAACGCGGTGTCCAGAAAACGAGCGGCTTTCAGGTTGGGAAGAAGAGTTGGGGTCATGTCCATGATCGTACTCAAACGTGAATTCGATCACCAGTGAATTCGTGATCGGGTTTACGCGGAGAGTGAACGGGCATCTGTGAGCAGTTTCGGCGCGAATTCCACCGAACTGACGGCGAAGGCAAACTGGTTTCGGCGCCGCTTCTTTTGGGGAAAACCCAGTCCTGACAGGCACTTTCCGGGAGTGGCGGTCGAGCTTTTCTTCGAGCGGACCATTTTGAGCGAAAACATGCGATCGGCCAAGAAGAATCTGTTCGTGCTCAAGGAAAAAAGAGAATCCATGAGATCTCGTGGAGGCCGTCGAACCCGCGGCGAACACCGGACTGTCCTGATCGCCCGGTTCCCGGACGCACCTGGCGACGGCCGAGTCACTCCGTCATTCGGGTGGGCGAGCAGGCTGTCCGTAGACCTGGATGGCCTTTATACGGCCGTCGGAATCCGGTGTAGCGTCGTGGCGGCATCGTGAGGTCGCGTCACGACCCGGCCCCTGTCGGAGCGGGACCTCAGACGGGTCAACGGAATCCGAGGAGAGCACTCCTGTCAGCGGGCAAGAAACGACCTCCCCCGAGGTCACCCGGTTTCCCGCGTTCTGACGGGTGTGGACCGACCCGACCACGTCGTGCGTGGGCTATTTCCTGATTGGCGACTTCCAGTGCCAGCCACAGAACGAGAAGCATGCATCGCCGAAGCCACCGCAGACTTGTCGAACCGCGCCGCGGATTTCGACGCTCTGGATCTGCTTCACGATCTGACCTATCACGCGAACGTCCTCCTGCGGGTTCAAGCCGCCGGCACCACCGTTGTGGATGATCGCGGCCAGGTGCACTACGCCACCGCGTCCGACGAGCGGTGCCGTGGGCTGGAGGAGGTCCAGGTCGCGCTCGGCGAGGGGCCTTGCCTGGACATCGCCCGCACCAACGCGGTCCTGCCGCCGATCGGGTTCTGCGCCGGCAGCCCGGGGGCGGCGCACTGGCCCCGCTTCGCCCCGCACGCTCGCGAAGCGGGGGTGGTCGCCATCGCGGCGGTGCCGTTGCGCACCAGGGACACCACGGTGGGCGCGCTGAACCTGGTGAGCACCGGGCAGCCGGTGATACTCGTGACGGATCTGCGCATCGCCCAAGCCTTCACAGAAGCGGCCATGGGTTGCTTCGCGCATCACCACCGGCTGACCGGCCTCAAGCAGGTCGTCACCCAACTCGAGGGAGCGCTGCACAGCCGGGTCGCGATCGAACAGGCCAAAGGCGTGCTGTCCGAAAGTTTCCACATCCCGCTGGACGAAGCGTTCGCCCGGCTGCGCGGGTACGCCCGCGGCCGGCGCATGAAACTCAGAGCGCTGGCGACCGACGTCGCCCACGGCCGTGGTCCCTCCGAACTGCACCTTCAGCGATGACGGAACGCCGCTCAGTCCTCCACGGGTTTCGTCCAGGCGACCTGGACCAGTCCGGTCCCGTGACGCCGTGAGACCAGTACGCCCCGCCCCGCGGGCTGAGGGCCAGGCTTGACGTCTCCGAGCAGCGCGCCCTCGTCCCGTGAGCCGGACATCACCAGACCGGGTGAACCCAGCTCGCGAATCCGCTGCAGCACCGGTTCGAAGAGCGAACGCCCGGCGCCGCCGCTGCCGCGCGCGACGACGAGGTGGAGTCCGATGTCCCGTGCCTGCGGCAGGAATTCCAGCAAGGGCAGCAACGGGTTCCGGCCAACGGTCGCGACCATTTCGTAGTCGTCGACGAGCACGAAAAGATCCGGCCCCCGCCACCACGACCGGTTCCGCAACTGCTCGGGCGTGACCTCCGAACCGGGAAGCCGGTTCCGCATGGCCTGCTGGCATTGGTCGACCAGCCCGGTCAACGCCGTTTCGGAACCCGCGTAGCCGAGCAGATGCGATTCCGGTACCGCGCCCAGCATCCCGCGCCGGTAGTCGGCGACCACGATCGCCGCTTCCTCCGGCGAGTACTTCGAGGTGATGCCTTGCGCGATCGCGCGCAGGAGCGAACTCTTCCCGGATTCCACGTCGCCGAAGGCCACGAAATGCGGTTCGGTGGCGAAATCGAGGTGCACCGGCCGCAGATTCGATTCCGCGATGCCGAGGGTGACCTGCTTGCGCGGCCCGGCCTCCAGCGAGTCCAGCGGCACCTCGGCGGGGAGAAGACGCACGGCGGGCGCCGGACTTCCCTTCCAGGCCGCGGAAATCCGCCGGTTCAGATCCAGGCCACCGGCGCCGACCGTGTCCGGCCGCTGGTCCGAGTCGATGCGCGGGAGCGCCGCGAGGAAGTGGAGCTTGTCGGCGGTCAGTCCGCGTCCCGGCCGGTCCGCCGGGACGTTCTGCGCGATCTTGCGGTCGATCAGCGAGTCCGCCGGCTCACCGAGCCGCAGTTCGAACTTGGTGCCGATGGCGTCGCGCAGCGGCGCCCGCATCCCCATCCACTGGTTGATCGAGACGACGACGTGGATGCCGAACCCGAGCCCGCGCGACGCCAGGCTGGTGATCTGTTCCTCCAGCTGTTCGTACTCCTGGCGGATCGTGGTCCAGTTGTCCACGAACAGGAAGACGTCGCCGAATTCCCGGCCTTCGGTGCTCTCCTGGAACTCCGAACGCCGCTGGCGGAACGTCGTGATCGACTCGATCCCGTTGGCGGAGAAGAACTCCTCACGCTGTTCGAGCAGGGTCGTCAGTTCCGCGACCACCCGGCGGCAACGCTGGGCGTCGCGCCGCGTCGCGTAGCCGGACACGTGCGGCAGCCCGGCGATCGGCGCGAGCGCGCCACCGCCCATGTCCAGCACGAACAGCTGGACCTCTTCCGGAGTATGGGTGAGCGCGAGCATCGCGGCGATGTCACGCATCAGCGTGCTCTTGCCGCTCTGCGGCGCGCCGACGATCAGCGCGTGCCCGGCGGCGCCGGAGAAATCGGCCCACAGCATGTCGCGACGCTGTTCGAAAGGCTTGTCCACCAGGGCGACGGGGATCATCAGCTTGCCGTTGCCGCCCCAGCCCAGCGGGCACAGCCCACGTTCGGGATCCTCGCCGAGCGGCGGCAGCAACTGGTCCAGGGTGGGCGGTTCGGCCAGCGGCGGCAGCCAGATCTGGTGCGCCTCCGGGCCTTTGCCTTCGATCCGCGAGATCATCGCGCCGATGATCGTCTCGCCGGTGCCCTTTTCGACCGGTTCCTCCGCCTCGACGGTCACCGGGATCTCCACCGGCGCCAGTGTGAACGGCATCAGACCGAGACTCTGCCCGTCCTTGCGCACGATCTTGCTGCGCGGCGGCAGTTCCCCCGAGACGTACGCGGCCTTGAGCCGGATGAGGGTGTCGTTGTCGGACTTCAGATACGCCGAACCGGGCACCGGCGGAAGCTGATAGGCGTCCGCGACTCCGAGCACCGCGCGGCTCTCCGACGCGGAGAACGTCCGCAGGCCGATCCGGTACGACAGATGCGAGTCCAGCCCGCGCAGCCGTCCCTCCTCCAGCCGCTGCGACGCCAGCAGCAGGTGGATCCCGAGACTCCGCCCCAGCCTGCCGATCGCGACGAACAGGTCGATGAACTCCGGCCGCGAGGACAACAGCTCGCTGAATTCGTCGATGATCACCAGCAGGGACGGCAGCGGCCGCAGGTTGACGCCGGATTCCCTGGCCTTTTCGTAGTCCCGCACCGACGCGTAGTTCCCGGCCGCGTGCAGAAGCTCCTGACGCCGCAACAGTTCGCCGTTCAGCGCGTCCGCCATGCGGTCGACCAGCGCGAGATCGTCGGACAGGTTGGTGATGACGGCACAGGTGTGCGGCAGCCCGGTCATGCCCGCGAACGTCGCGCCGCCCTTGAAGTCGATCAGCGCGAGGTTGAGCTTTTCCGAAGAATGCGTGACGGCGAGCGCGGTGACCAGCGTCCGCAGCAGCTCGCTCTTGCCGGACCCGGTCGCGCCGATGACCAGGCCGTGCGGCCCCATCCCGCCTTCCGCCGACTCCTTGAGGTCGAGGTCGACCGGTCTGCCCTCGGGGTTGATGCCGAGCGGGATCCGCAGCCGGTCCCGCGCCGAACGCGGCGCCCAGGTGACCGCGGTGTCGGTGTCGCGCGGATCGCCGATGCCGAGCAGCCCGGCCAGCCCGAACGTCGCCGACATCGGCGCTTCGCTGACCACCGCCGCCCCTTGGAACAACGGCGTCAGCATCCGGGCCAGCGCCTCGGCGGCCCCGCGGTCCAGTGTGTCCGGCGTGCCGAGGAACCCGAGCCGCTGCTCGGTCCCGTCGCCGACGACCATCCCGAGCTGCTCCGGGCTCGTGTGCAGGCTCAGCAGCCGTTCGCTCGACACCGCTCGCGGCTGTTCCGTGCCGATCTCCACCACCGTGACGCCGAGCCTGCCCTCTTCGGCGACGAGCCGCGCGTCGGCGAGGGTGAGCCCGCCGTCCACGATCACGACGACATGCGGAAGGTCCAGCCGGGAGTCCGGCCGCCGGGTGAACGCGGGCCGGTCGCCGAGGTCGGGGCCGAGGAGGTCGGCGAGCTTCCCGGAGTCGGCGTCGACGAGCCGCCGGGGACCGGCGGCGTCGGCGGCGGTGGAGGCGACGTGCGGCAGCCACTTCGCCCATTCCCAGTCGTGCAGCCGGTCGTTCTTGACGCAGAGCGCGATCCGCAGGTCGCCGGGAGAATGGAAGGTCGCGAGCTGGGTCAGCAGCGCCCGCGCGGTGCCGAGGGTGTCCGGGCGGCGGCCGGACAGGCTGACCTGCGCGAACGACCGCAGCGAGACCGCGACCGGGAGTCCGTCGACCGTCGAGTAGGTCCGGATGAAGTGCTTCAGGTTCGTCGAGCACACCGGGTCGAGGTCTTCCAGCGGCACGGTTTGCGGTGCCTTCAACGGCGTCGCGAGCCGCTGCGGGCCCGTCCCGACGCGCACCTGCGCGAACTGCGA
Source organism: Amycolatopsis sp. NPDC089917 (assembly GCF_040684635.1). Lineage (NCBI taxonomy): Bacteria > Bacillati > Actinomycetota > Actinomycetes > Pseudonocardiales > Pseudonocardiaceae > Amycolatopsis > Amycolatopsis sp. NPDC089917. Next base: position 27,658 of record NZ_JBFBGL010000020.1, on the reverse strand, counting down.
GTCGGACCGGCGGCGATCCCACAGCTTCCCCGTCTCGATGTACGCCCACAGATCCACCGGGTCGGGCTGCAACGCCGCCATGGCCGCGCGCTGGTTGTCCGCGATTTCGCGGACCTGGCCACGCAAACCGGTGAGATATCGCTGGTAGTCCCGGCGCTCTTCGTTGATCTGCGCCTTCTTCGCCGCGCCACCGCGCCCGAGCGACATCACGACCATGCCCGCCATCGCGGTGAGGAACAACGCGCCGAAGATGTACGTCATCACCCCGCCGTCGCGTCCGATGTAGACGAACGACATGGCGCCCATACCCAGCATCATCGGCATGAACATCAGCAGCTGCATGGCTCCGCCGGAGGAGCCCTTCGGCAGCATCGGCGGGGACTGCAGGACGATTTCACCGGGCTGCTCGCCCAGGGCCGGCAGGCGGTCGCGAGGGGTGCTCATCAGGGTCTTTCTGGCCGCTTGTGGGTAATCCTGCCGATCATTCTGGCCACTCGTGCCGCCGTTGCGGTGGGTACTTTTGCCGTCCGCTCACGTCTGGTGGCGAACTTACGCTGCTGGTCAACGCAGACGTGGGGGAACGAGAAAAGGAGAGCCATGGTCGGCACGGGCGAGTACCGGGCGGAGCCCGAGGCCATGCGCTCGGCGGTCGGGAACCTGGGCGGCATCATCATGCAGGGCATCAATGTCGTCGCCGACCTCGAACGCACCGTCCTCCAGCCGATGTCGTTCGCCACGTTCGGCAGCGCGGTGGCGGCGGCCAACACGGCCATGCAGAGCCAGCAGGTGGTCGCGGTCCGCACGCTCCTGCAGCTGCTGCAGCAGATCAACGGCTTCATCAAGAGCAGCGCCGACGCCTACCAGGCAGCCGACGAAGCGGTCGCGGGCGGATACGGCGGCCGTCCGGGCGGCGGTGGCGCGGGGTCGACGTCGTCGATCTGGGGGAACTCGCACGCGTCCGAACTGGCGACGCTGGCCATCAACGACAGCGCCGGCGGCAACGGCGAACCGTCGTCGGTCGGGAACGTGCTGCGCTACCTGGGGGACGCGCAGCTGGGGCAGCTCGGTGACCACCCGATCACCGACACGCGGTTCCACGGTGTCTCGGACTTCAACGACTGGCTGGCCGGTGACGCCGACAACCAGGCGCGGGTCGGGGTCATCGAGGTCTACGCCGGAACGGCGCGCAACTTCGGGGACGTGCCCGGCGGGGTGCACAGCGGCGACGTCGTCGTGGTCGAACCGCTCCTGTTCTCCGACAGCAAGCCGATCATCGCCATCGCCGGAGAAGGCGGGCTGCTCTACAACCACGGAATCGTCCAAGCGGACATCAACGGCCTGGCGAAGGTCAGCGTCTACCGCCCGGCTTCCGTCTGACTTCCGGCCTGAGGAGCGACATGCTGACTTACCCGAATTCCAGCGCGATGGACGCCACGGCGTCCTCGGGCGGGCCGATCACCATCCTGCCGCAGATCCTCACCGGTCAGCCGGAGCAGATCGCGAAGCACGTGCTCGAGGTGCTCAAGAAGGCCAACGAGTTCCTCACCATGTACAACGAGGTGACGAAGGCCGCCGAGCAGCTGAAGAAGATCTGGTCCGGTGGCGCGTCGGACTCGGCGATGAAGAAGATCACCGACTCCCTGAACTCGCTGACCAAGATCATCCAGGTCGTGCAGAAGGGCGCGGAGCTGCTCGGCATGGCCGGGACGCTGATCAAAACGGCTCAGACCGCCTACAAAGCGGTGGTCTCGGCGGTGAACCCGACGGTCGCCGGCCTGATGTCGAATCCGTGGACCTACGGCGCCGCCGTCGCGCTTTCCACCGCCACCAGCGCTTCGCTGCGCGCGTTCATCACCGCGATCGGCGCGCTGCTGAAGGCGCTCGGCATCGTCGACCTCGCCAACCAGATCACGCAGATCGCCACCATCATCGGCGAGGTCCAGAAACTGTTCGGGCACAACGACGCCGGGGACAACGGCGCGGCGGGCAACTCGGCGGTCTCCGGCACCCCGGTCACCAACCCGCAGGCGCCGGGGTCGGTCGCCAGCGGTTCGGGCCAGGCCGCGATCGGCGGTTCCGGTGGCGGAGCGGGCGGCGCTTCCGGCGGTGGGACGACGCCGGGCGACGCACCCCCGTTCACCCAGTACCGGCCGCCCGCGCTGGGCGGCAACGGATCCCAGGGGAACTGGCCGGGTGGCGCCGACTCGTGGATCCCGGTGGACAGACCGGCGGGTGGCGGCGCGGGTTCGGGCTCCAACGGTGGAGCACTGCCGGGCGCGGGCAACGGGAACACGGTCACCATCACCACCGACCTGAGCACCGGCAAGTCCACCGTGCAGGCGCCGGGCGGTCAGGACATCGATATCGACATCGACATGAACTACGGCGGCAAGCACTTCGAGCAGCACATCGACATCGACGCAGGCGCGGATTCACCGGCGAAGGGCAGGTAAACCGTGTCGGGGAGCGGTGTGGTCGACGCTTCGGGCGTCGTCAGCTCGATCCTGTCGAATTACCGGCGGCTCGTGATCGAGTACCAGCGGCGGGTCACCGGTGACCCTTCGGCGCTGAGCGCGGCGGGACAGCGGTGCGGTGAGCGCGCCTCCACGGTTTCGGGCCGGGCGGACGAGATCGGCAAGGCGGCGAAGGCGCTCAACGCGTCCTGGGAGGGCGACGCCTACACCGCGTTCGCCACGTCCGCGGCGAAACTGAGCCAGGAACTCACCGAACTCGGCGCGAAGCTGAGCGACCAGTCGAACCGGCTGCGCGCGGGTGCTCAAGCCCTGCAGGGTGCGAAGTCCTGTGTGGACTCCATTCTCGCCCAGTTCGATCAGTACGCGGCGCAGCTCACCAGCCAGGCGCGGACGGCGAACGCGAACGCGGTCAACGCCTTCATCTCCGCCGCCCGCCAGCTCGGCGAACGGGCCGCGCAGGCGGCGCAGGAGATCGCCGACGAGCTGAGCGAAGAACTCGCGCGGCTGTTCCCGCCGGAGGGCACCGGCCGGATCGAGCACGAACTCGGCAAATGGGGCCGCGGCCCGTTGTACTGGCTCAACGGCGAGGCGCTCGACGGCCGCAAGCGCCCGCGCTCGCATCCTTCCTGGTTCGGCAATTCCGGCTGGAAGAAGCTCACCTGGGACGGTCTCGAAGGCACGCGCGCCCCGCGTGCCGGCGACACCCCGTTCGGCAGGCCGAAGCCGGACGGCTTGCGCGACAAGGCCTGGAACAGCACCGAGATCACCTACGCCAAGTGGAAGCAGGAACAGGACGGCTTCACCCCAGGGTGGGACGCCAAGGTCTCCTCGCAGGGCTGGGACGTCAAGGCGTCCGGTCACGCCGAACTGGCCGCCTTCAAGGAAGAACTCGAAGGCAAGAAGGAATGGGGTGTCGCTTCGGGCAGCGCCAAGGGGACCGCGTTCGTCGGCGGCGAGGTGAACGGTTCGCTCCAGGCGGGCGCGCACGGTGTCGGCGTGCACGCCAACGCCTTCGTCGGAGGTAAGGTCGAAGGCGAGCTCGCGGCGGACGTGGCCGGAGTGGGCGTCGGCGCGAGCGGCACCCTCCAATACGGACTCGGCGCGCAGCTCGACGGCCAGGCGGTCTACGACGCCGGGCACATCAAGGTCAACTTCAAGGCGGGCGTCGCCCTCGGTCTCGGCGCCGGGGTCGGCGCGAAGATCGACATCGACCTGCCGAAGATCGCGGACACCGTCGGCGAGTACGGCGGCGCGGCCGTCGACGCGGTGAGCGGCGCGGCCGGCCAGGCGGCGGACGCCGTCGGCGAGGCGTGGGACGACGCGGTCTCCTACGTGGGCACGTGGTGACGGGAATGAGTGCTATGGCGACGCAGGACCGGGTTTCCCTCCCGCTCGGATTCGACATCCCCGACGGCTGGGTCCCGGTCGAGCCGTCGTCCGTCGGCGCCGAGGGCGCGGTCTTCGTGGCCGTCCATCCCGGGACCGACGCGGAGTTCACCCCGAACATCACCCTGAGCGTCGGGCAGCGGCCCGACCAGGCGCAGATCACCGACATCGCCGACGAGGCCGTCGAACGCCTCGGCCGGTCGATGGCCGCGCTCGAAGTGGTGCGGCGCAAGGTGATCGGCACCGGGATCGCGCCGGGGGTGACGCAGGTGCTGCGCATCCGCACCGGCGAGGGACAGGACCTCGTCCAGACGCAGGTGCAGCTGACCGTGCCGGGGGAGAGCCCGGCCGAGCGGCTGATCCTCGAGATCGCCTGCACCGCAACGCCCGAGGCGGCCCGTGGCCTCGGCGACGACTTCCGGCGGTTCGTGGGCAGCGTCCACGTCCGGCGGGATTTCACCGCAGATGAAGGAGAAGATTCGTGACCACCGACCCCTACGCCATGCCGGACATGGACGAGTTGCTGGACCAGGTCCGCAAGCAGACCGAAGAGGTGCAGCGCATCCAGCGTTCGGTCGAGGCGATGGAGGTCAAGGCGCACTCGCGGCAGAACGAGGTCACCGTCGTGCTGCGCGGTGACGGCCGGTTCACCTCGATCGACATCGACCCGCGCGCGCTGCGCCAGTACGACGCGCGCAACATCTCGGAGATCGTGCTGGAGGCGGTCAACAACGGGCTGCAGAAACTGGCCGAGGCCAGCAGCGCGAAGTTCGCCCCGGTCATCGAATCCGCCAAGTCGATCGAAGCATGACGGCCGCGATCGCGGGCTCCACCCGGCGCGTCACGGTGGTGACACCGAGGGCGCGCGTCGACGTGGCGCTGCCGCAGCAGAGCACGTTCGCCGAACTCGTCCCGCAGCTCGTGCGGCTGGCGGGTGCTTCCGGGCAGGCGTCGGCCGAGCATCCCGGATGGGTGTTGTCCCGGCTCGGCGGCGCACCGCTGGCGCTCGGGCTGACGGTCGCCGCGGCGCAAGTGCGTGACGGCGAAGTCCTCCATCTGACCCCGCGGGAACGCCCGCGGGGTCCGCTGCTGTTCGACGACGTCGTCGACTCGATCGCCAGCGTCGCCGAGACCGGCACCGGCCGATGGGGACCGTCGGTGGCGCGCAAGGCGGGCATCGTCGCGTCCGTGGTGCTGTTGCTCGCCGGTGGCCTGCTGGTGCAGGCGGCGGCGTCCGGCAGTGTGCTGGCGCCGATCGGGACCGGGCTGCTCGCGCTGGTCCTGGTGCTGGGCGGCGGCGCGCTGAGCCGCGCGTACGGCGACGCGGAGGCCGGTGCCGCCGGCGCGCTCGCCGGGGTCGGTGCCGCGCTGCTGGCCGGGATGTCGATCCTGTCGCCGCATCCGCTGTTCTCCCTGTCGGCCGGACCGCTGGCCGCCGGGCTGGCCGTGGTGACCGTGTACGGCGTGATCGCGGCCGTTTCGGTGGCGGACCGGCTGCCGTGGTTCGTCGCGGTGACGGTGTCGGCCGGGTTCGGCGCGATCACCACCGCGATCGTCCTGCTGGCCGACGTCCGCCCGGTTTCGGCGGCCGCCGTGGTCGCCGTCGTGGCGACGGCGCTGGCCGCGGTGGCGCCGATGATGGCGCTGCGGCTCGGCAGGCTGCCGCTGCCGCGCGTGCCCGACGACATGGACGCGTTCCGCGCCGACGAGAACGCCTCGCTCGGCGAGGACATGATCGGCGGCACGACCTACGCGCAGGCGTTGCTGACCGGGCTGCTCGTCGCGCTCGGACTCACCGTCGTCTCGGCTTCGGTGGTCCTGGCGTCTTCCGGCGGGGCCTGGGAAGCGGGCCTGTGCGCGCTGCTGGGATTGGCGCTGATGCTGCGTTCTCGCGCGTTCGCCGGCCGTGCGCAGCGGGTCGTGCTCATCGGTTTCGGAGCCGCCGCTTTGGCCACGGCCGGTTTCTGGCTCGCCGCGAGTGGTCCGCGTTCGTTCGTCTTCGCCGCGGGCTGCGCCGTCGTCGTCGCGGCGGGCGTCTGTCTCACTTACGCGACCCGGGTCGCGAAGGGACGCCGTTCCCCTTACTGGGCAAGGACTCTCGACATCGTCGAGTTCCTGGTGCTGCTCTCGCTGATCCCGTTCGTCGGCATGATCGCCGGTGTCTACGAGGCCGTCCGGGGCTGACCCCCTTCACGCATTTCGGACGAAACGCGTTTTACGTCCGTGGAGGATTCCTTCCCTACCCTCAGAGAGGAAAGGAATCCTCCACGGACCGTCCCCTCAGTTCTCCAGCGCCAGCGGAAGGGTCCGCCGGACCGCCGCCGCGTGCCGTCCGTGCAGCGGGGTCACCGCGATCCCGCCGGGCCGCGCGATCTCCGCACCCGGTCGCCCGCCGACCCGGATGGTCACTTCGGACTTCTCCCGCCCGCCGGGCGATCGGTACAGCGTGTACGAAGTCGCGGTGAACGCCGAGCCCGGGACGTGAAGATCCAGCGTCCGCGCGAGATCCCGCTCCGAGCGGGGCCGGTAGCAGACCTGCGACGCGCCACCCCAGTCCCAGGAACGCCAGCCGTCCACGGGCGCGTCCTGGCCACTGCCGAGCGCGACACGCAGTTCTTCCGCCACCTCACCCGCTTCGAGCACGGTGCTCTCGAACCCGGCTTCGGCCAGCCCGCCCATCAGCGCCAGCGCCGCGCAGGCGGTGCTCCGCAGCGCGCCGAGTTCGCCGCCGCCCCGGGCGAGCGCCGCGATCGGCGCGTCCTCGGGCCGGTATCGGACGGTGAGCCAGCGAACCCGGAGCAGTGACTGTCCATTCGGGACCGTCCAGGTCAGCAGTTGCGCGCTGGACAAAGGGATCCCGGTGCTCCTGTACGCCTCGCGCAGGATGCCGGCCAGCGTGTCCGGGCCGGGCTGCATGGCGCCCGGGGTGAGCCGCACGATGGCGCTCCAGCCGTCACCGACCTCGGCGACGCCGAAACGGTTGCCCGCGCGGTCGACGTGCTGGCGCACCCGGACGGGACCGGCGAGCCGGTGCAGCGGATCGGGGACCTCGTTCTTGTCGCGACGCTTCAGCCGGTAGCCGGCCCAGGTGAGCAGCCAGCCCGCGGCGTGGCGTCCGGCGAACCGGACCGACGTCGTCAGCACGAGGACGCCCGCCGCCGCGGTGATACTGATCTGAGCGGCCTGCGGGATCCCGTCGACGGTGAAGGCCAGCAGGATCGCGATCCCGGCGATCTCCCAGAGCGCCGCCTGCAACGGGCGGATCGGCAGCAGCCAAGGCAGCGGCGCCGCGCCCGCGACGCCATGGGCGGGCGTCTGTTCCGGGGCCTGGCGGGGTGTCCCCACCGCCGGGGCTTCAACCGACAAGGAATTCTCCTCCTCCGTGCACGCGCCCGACGGTAGCCGCGCCCCGCGCGGGGGAGGGGCGTAAAAATTACCCTCACCGCGAAGCGGGGGCGGAACTTAACGTGAGCACCCTCGAACGAGGTGGGCACGAACGGCGGGGGACGGGAGCGTGTGGACGCAGCGGGACCAGATCCAGGCCTACCAATTCCTCCGCCGGAGACTGGTTTCGGCACTGGTCTCGGCTGACGCCAACCATCCGGTCGCCCCGAGCCGCAGGCTGGTCATCGGAACCCTGTGCGGCCTCGGTGTCGCGCTGCTGATCACCGCGGTGTTCGGCGTGATCGGCCTGCTGAACCCCTCCGGCGGCAAGGACTGGCTGGCGGGCGGCAAGGTGATCGTCGAGGAGGGCACCGGCGCGCGCTACATCCTCGGCCAGGACGGCGCGCTGCACCCCGTGCTCAACTACGCCTCCGCGCGGCTGATGGCCGGTGGCAACGGTGAGGCCACAGTGACCGTCCCTTCGGACAAGCTCGCGAAGGCCCCGCGCGGTTCGCAGATCGGCATTCCCGGCGCTCCCGACTCGCTGCCCGCGGCGGCGGCGCTGGTGAACACCCCGTGGACGAGCTGTACGCGGACGACCCAGGACGCGCCCGCGTCGGCCGAACCGGAGACGACGGTGCTCCTCGGCGCGCCCGCCGCCGGGGTCGATCTGCCGAAGGACCAGGCCGTGGTCGTCCGTGTCCCCGAGGGCGAGCGCTATCTCGTGACGGCGGGACGCCGCTACAAGCTCACCTCCGAGGCCGCCACCGCGCTGCAGTTCGACACGTACCCGGCGATCGCGGTGTCGTCCCGGTGGATCGGCACCGTCGCCGCCGGACGCGATCTGGCCTACCGCGCGATCGACGACGCCGGTCGCCCCGGCCCGAAGGTCGGCGGCACGGCGACGAAGGTCGGTTCGGTACTCGGCGTCGTCGACGCGATGGCGTCGCCCAACGACGCGACGTCGTACTACCTCGTCCACGCAGACGGGCTCGAACCGATCGGCCAGACCGCGGCGAGCCTGCTGATCAACACCCCGCAGAACGCGGACGCCTACACCGGTGTCCCGGCTCCCGTCGCGGTGCGCGCGGCGGACGTCGCGGCGGTGGCGAAGGTCGGCGCGGCGCGGACGGGCGGGGCCGATCCCGCCGAGTATCCGGACCGGATCCCGCGAAAAGCGCCCGTTACCGGACAGTCCGTGACGCTATGCGCGCAGGGTTCTCGAATCGTTATCTCCGCACAGGTCCCGCTGCCGCAAGGTGCGAAGGCGATCCCTGTGACGGCACGCACGGACGCGCTGGTCGCCGATGCTGTCTTCGTGCCTCCGTCGGGGGGAGCGGTGGTGGCGGAATCGGGTTCCGGCACGGTCTACGTCGTGACCGACACGGGTCAGAAGTACCCGGTGGCGGGCAATGAGGCACTCGCTTCCCTCGGATACGGCCAAGCCGAACGGCAACCGGTTCCGAATGGATTGCTGGCACTGGTGCCGCGCGGACCCGCACTGGATCCGGCGCAGGCGGGCCGGGCGGTGTCCGCGGCAGGTGGGACGGGGTGAGCGGGAACGTGCAGATGACTGAAGACAGGCCGGAGACCGACCGGGTCGACGTCGCGGTGATCGAGGACCATCCGTTGTACCGCCACGCCGTGGTGCGGGTGCTCACCGAGGCCGACGGGATCGAACTCGGCGCGGTGGTCGATTCGGTCGCCCGGTTCCACGCCCATCCGCAACCGCCCGGCAGCGTGGTGCTGCTCGACCTCGGCCTGCCGGGGACCGCCGGGGCCGCGGCCGTGCTCCAGGTGTGCGAGCTGGGGCATCACGTGCTCGTGGTGTCGGCGCAGGCGGAGCCCGAGCAGGTGCTCGGCGCGATCGCCGCCGGTGCCAAGGGTTTCCTGTCCAAGGACGTCGACGTCGACGAACTGCTGACCGCGATCAGGACGGTCGCGCAGGGCCGGGCCTACGTCTCCGCGGTGGTGGCCGGGATGATCATCAAGGACAACGCCGACCGTCCCGCGTCGGCTCCGGACGTCGCGCTCTCCGCGCGGGAGAAGCAGGTCCTCCGGCTGGTCGCGGCGGGCGAACGCGACGTCGACATCGCCCGCATCCTGGGCATCGGGGTCCGGACGGTTCGCGGTTACCTGGACCGGATCCGTGACAAACTCGGAGAGAGAAGGCGGGCCGGTCTGGTCCGCAAGGCCATCCAGCTCGGGCTCGCGTCTCCGCCGGAGGTGCCCGGCCCGTCTCGGCCGGTCGCGCCCCGCGACGACGCGGGCGGATTCGAAGGACGCCGGTGAACGCAGACGAGCAGCAGCCGAAACGCAGCACGCCGATCAACGTCGGGGTGATCGAAGATCATCCGCTGTACCGGGACGCCGTCGCGCGCGTCCTCACCGAAGCGCCCGACATCGTGCTGGGCGCCGTCGCCGATTCGGTCGCGCGGTTCGCCGTCCAGGACCAGCCTCCGGGCAGTGTCGTCGTCCTCGACCTCAAGCTGCGCGGTGTCCAGGACGCCGCCGCGGTGCTCGAAGTGGGGCAGATGGGGCACAAGGTGCTCGTGGTGTCCGCCCACGCCGAACAGCCCGAAGTGCTGGGCGCCATGCAGGCCGGGGCGAAGGGCTTCCTGTCCAAGGACGTCGACGGCGACGAACTCCTGCGCGCCATCCGCACCATCGCCGAGGACAACGCGTACGTGTCGCCGACGCTGGCCGGAATGATCATCCAGGACAGCGAAGACCGGCACGCCGGACCCAAGATCGTCCTGTCCGAACGCGAGAAGCAGGTGCTGCGCCTGGTCGCGGCCGGCGAACGGGACGTCGACGTGGCGGAGATCCTGAACATCAGCGTGCGGACGGTGCGGTCCTATCTCGACCGGATCCGGGACAAGACGGGCGAACGGCGCCGGGCCGGGTTCGTGCGGGTGGCGATCCGCGAGGGCCTGCTGCGCTAGTTCCACGCATCCAGAGGACTAAACGCGTGGTCCAGAGAAGTTCACCCGCAGCGTATAGACCGAACTGGACGCGGTGACGAACAGGTCGTTCCGCCGCGGACCGCCGAAAGTCAGGTTCGAGCAGACCTCCGGCACGCGCAGCTTCCCGATGCGCGTGCCGTCCGGCGCGAAGCAGTGCAGGCCGTCGTGCGCGGCGGCCCAGACCCGTCCGGCGTTGTCCAGCCTTATCCCGTCGAAACCGCCGGCGTCGGAGGTCGCGAAGACCTCGCCGCCGGAGAGCCGGCCGTCGTTCACCGGGAAAACCCTGATGTGACTGGGGTTCTGCCGCGTGTCCGCGATGTAGAGCAACGACTCGTCGAGGGAGAACGCGAGCCCGTTCGGTCGTGAGAAGTCGTCCGCGACGATCCGCACGGAGCCGTCCACCGGGTCGACGCGGTAGACGTGACAGGCGCCGATCTCGCTCTCCGCCTGATGCCCCTCGTAGTCGCTGTCGATGCCGTAACTGGGGTCGGTGAACCAGATCGCGCCGTCCGAGCTCTCCACGACGTCGTTGGGGCTGTTGAACCTCTTGTCCTGATAGGTCTCCGCGAGCACGGTGGTCGTGCCGTCGTGCTCGGTGCGCGTCACCCGGCGGCCGCCCTGCTCGCAGCTGACGAGCCTGCCCTGGCGGTCGACGGTGTGCCCGTTGTGGAACCCGGCGGGCTCACGGAACACGCCGACCGCGCCCGTGGTCTCGTCCCACCGCAGGACGCGGTCGTTCGGGATGTCGCTGAAGACCAGGTACCGGCCGGCGGGGAAGTACGCGGGCCCCTCGGTCCACCGGCAGCCGGTGTGCAGGCGTCGCATCCACTCGTCCCCGTTGACGCGGGCGAACCGCTCGTCGAGGACCTCGAAGTGTGCCTTGACCATATCCATGAAATCCTCAGTTCTCCGAACGAGATAATGCGGTAATCATGAATTGCCGAACTTGATATGGTCAACCTGTGGATGACGTAGATCGCATGCTGCTCACCGAGTTGCAGCAAGACGCGACCCAGGCGTACGCGGCGCTCGGCAAAGCGGTCGGGTTGTCCGCGGGCGCCGCGCACGAACGGGTCCGCAAACTCCGCGAACAGGGCGTCATCCGGCGCACGACCGTCGACGTCGACCCGGCGGCGGTCGGCCGGGGAGTGATGGCGTTCGTGCTGGTCGAGGCCGGTTCGTGGATGGGCGACGCGCCGACCAAGGCCGCGCTGGAGGCGTTGCCGGAGGTCGTGGAGGCGCACATCATCGCGGGCCCGGCCTCGCTCCTGGTGAAGGTGCGCACGCCGACCACCGAGGAGCTGCAGGCATCGCTACGCAGGCTGTACGCCATCGAAGGCGTCACGGGGACGCAGACGATCGTGGTGCTCGAATCCTTCTTCGAGCGATCGGTGGACGCTAAAGGCGACGATTCGCCAGTGCGCCCGTCGCCGCCCGAGCCTTCCCGCTGACCGCCGGATCCACGTCGACGACCACCAGTTCCGGCCCGGCGCCGAGCTGGGTGTGGACGCGGCCGAAGCCGTCGGACACCGTCGAGTAGCCGATCCCGGTCGGCGCCTTCGGGTTCACCGGGGTCGACGTCGTGGCCGGATCTGCCTGCCCGCAGCCGAGCACCCAGCAGCCGGAGTCGAGCGCGCGGGCCCGCACCAGCACCTCCCACTGCTCGCGTTTGCCCTCGCCCGCGCCCCAGGACGTCGGCACGAGGACGATGTCCGCGCCGTCGTCGGCCAGCTTCCGGAACAGTTCGGGGAAGCGGATGTCGTAACAGGTCGCGACGCCGAACGTGACGCCGTCGACCTCGAAGGTGACGGGCGCGGTCCCCGGGGCGACCGTGTCGGACTCGGCGAACCCGAAAGCGTCGTACAGATGGATCTTGTCGTAGCCGAAGTGATGTCCGGCGCCGGTGACGAGCACCGTGTTGCTCACGCGCCCGTCGGGCGACGGCGTGAACATGCCTGCGACGACCATGACGCCGTGCTCTTCGGCGATGGACGCCACAGTGGACGCCCACGGTCCGTCCAGCGGTTGCGCGAGGGGCTTCAGCGAGACGCCGAAGCGCGCCATCGTCGCTTCGGGGAAGACCACGATCCGCGCGCCTTCGGCCGCCGCGGCCGCCACGCCTTCGCGAATCAGCTTCAGGTTCGTTTCGGGATCCTCGGCCGTCGTGAGCTGGCACAACCCGATTCGCGGCACTGAGGCCTCCCTCATCGTGGGATCGCTGGTCACCACCCCAGTGTGCCTGCTCGGGGCGATCCGGCCACCTCGTACCCTTGACCCATGCTGAACCGTACCGACCTGCGTGGACAGGTCCCGTCCGTTGCCGAACTCAGGAGCACGCTCCCGCGTGCCGAGTACGACGTGGACGCGGCGCTGCATCACGTCCGGCCGGTGGTCGAGGCGGTCCGCGATCGCGGCGTCGAGGCGGTTCTCGAGTACACCGAGAAGTTCGACAAGGTCCGCCCCGCCGGTGTCCGGGTGGCCGCCGCGGAGCTCACGAGCGCGCTCGCGAACCTGGACCCGGCCGTCCGGGAGGCGCTGGAAGAGTCCATCGTCCGCGCCCGGAAGGTCCACGGCGATCAGCGCCGCCAGGACGTCACGACCGAGGTCGTCGACGGCGGAACCGTCACCGAACGCTGGATCCCGGTCGAGCGCGTCGGGCTGTACGCGCCGGGCGGGCTCGCGGTGTACCCCTCGACCGTGGTGATGAACGTCGTCCCGGCGCAGATCGCCGGCGTCGGCACGCTCGTGGTGTGCTCGCCGCCGCAGGCCGCGTTCGGCGGGCTCCCGCACCCGACGATCCTGGCCGCCGCCGAACTGCTCGGCGTCGACGAGGTCTGGGCCGTCGGCGGCGCGCAGGCCGTCGCGCTGCTCGCGTACGGCGGCACCGACACCGACGGCGCGACGCTGGAGCCGGTCGACGTCGTCACCGGGCCCGGCAACATCTACCTCACCGCGGCCAAGCGGCTGCTGCGCGGCATCATCGGCATCGATTCCGAGGCCGGTCCGACCGAGATCGCGATCCTCGCCGACGAGACGGCCGACCCGGTGCACGTCGCCGCCGACCTGATCAGCCAGGCCGAGCACGACCCGCTCGCCGCGAGCGTGCTGGTCACCACGTCCGAAGAGCTCGCGGACGCGGTCGACAAGGAGCTCACCGGCCGGGTGGCCGCGACCAAGCACTCCGAGCGGGTGACGGAAGCCCTGGGCGGCAAGCAGTCCGGCATCATCCTGGTATCCACTGTGGACGATGGCGTCCGCGTCGTCGACGCGTACGCCGCGGAACACCTGGAGATCCAGACCGCGGACGCGCGGACGGTGGCGGCCCGCGTGCGCAACGCGGGCGCGATCTTCGTCGGGGCGTACGCGCCGGTCTCGCTCGGCGACTACTGCGCGGGGTCGAACCACGTCCTGCCCACCGGCGGGTTCGCACGGCACTCGTCCGGGCTCTCGGTGCAGAGCTTCCTCAAGGGCGTGCACGTCGTCGACTACAGCGAGGACGCGCTGCGCGAGATCGCCGGCCGCGTCGTCGCGCTGGCGAACGCCGAGGACCTGCCCGCGCACGGCGAGGCCATCACGGCGCGGTTCGAGGGGGAGCGGGCATGAGCATCGGCGAGGAGATCACGCTCGACGCGCTCCCGCTGCGGGACGACCTGCGGGGCAAGACCCCGTACGGCGCGCCGCAGCTCGACGTGCCGATCCGGCTCAACACCAACGAAAACCCGTACCCGCCGCCGGACGCGCTGGTGGCCGACGTCGCCGAGGCCGTCCGCGCCGAAGCCGCTTCGCTGCACCGCTATCCGGATCGCGACGCCGTCGCGCTGCGACAGGACCTCGCGGACTATCTCGCGGTGTCCACCGGTGTGCTGGTGTCGGAGTCGAATGTCTGGGCGGCCAACGGATCCAACGAGATCCTGCAGCAGGTCCTGCAGGCCTTCGGCGGACCCGGCCGGTCCGCGCTGGGCTTCGAGCCGTCGTACTCGATGCACCCGATCATCTCGGCGGGCACCCGCACCGACTGGCTGCCGGTGCCGCGTCGCGACGATTTCAGCCTCGACACGGAGAAGGCCGCCGCGCTGGTGGGCGAACGCCGTCCGGACATCGTCTTCGTGACCAGTCCGAACAACCCGACCGGCGGCTCGATCCCGTTCGGCGAACTGCGTGGACTGCTCGAAGCGGCGCCGGGGATCGTCGTGGTCGACGAGGCGTACGCGGAGTTCTCGTCGCAGCCGAGCGCCGTCGAGCTGATCGAGGAGTACCCGGCGAAGCTGATCGTGTCGCGCACGATGAGCAAGGCGTTCGCCTTCGCGGGCGGACGGCTCGGTTACCTGGCGGCCGCGCCCGCGATCGTCGACGCGCTGCAGCTGGTGCGGCTGCCGTACCACCTCTCTAAGCTCACGCAGGCAGCCGCACGGGCCGCCTTGCGGCACGCGGACGCCACGCTCGCCTCGGTCGCCAAACTCGCGGCCGAACGCGACAGGGTGGTGGAAGCGTTGCTGGGCTTGGGATTCACGCCGGTCCCGAGCGACGCGAACTTCGTCCTCTTCGGACGGTTCGCGGACGCGCCCGCGACCTGGAAGTCCTATTTGGACAACGGCGTGCTGATCAGGGACGTCGGCATCGAGGGACACCTGCGGGTGACCATCGGGACGCCGGAAGAGAACGACGCCTTTCTCGAGGCCAGCAAGGAGGTGCCGCGATGAGTCGCGTCGGCAAGGTGGATCGCACCACCAGGGAATCGTCCATCTCGGTCCAGCTCGACCTGGACGGCACGGGACAGGTGGAGATCGACACCGGTGTCCCGTTCTACGACCACATGCTCACCGCGTTCGGCGTGCACGGCTCGCTCGACCTCAAGGTGCAGGCGACCGGTGACGTGCACATCGACGCGCACCACACCGTCGAGGACACCGCGATCGTGCTCGGCCAGGCCCTGCGGCAGGCGCTCGGCGACAAGAGCGGCATCCGCCGCTTCGGCGACGCGTGGATCCCGATGGACGAGACCCTCGCGCACGCCGCGATCGACGTCTCCGGGCGTCCGTACTGCGTGCACCTCGGCGAGCCGGAGCAATTCAACAGCTTCACCATCGGCGGTAACTACCCGTTCGTGCTGACGCGGCACGTGTTCGACTCGCTGTCGTTCCACGCGCAGATCGCGCTGCACGTGCGGGTGCTGCACGGCCGGGATCCGCACCACATCGCGGAGGCGGAGTACAAGGCCGTCGCGCGCGCCCTGCGCGCCGCGACCGAGCCGGACCCGCGCGCGGGCGGCATCCCGTCCACGAAGGGCGTCCTCTAGTCCCGCGTTTCGTCCTCCGGATGCGGTGGTCCGCACCGCGGCGCCTGTCATGAAAGGGTCGTTCAGGACAAAAGATGTCCTGAACGACCCTTTCATGACACAGCCGGGAGCGCATCGCACCCGGCGCGGACGGACCGCCGCGGGTGTGGCAGCCTGACGGGCATGAGCAACTCGACCATCGCCGTGCTGTTGTTCGCGCTCGGCGGCTTCCTGATCGGCGGCGTCTACGCGACCTGGAAGAGCGTCAAGTTCATGGCCGTCGTCCTGGGGATCGGCGCGCTGCTGGCGATCGGCGGCGCCATCGCCTGGCTGGCGTAGCGCTTTCCGGTCAGAAGTAAATCGGCTGCGCGTCGCGACGGTGGCGGGCATGCTGTCCGGCATGTCCGAGAACCCGCGCACCGTCGCCGAAGTCGTCCGGCTTCAGCGATCGGGGAGCCGCGTCAAGTTCCTGTTCTTCTGGGGACATCAGCCCCGGCGCGACGGCGCGATCGGGCCGGAATGCTTCAGCCAGTGGTGGCCCGCCCGGTTTACTGTGGACGGCGAAACGTTTCCGACGGCCGAGCATTACATGATGTGGCGCAAGGCGGTCTTGTTCGACGACGCCGTGAGCGCCGCGCGAATCCTCGGAGCCCGGCATCCGCGCGAGGCCAAGGCTCTGGGCCGCGAAGTACGGGGATTCGATCAGAGCCGCTGGGAGGCCGAGCGCTACGGCATCGTCCTCGACGGCACCATCGCCAAGTTCGGGCAGCACCCGAACCTGCGGGATTTCCTGCTCGGCACCAAGAACCGGGTGCTGGTCGAGGCCAGTCCGCTGGACGCCGTCTGGGGCATCGGGCTCGCGGCCGACCATCCGCACGTCGACAATGCCGAACGCTGGCGCGGCCTGAACCTGCTCGGGTTCGCACTGGGCGAGGCCCGCACGGCACTCGCAAGTCCGTGAAGGCCTCCTTGAGGGACCCAGAGTCCCTCAAGGAGGCCTTCACGGAAGTGGCTACTTCGAAGCGTCGACCAGCTCACGCTCGTCAGGAGCGTCCAGCTGCTTCGCGAGCTTCTCGCCTTCGACGTCGACGTCCGGCAGCACGCGGTCCAGCCACTTCGGCAGCCACCAGGCGCCGCGCCCGAGCAGCGACATCAGCGCGGGCACGATGGTCATCCGGATCACGAAAGCGTCCACCAGCACCCCGAAGGCCAGCGCGAACCCGATCGACTGGATCAGCGCGGACTCCGCGAGCACGAACCCGGCGAACACACTGATCATGATCAGCGCGGCGGCGACCACGACGCGGGAGCCGTGCCGGAAACCGGTGACCATCGCCTGCTGCGGGTCGGCGCCGTGGACGTATTCCTCCCGCATCCGCGTCACCAGGAACACCTGGTAGTCCATCGCGAGCCCGAACAGCACGCCGATCAGCAGGATCGGCAGCATGCTCATGATCGGCCCGGTCGTCTTCACCCCGAGCACGTCGGTGAGCCAGCCCCACTGGAACACCGCCACCACGGCGCCGAACGTCGCGACCACGGAACCGAGGAAGCCCAGCGTCGCCTTCAGCGGGACCACGACCGAGCGGAACACCAGCATCAGCAACAGGAACGCGAGCCCGACGATCAGCGCGAGATAGGGCAGCATCGCGTCGGCGAGTTTCTCCGAGACGTCGATGTTGGCCGCGGTCTGGCCGGTCACCGCCAGCGACGCGCCGGTGGCCGAGCCCAGTCCCGCGTTCAGGCCGCGGATGTCGCTGACGAGGTCTTCGGTCGCGGTGCTGCTCGGACCGCTCTTCGGGATGACCGTCAGCAGCGCCAGGTCGCCGTCCCGGTTCGTCTTGGGCGGCGTGACGATCGGGCGTTCTTCGAGTCCGCCGATCCCCGCGGCCGCCTGCTGGAGCGCGCCCTGCCGGTCGGTGCTGCCGGCGAGGTCGACGACGATCACCAGCGGGCCGTTGGCGCCTTCGCCGAAGCTGCGCGCGACGGTGTCGTAGGCCTTGCGCTGGGTGGAGTCCGGCGCGGCGGTGCTGTCGTTCGGCAGGCCGAGCTGCATGCTCGCGGCCGGGACGGCGACGATCGCGAGCCCGGCGATCGCGGCGATCAGCACCGGGATCCGGTGACGGGCCACGAAACGTGCCCAGCGCTCGCCGTGCGTCGTCGTGCTTTCCTTGCGCCGCAGGCGGATCTTGCCGCCGGCCAGTTTGCCGCCCGCGAACCCGAGGATGGCGGGCAGCAGGGTGAGCGCGATGACGACGGCGATGGCGACGGTGATCGCCGCGGCGATGCCCATCTCGCCGAGGAACGGGATGCCGACGACGGTCAGGCCCGCCAGCGCGATGATCACGGTCAGCCCGGCGAACACCACGGCCGAACCCGCCGTGCCGGTGGCGCGTCCGGCGGCTTCCTCCGGATCCCGGCCGATCGTCAATTCGTGCCGATAGCGGGAAACGATGAAGAGCGCGTAGTCGATGCCGACCGCGAGGCCGATCATCAGCGCGAGCACCGGCGTGTTCGTGTTCAGTTCGAGGAAACCGGACGCCGTCGTGATGCCCGCCATGCCGATGCCGACGCCGATGAGCGCGGTCAGCAGCGGGATCCCGGCCGCGAGCAGCGAGCCGAAGGTGATGATCAGGACGACGGCGGCGACGGCGACACCGAGGCCTTCGGTGGCGTTCGTGGCGGGCATCGCCTGGACCGCGTCACCGCCGAAGTCCACGGTGTACCCGGCCTGCCGGGCGGGATCCGCCGCGGCCATCAGGGCTTCGCGGTCGGAGTCGGTGAGCTCGAAACCCGGGACGCGGTAGCTGACCTGAGCCAGCGCGACGTGCTTGTCGGGCGAGATCGCCTGTGCCTGCAGCGGGTTGAGCACGCCCGCGACCTTCGGCGCGCCTTCGAGCCGGGACACGATGCCGGCGATGGCGGCCTGACCGGGGGCCTCGGTGATGTCCTGGCCGCCGGGCGCGGAGATCACCACGCGCGCGGTCGCGCCACCGGCCGCGGCCTCCGGGAACCGGTCCGCGAGCTGGTCGATCGCCTTCTGCGACTCGGTGCCGGGGATGGTCACCGAGTTCGAAAGCTGGCCGGACAGGGTCAGCGCTCCCGCGCCGAGGGCCACCAGGACGGCGGCCCACACCGCCGTCACCAGTGCCCGGCGCCGGAACGAGAACCGGCCCAGGCGGTACAGGAAGCTGGCCACAGAAGTCTCCCGTTCACTCGATCAGGTTCATTCCAAGCTAGCCGATCGGCTGGGGCGCTACAAGCCGATCGGCAAGTGTGTGACTAGCCGCACGGCTAGTACTCGTTTGGCCCGACGGGCCCGCTTGACGTAATCTCCGACGGCTGAACGAGGAGGGATCATGGACGTCGTCCAAGCGGAGGACACCCGCACGCGACTACTGAACACGGCGTTGCGGCTGTTCACCGAACACGGCGTGGAAGGCACCTCGCTGCAGATGATCGCGGACGCCCTCGGCGTCACGAAGGCAGCCGTCTACT
This sequence comes from Amycolatopsis sp. NPDC089917, assembly GCF_040684635.1. Classification (NCBI taxonomy): domain Bacteria; kingdom Bacillati; phylum Actinomycetota; class Actinomycetes; order Pseudonocardiales; family Pseudonocardiaceae; genus Amycolatopsis; species Amycolatopsis sp. NPDC089917. The sequence goes on along the minus strand of NZ_JBFBGL010000020.1, from coordinate 8,675 downwards.
ACCACTTCAAGACGAAGGCGGAGATCACCGAATCCGTCGCCGAGCCCGTGCTGCTCGAACTGGAAGGCATCGTCGACGACGCCCGCGCCCAGCGCACCCGGGGTGCGCAGATCGACCACCTTCTCGACGGTTTCGTCGATCTCGTGGTGCGGCACCGCTCGCTGGTCGCCCTGTTCTCCAGCGACCCCGGCATCGCCCGCGCGATCGAGAAGTCCGTGCACAGTTCGGCCAGCTTCAAGAACCGGCTGCTGGAGATCCTGGTCGGCCCGGATCCAGACCTCACCGCGATCGTGACGGCCCAGGTGCTGCTGGCGGGGATCGCCGTCGCGGGCGGCTCGCCCGAGGTCGCCTCGCTCGACGACGAGACGCTGCGCGAGACGCTCCTGACGGTCGGCCGCAAGCTCTACAACCGCCCGCGCCGCCGCACCACGTGACCGATGTGTTCAAGACAGGCGCCGCGATCCGCGCGACCCTGTCGGCATGAACATCGACATCGATTCCGCGGCCGCCTTCATGGCCACCCAGGCCCGCCTGCTCGACAGGCGGCGTTTCGAGGTCCTTTTCCGCGACGGTGACCCGGCGGCGGCGCTCGCCGTGCTGGAGGGGTACCGCAATCCCGACGGCGGCTACGGTCACGGGCTCGAACCCGACTGCCGCTCGGCGACCAGCCAGCCCGGTGGCGCGCTGCACGCTTTCGAGGTCTTCGCCGACATCGGTCCGGTGACCAGTCCGCGGGCGGCCGAACTCTGCGACTGGCTCGCTTCGATCTCCCTCCCCGACGGCGGGATCCCGTTCGCGGTCCCGATGCCGGATCCGTTCGGCAGCGCGCCGTTCTGGGCGGGCGCCGACCCGTCCATCTCCTCGTTGCAGATCACCGCGATCGTCGCGCTGGTCGCGCATCGCGTCGCGGCGCACGATCCGGCGGTGGCCGCGCATCCTTGGCTGGCCAAGGCCACGAGCTACTGCCTCGACGAGATCGAGAAACTCGACGAGGCGCCACACGCGCTCGTGCTCGCCTTCGCGATGAAGCTGGTGGACGCGCTGGGCGACGCGCGCCTGGTCGGGAAGCTCGGCCGGTTCGTCCCGGACGACGGTGTGGTCGCCGTCGGCGGCGGGATCGAGGGCGAGGCCATGCGCCCGCTCGACTTCGCCCCGGACCCGGACGGACCGGCAAGGAAGCTCTTCCGGCCGGAGGTCATCGAAGCGGATCTGCGCCGGGTGGCGGGCGGGCAGCACGAAGACGGCGGCTGGCGAGTCGACTACACGAGCTATTCGCCTGCCGCCGCGCTGGAGTGGAACGGGATGTTCACCGTGGGCACGCTGGGACTACTGCGAGCCAACGGCCTCGTCTAGGCGCCGCAAGAACTCCGGCGGAACGACGGTGGCGAGCCAGACACCGTTGGCGCTCACCTGGAATTCGTGCCCGGCGGCCGTCATGCCCCGCGCGTCCACGAGGAGCACGACCGGGACGCCGCGCCTGCCGCCGACCGTGCGCGCGGTCTCGATGTTCGCGGAAAGATGCACGGCGTGCCGGTTCATCGGCCGGAGTCCCTCGTGCAGGATCGCGTCGAGGAACCGGGACACGGTGCCGTGATAGAGCGCGTCGGGCGGCGTGGCGGCGGGTAGCGCGAGGTCGACCTCGACGCTGTGGCCCTGGCTGGCGCGGATCCGCAGGCCGTCGTCGTCGAAGGCGAAACGCCGCTTGTCGTTGCCCTCGACCACTTCGTCGAGTTCGGCGCGGGTGAGGCGCAAGCCGTTGCGCCGCAAGGCGGCCAGGAGCGTGTCGACGTCGACCCAGCCGTCCGAGGTCAGGGTGATGCCGATGTCGCCGGGTGCGTGCCGCAGGTGACGTGAGAGCCGTTTCGAGGCTCGGATGAGGTGTTTCTTGTCCATTTCGCGTCCCAGTGACGCACATCCGGTACCCGCGTGGCAACGGAATTCAGATGCCGCCCTCGGAAGCCGGGCGCAGTTTCCCCGCGCCGGGGCCGAAGCGGGACATCTGGTCGTCGGCGTTGTAGAGCCCGCAGCTGCGCAGGGACAGGCAACCGCAGCCGACGCAGCCGGTCAGCCTGTCCCGCAGGCGCTGCAACGCGTCGATCCGCGCGTCGAGTTCGTCCTGCCAGCCCCGCGAAAGGCGGGCCCAGTCGGCCTTGGTGGGGGCGTGGTCCCTGGGCAGGGTCTCCAGTGCCGAGCTGATGTCGTCCAGGCTGAGGCCGACCCGCTGCGCGGCGCGGATGAAGGCGATCCGGCGCAGCACCGACCGCGCGTAGCGCCGCTGGTTGCCCGCCGATCGCTCCGAGCTGATCAGCCCTTTGTCCTCGTAGAAACGCAAAGCCGTGTGGGGCACGCCGCTGCGGTCGGCGACCTGCCCGATGCTCAGGTGTTCAGCCAGTCTCGTCACGTCGCCAGGCTAGCCTTGACTTCGACCTAAGTCGAGGTTGCACGCTCGGTTCATGACCACCGACACGAAGACCGGCTACGAGGATCTGCCGCGGCTGATCTCGCTGATGACCGGGGACGAGAAGCATCAAGCCGCCGCGGAGTCCACTGTGGACGTCTTGTGGGTGCTCTACGACCGAGTGCTCGACATCACTCCGGAGACCTTCCGGGATCCCGGGCGCGACCGCTTCCTGCTGTCGAAGGGGCACGGGCCGATGGCCTACTACGCCGTCCTGACGAAGAAAGGGTTCATCCGCGAAGAGGAACTCGCCGATTGGACGTCGGCGGAGTCCCGGCTGGGGCACCATCCCGACCGGGCGAGACTGGCGGGTGCCGAGATCGCCAGCGGCTCGCTCGGCCACGGGCTCCCGCTCGCCATCGGCACCGTGTTCGGCCTGCGCGCCAAGGGATTCCGGGACGCCAAGGTCGTCACCCTGGTCGGCGACGCGGAGCTCGACGAAGGCTCCAACCAGGAGGCCATCGCGGTCGCGGGCCGCATCGGCATGCCGCAGCTGACCGCCGTCGTCGTCGACAACTCTTCGGCCACTCACGGCTGGCCCGGCGGGATCGCCCGCCGGTTCGAGGTCGAGGGCTGGGTCACCCGCACCGTCGACGGCCGCGATCACGAGGCGCTCCACGAAGCCTTCACCACACCCCACCCGGACCGGCCGCTCGCCGTGGTCGCAACCGTCGAGCGAAAGGGCTGAAACCGTGGACATGCGTGAGACGTTCCTCAGCGCCACCGCCGAGATCCTCGACACCGACCCGAACGTCGCCGTCGTGCTCGCCGACATCTCCGCGGCGCAGCTCGCCTTCGCCGCCCGGAAACATCCGGACCGGGTGCTCAACGTCGGCATCCGTGAGCAGCTGATGATGAGCACCGCGGGCGGGCTGGCGCTCGCCGGGATGCGCCCGATCGTCCACACCTTCTCGTCGTTCCTCGTGGAGCGGGCTTTCGAGCAGGTCAAACTCGACCTCGGGCATCAGGACGTCGGCGCCGTTTTGGTGTCTTCGGGCGCGTCCTACGACATGCCCACGGCCGGGCGGACGCACCAGGCGCCCGGGGACGTGGCGCTCATCGACACGCTGCCGGGCTGGACCGTGCACGTGCCCGGGCATCCCGAAGAGGCGCGGCGGCTGCTGCTGGAGTCCATCCCGGGCGACGGGCGCGTCTACCTCCGCCTTTCCGCGCAGGAGAACGCGAAACCGCATCTGGGCGCCGGCCTGCAGACGCTGCGCGGAGGCGGCCGCGGTGTCGTGGTGGCCGTCGGGCCGATGCTCGACCGGGTGCTGGAAGCGACCGCCGATCTCGACGTGACCGTGCTCTACACCTCGACGATCCGGCCGTTCGACGCCGCCGGGCTGCGCTCGGCCGTCGAGGCCGCGGGCAGCACCGACGTCGTGCTGATCGAGCCCTACCTCGCGGGCACCTCGGCGCACGTGGTGGGGAGCGCGCTGTCCGAGACGCCGCACCGGCTGCTCTCGCTCGGTGTCCGGCGCGACGCCGAAGTCCGGATCTACGGTGAGATGGCCGATCACGATCTGGCACACGGCCTCGACGCCGGTTCGATCGCCTTGTCGGTCAAGGAATTCCTCCGCTAGCGTCGCCGGAATGACGAAGATCCGCCCGCTCGCGCTCGGGATCGTCCGTCGGGGCGAAGACCTTCTCGTGTTCGAAGGCCGCGACAACGCCAAAGGGGAGACCTACCACCGTCCGCTCGGCGGCGGGATCGAGTTCGGGGAGACCGCCGTCGAGGCGCTCCACCGCGAATTCCAGGAGGAGCTCGCGGCGGAGCTGACCGGGGTCGAGCAGATCGCCGTGCTGGAGAACGTGTTCACCTTCGAGGGCAGGCCGGGACACGAGATCGTCTTCCTGTTCACCGCCGAGCTGACCGACAAGTCGTTCTACGGGCGCGACGAGGTCGGCGTGGTGCTCGATGACGGCGCGCGCGTGCACTGGCTGCCGATGGCCGACGTCGTGAGCGGCAAGGCGATCCTGTACCCGGACGGACTCGCGGACCTCCTTTCAGCGCAGGACTGACCGCGCGGTCGGGGCGAGTTCCCGCTGCAGCCAAGGGCGTTCGAGCCTGCTTTCGAGCCCGGCGCCCAACCGGGCGAGGAGCTCCCGGTGCGCGCCCAGGGCTTCGACGCCGGGGAACTTGGCGAACCAGACGAACACCGTTTCGCCCTCCCGCACGGGAAGCCGGGGGAAGGTGTTCTCCGCGGGCTCCGTTTCGAGGTGGCCGAACGTCTCCACACCGGATTCCCGCAGGGCGGGGGCCACGGTCTCCGCGAAATGCTCGGAGAACTCCTTGACGGGGCCGATCGGATGGCACACCGTCGCCAGCACGACCGATCCCTCGGCGCCGTCCGGAGCGGGGAAACCCGGCCCGGACGGGCGCAGCAGCAGGACGTCCGAGGAGTCGATCATCGTGTCGTTCGCCGCCGGACCGTGGTCACGCCACACGGGCCCGGTATAGAACGCTTCGAGCGCGGCCCGCCTGGTCTCCATGTCCCGGAAACCGCGCAGCCACACGAACCCGTCCGGTTCCGCCGGTTCGCGGAACAGGCCGAACAGGCGCATGCCACAGGCTTCCTGGCTCTCCACGAACTCGCGTTCGAAGAGCGCGATCAGCTCGTCGCGGCGGCCGGGGCGCAGGGTGTACCGGCGCAGCTCGACGGCGGACTGGAACTCGGCGGAATCGGTCATGCGCGGACCCTAGAGGCCCGCACCGACAGTTTCGGCGGCTCAGCGGAAGGCGGCGATCCCGGTGACCGACTGGCCGAGCGAGAGCGCGTGCATCTCTTCGGTGCCTTCGTAGGTCAGCACGGTTTCGAGGTTCGACATGTGCCGCATCACCGGGTACTCCAGCGAGATCCCGTTGGCGCCGAGCATGGCGCGCGCGGTCCTGGCGACCTCCAGCGCCGAGCGGACGTTGGCGAGTTTGCCGAAGCTGACGTGGTTGTGGTGCAGCGTCCCGGCGTCCTTGAGCCGTCCGATCCGCAGCGCGACCAGGCCCGCGCGGTTGACCTCGACGACGAGGTCGGCGAGCTTGCGCTGGGTGAGCTGGAAGCCGGCCAGCGGCTTGCCGAACTGCTCCCGGCTCAGCGTGTACTCCAGTGCGCTTTCGTAGCAGGAGCGGGCGGCGCCGACGACGCCGAACAGGATCCCGTAGCGCGCCTCGTTCAGGCAGGACAGAGGTCCGCGCAGTCCCCGGACCTCGGGGAACGCCGCCGAATCCGGCAGGCGGACGCCGTCGAGCACGAGTTCCGCGGTCAGCGAGGCACGCAGGGACAGCTTGTGCTTGACCTCGTTCGCGGTGAAGCCCGGCGTGTTCGTGGGGACGACGAAGCCGCGCACGCCCTCGTCGGTCTGAGCCCAGACGACCGCGACATCGGCCACGGTTCCGTTGGTGATCCACATCTTCGAGCCGCTCAAGACCCAGTCCGAGCCGTCGCGCCTCGCGCGGGTCCGCATGCTGCCGGGGTCGCTGCCCGCGTCCGGTTCGGTCAAACCGAAGCAGCCGAGCGCCTCACCGGCGGCCATCCGCGGCAGCCACTCCTGCTTCTGCTCCTCGGTGCCCCACTTGTGGATCGCGTACATCGCCAGCGAACCCTGCACGGAGACGAAGCTGCGCAGCCCGGAGTCGACGGCCTCCAGTTCGCGGCAGGCGATGCCGTAGGCGACGGCGCTGGTGCCGGCGCAGCCGTACCCCTCCAGGTGCATGCCGAGCAGCCCGAGCTGCCCGAATCCCTTGGCGAGTTCGGCGGCGGGCAGGGCGCCGGTTTCGTACCACTCGGCGATGTTCGGCAGGAGCTGGTCGTGCGCGTAGGAGCGCACGGCGTCGCGCATGGCCCGGTCCTCGGCGGAGAGTTCGGCGTCGAGATCGAGGAAGTCGCGCGGATCCGGGCTGCTGCTCATGCGGTCACTCCTGGTCGGCTCGGTTCGGCACCTACCCAAGAAGAAAACCACACACCGGACCGGAGTCGGGTGTCAGCGATCGCGCCATCCGGTGGTCTTCGTCACCTGAACCGATGCCGAGGCCACCACCCCGGGAGCGGAGCGCTTCTTCTGCGCCGGGATCAGCAGCTCCGCGAAGGTAGGGAAAGGCACGCTGTCGATGTCCTCGCGCCAGGCGCGGAGCAGGCAAGTCAGCTCGTCTGCGTCCTGCATTGTTCCTCCAGAAGTGCAGGGCGGTCCTGCGCCGGCCTTTCACTCGGAGGCCTTAATACCCAGTCGAGTGAAGGCCGAAACAGGGAATCCGCAGAAAATCCGGTCCGCTAACCTGGGCACGTGGCTACTCCTCGCGTGGTGATCCTGGACTACGGGTCCGGCAACCTCCGGTCCGCCGAACGCGCCGTCGAGCGCGCCGGCGGAGGCGTCGAGGTCACCGCCGACCCGCATGCCGCGCTCGAGGCGGACGGCCTGGTCGTCCCCGGTGTCGGCGCCTTCTCGGCCTGCATGGAGGGGCTTCGGTCGGTGTCGGGGGAGAAGATCATCGGCAAACGTCTCGCCGGTGGCCGTCCCGTGCTGGGCATCTGCGTCGGCATGCAGATCCTGTTCGAACGTGGCGTCGAGCACGGTGTGGAGGCCGAGGGCGCCGGTGAGTGGCCGGGCACGGTCGACAGGCTGGAGGCCGACGTCCTGCCCCACATGGGCTGGAACACCGTCCGTGCCCCCGAGGACTCGCAGCTGTTCGCCGGGCTCGACGCGGACACACGGTTCTACTTCGTGCACTCCTACGCCGCGCGGACCTGGGAACTGGACTCCGGCCTCGCCGGGCAGCAGCCCAAGGTGACCTGGGCGAACCACGGCCAGGACTTCGTCGCCGCCGTCGAGAACGGGCCGCTGTGGGCGACGCAGTTCCACCCGGAGAAGTCCGGGGACGCCGGGGCGCACCTGCTGCGCAACTGGCTGCGGACCCTCGCTTAGAGTGTGCGCGTGACTTTCACGCTCCTTCCCGCCGTTGATGTGGCCGATGGCCAGGCCGTGCGACTCGTCCAGGGCGAGGCCGGCACCGAAACCTCCTATGGCAGCCCGCTGGAGGCGGCGCTCGCCTGGCAGCGTGACGGGGCGGAGTGGATCCATCTGGTGGACCTCGACGCCGCCTTCGGCAAGGGTTCCAACCGCGAACTGCTCGCCGACGTCGTCGCGAAGCTCGACGTCCAGGTCGAACTGTCCGGCGGCATCCGCGACGACGCCTCGCTGGAGGCCGCGCTGGCCACCGGCGCCCGTCGCGTGAACCTCGGCACCGCGGCGCTGGAGGACCCGGAGTGGACCGCGAAGGTCGTCTCCTCCTACGGCGACCGCGTCGCCATCGGGCTGGACGTGCGGATCACCGAGGCCGGGCACCGGCTTTCGGCCCGCGGCTGGACACAGGATGGCGGTGACCTCTGGGAGGTCCTCGACCGGCTCGACCGCGACGGCGCGCAGCGCTACGTCGTCACCGACGTGAGCAAGGACGGCACCCTCCAGGGCCCGAACATCGACCTGCTCCGTGAGGTCGCCGCCCGCACCGACGCACCGGTCATCGCCTCCGGCGGAGTGTCCAGTGTGGACGACCTCCGCGCGCTGGCCGCCCTGGCCCGCGACGGTGTCGAAGGCTCCATCGTCGGCAAGGCGCTCTACGCCGGGGCGTTCACCCTGCCCGAGGCGCTCGCCGCCGTCGCGGAGTTCTGAGCTTTACCTCCCGGGTAATCGACGCCGCACGTTCGCTCGGACAGGATTCCTTCCAGGACGACCAACCTGGGAGGACGACATGAACGCGTACGGCATCGCTCACCTTCGCCCCACCGGCGCGCCGACCGAAGAGGTCTTCGAGTACCTGGAGCGGATCCAGGCCACTCTCGACCCCTTCGGCGGCGAGTTCCTCGTGCACGGGGCCGGGGTCGAGGTTCTCGAAGGGGAGTGGCCGGGGGCGCTGGTGATGATCGGGTTCCCGAGCATGAGCGTGGCGCGCGAGTGGTACGCGTCGCCCGCCTATCAGGAGATCCTGCACCTGCGCGCCGACCACATCCCCGGCGACCTGATCCTGGTGGAGGGGTGCGGGCCGGAGCACGATTCGGCGGCGATGGCTGCAGAGCTGCGGGCGCTGCAGACCTCGTGACCGGGTTGTCGTGTTGACCGCACTGGGTCGAGGGCTCACCGGCCTGTCCGCCCGGGGCCGCTACCTGCGTCTCGTCGGGACCAAGCGCGCCACCAGTTACGGCTACTCCCTTTGGGAGATGCAGGTCTA